>JBBKWP010000001.1:0-24782 GCA_037968995.1 Candidatus Xenobia bacterium
TTCACACCGAGGGCGCCCCCGAAAACGCCTTCGGCCTGGTCTCATTTGACGCCAAAGATTTAGAGTCTAGAGATTTTCAACTGACGCCTTCAGTGAACAACTTAACATCGGACAGTGCGATGTCCTCAGCCAACGGCCGACAGATTCCGGCCGAGGCCGTCTACTTGGTGGGCTACGGGGTTTGTAACGGAGTGGAGCGTCGGGTGGAGGCTATGGTTCATGTGCCGCGATTCCCCTATTCCGTCGCCTCTCAAGGCAGCATCCGGGGCACAAATCTGTTGGTCGCTGCTCTGCGCGATGGAGCCGAATTGCCCCCCAACGGCATTCCCGACCCCAACGACTTGATGCCCGGACACCTGGTGACCAACTCCGACGTCGGGTCCACCGCCATCAGCTTTTCTGGGACGAACACGGTCAAGGGAGACCTGCAGTCGGCTTCGGGAGTCGACCTCAGCCACAGTGAAACCACCGTTGACGGGGAGACACGAACCTTCGCAGGTACTGTGGAACTGCCTGATGTCGACATTGCCAGTTACCGACCAGACCCCTCGGATTCGGGCACCAACACCAGCCTGAGTTCGGTGGAAAACGCTCTTCATCTCGACGGACAAACGCTGTACAGCAACCCCTCAACACCCCTCATCATCACCAACGGTCTCACCTTGGATGGAGGCGTGCTCTTTGTGGAAGGCGACCTCAAGATCTCCGGTGGCCTGAGCGGCAAAGGCGCCGTGGTGGCCACGGGCAGCATCGACGTGCGCGGTACGGGCCGCCTCTCCACTGACAACCTCACAGCCTTAGTGGCTGGCGGCGACATCAGCATCGACGGCGGAGCGGGCTCGGCTGACGCCGCTCGCTACGAAGGCCTCATCTACACCGAGGGCAATCTGAAAGCTCAGAACCTCACCCTAGTTGGGGTATTCGTTGCCAACAATGATGGGACTGAACAGGCGGACTTGCGGAATGTGAAGATTTACGAGAAAGGAGAGCATTCGAAAATCGGGTTTGAAACGACGACAATGACTACCAAATCATCCTCCGCAAGTGCTTCGCCAGGTTACGGGGGGCTATTAGGAGCACCTCGTAGGGCCCTGGGGCTGGCGAAGGGAGAAGGAAATCATGAGTTCCGACTTTTTGCTAAAATCAAGACAGCGATCAACGAAGTTGGCCACCTGCAAGAGTTTACGAGTGTAGACCAGCTGATTATGGTCATAGAGACAGCCCGAGGACAACCGTTGAGCGATCCACAAAAGGACGATTGGGCAAAATGGGCGGCCAATATGAACTCGGAGGGAAAGCCAGACACAAGCGATGGTCGTTACGTTCTCGATGGAGAGTATACCATGACCATCGCCGAAGTCGACGAAACTGGGGAGACCGTCTCAGATAGCGATGGAGGGGAATCTACGAAGACCGAAACGACTGGGGAGACTTTGAGCCAATCCATCTTCTCCCTAGACCTCAGCGACTTCCTCAGCTTGGCCGACCGTATGAAGGTTCTGCATTGGGCCGTCCAATGATCCGTCGCGGCTTCACCCTACTGGAAACCATCGTGACGAGCTTTATCGTCTCGATGATTCTGATATTTGTTCTCAACCTCTTCCCGGCTGCTATGACCGCCGTGCGCCGCAGTGAGTCCGAGGTCCAAGCCAACCTTTTGGCCACTTCCTTGCTCGAACAGTTCCGGGCTCAAACCTTCGCGGACCTGAAGGCTCTGCCTGATGGAGATATTACCATCGACGGCACGGCCTATCGCTACACCACCAAGGTGGGACCGGTCACTGACCCCGCCTCCGATCCCAAATACCTCAAGCGGGCCATGGTCAACGTCACTTGGAAAGTTCGCCAACTCGAACATACGGTCAAACGAGAAATCTGGATCCATGCCCTCAAACGCTAGGCAAGGCCAAAGCGCTTTCACCCGGCGCCGGGGTTTCACCTTACCCGAAATCCTGATCGCGGGTGGACTGGCCCTCTTGCTGATGGGAGTTTTGATCCAGTCTCTGATTCCAGCCATGCGCTATTCCGCCGAAGGCGCCGTCCGCGTGGAACTGCAGCAAGCAGGCATCCTAGCTTTGCAGCGCATGACCTCCGACTTGCAAAAAACGACCGCGGCGGGCGTGAGTCTTAAAACCGGTCCAGTCGATGCTATGGCGGTCAACACTATCCAGACGGTGGACAGTGGCGGAGTGCGCGTGTGGTCGGATGAAATCAACGTCTACTCGTACGACCCGACCCGAAAACGTATTGAGGTCGAAACCCAAAAGGTCACCACCCCCACCACCGCGTTTCCTAACATTCTGACCTCGGTTCAGATCCAATCGATCGCCTCAAGTCAGAGCGGGCGAGAGCGGCTTCTGGCCTTAAACGTCGACGAGTTCGTCATCTCACCGGCCGCTTCCGCCACCACCACTCTCAGTGCCCAGCCACTCTCCATCACACTGAAGATGGGTAAGGATCTCCCCCACACGCCCAAGCGGGCCACGATGGAACTGGTGCGCAGTGTGTTTCTGCGGAATTCTTAAAGCTATGATTCCATTGAAGGGTGAAGGAATTTGTCTGAAGCCAGGATCAATTCCAAGTTCGTCGAAATTCCACATAACCATGAAAGTACGTCACCTCTCACGTGGCTCACGTGGGGCCGGAATCGCTTCCGCTCTCATCGTCGCCGCCCTCATCCTGACCTTGGGGTTCACCGTGGCCGGCGTCTCCTTTCATCATCTCAACGTGAGCACTCGAATCTCCAACGCTCAGATCGCCCAAGACTTGGCGGAGTCGGCGCTGGCCAAGACCATCGAACGGATTCAAGAGCGAGAGTCCAGCACGAAGCGTCTAGATTTTGGCGCCGATGGCTCAGAGACCGTCACGGTGCATCTGGAAATGGCCCCCGAGGGGTCGCGGGGGGTCGTTTCGTTCGATAAGAGTTACCTTGAGGCCCAAAACTTTGGACTGGAACGTTCAGTCAACAATCTCGCTTCCGACTTTTCCATACCAGCCGATGACGGACGTCAAGTTCCCGGCGAGGCGGTCTACTTGGTGGGTTACGGGGTGTGCAACGGGGTGGAGCGTCGGGTTGAAACCATCGTTCACATACCTCGGTTTCCCTACTCAGTGGCTTCCCACGGAAGTATTCGGGGCACAGACCTGTTCGTTGCCTCCCTCAAGGAGGGCTCCGAATTGCCAAGCGGCGGTCCCCCAGACCCAGAAAACTTACTGCCCGGGAATTTGGTGACCAATTCTGAGGGGGGCGACTCAGCCTTGGTATTCGAGGGAGACAATGTCATAAAGGGGGACCTGCAGTCCGCCTCCGGTGTGGACCTCAGTGGCGGAACAACGAAGGTCGAGGGAGAGACCCGGACCTTCGCCGGTAAGGTGGAGCTTCCCAAACTCGACGTTTCGAGCTACGCGCCAAACCCCAGCGACCCAGCGACCAGGGTGGGCTTAAGTTCCGTCGAGAACCGACTAGAGATCAACTCTCGGACCCTCTACGACAATCCCTCGACACCCCTCATTGTGACAAACGGGCTCACTTTGAATGGGGGTCTCCTCTACGTCAACGGAGACCTGACGGTCACCGGAGGAATCACCGGCAAGGGTGCTGTGGTGGCCACCGGTAAGATCGACCTTAGTGGGGCCGGCCGGCTTTCCAGCGACAACCTCACGGCTCTCCTCGCCGGAGGAGACATCACCATCGACGGTGGAACCGGCTCACCGGACTCCGCCATCTTCGAAGGTCTGATCTATACCGAGGGTAATCTCAAAGCTCAGAATCTCACGCTCATCGGCGTCTTCGTGGCCAACAACGAGGGGGCCGAACAGACGGAGCTAAAAAATGTGAAAGTCTATGAGAAGTCTGAACATTCCAGATTAAGTTTCGAATCGACGGTGACGACGCCTGGACAGCAAACACCGTCGTCGACGGGGGGAGGCGGTTTCGAAGCACCAGAGCCGGAATTTGGCAACGAGGCAAATGGACGTCAAAACTTCATTTTCAAAGCCAAGCTCGACGGCCCTCCTCCAATCGACGGCACAATCTATTCCAGCCCTCGCTCCCTTGTCGATGCGTTCCTCGCTATGAACGGCGCGCCACAGTTATCACCAGCAGAACGAACAGCCTTAGAAAATACATTGGATTTTTTGGCACGCAGAAATTTTCGAGTGCCAACCGGTGGATTAGCTGTCAACGCGCCACCGCTCGTTTTGCTAGTGAGCGACATGGAGGGATTCGTCTCCCAAGTCAGAGGTTTAGATTCAACAACCCCAGAGGGCTGGTCTGAGTCAACGCCTGTCAATACCTTCTCCCTCGACCTTAGCGAGTTTTTGAGCGTGTCTGACCGAATGCGAATTCTCTACTGGGGAGCTGCGCAGTGACCAGTAACCGTCTCAGCTTCGCAAACAGATGCTCCAGGGACGATCTCCTTTCCGTATAGAAACGTCTCGCCTTAAAAACTTAACAATTCCGATACCAGGACTTCGAACCCTTACTTGGCCTTTGGCGTCAAGCAGCTCCATGCTGGGCTCGCCCTTGTCATCGACGACGAGTCGAAGTCGGTTCTTACCATCGGGGTCGGAGAGCAATATCTCCGCGTTCTCGTTATGATTTTGAATGTCGATTCGAGTTTGCACAACCTTGGCTGCCTCCGGGATTTCCAGGTGTGAGGGCGGTCGAGAATTGATGAGAAGTCCAGTGGTTGCTCATTAACAAACTTTCAACAAACGCCCCCGTCTATCGTGGGTTCATCGAATCCTCCGTCTGTAAGATACACCTATAGAATACGAAACAGGAGACCCAAAGATATGATGATCAAGCCCCAAATGAACCAGGCTTTCAACCCGACGAAAAACTCGAAACTGGCTGTTGCCGCCCCAGAAGCCAAGAGCGCCACCGCGGAGGCCGGCGTTCCCTCGGACGCCGCCAACATCTCCTTTAAATCTCCCTTCTCAGGAAAGGCCGTCAGCTTAATGGCCGCCACCTCCGCCGACGCCGCCGCTCTGGAAGGAAACATCGGTGAATACCAGCCCGGTGAGCTCATCGTCCGCACCAAGGGCGGGTTTTCCCTTGCCGAATCGGAAACTTCCGTTGTCAATGACTTCGGCGCGACCGTCCTCTCGACGTTCGACACCCCAGGAGGGCTTTTAAAGTCTGAGGGCGGTGAATTTCTCCACATTAAGCTGCCTGCCGGCGTTTCGGTGGAAGAAGCGATGGCCGCGATGGCCAAAGACAGCCGCGTCGAGTTCGCCGTACCCAACAATACGTACGGACTCCCCGAAGGCGAAACCAGTGAAGAGATCAGCAACGACCCCGACGTTTCTAAACTGTGGGGCCTGAACAATGAGGGTCAAACCGGTGGAACCGCCGACGCCGACATCGATGCACCCGAAGCTTGGACCATCCACAGCGGACGCAATCAAGCCGAAGGCGGACACATCACCGCTGTCATCGACACCGGCATCGACTACAATCATCCTGACTTGGCCGCCAACGTTTGGACCAACCCCGGTGAGTTCGCTGGCGACGGAATCGATAACGACGGTAACGGCGTGATCGACGACATCCACGGATTCAACGCCTTCGACAACTCCGGCGACCCCTTAGACGGTCACTCCCACGGAACTCATTGCGCCGGAACCATTGGCGCCGTCGGCGACAACGGAATCGGACTCGTCGGCGTCAACAAGCATGCCAACATCATGGGCATCAAAATCTTCTCGGACAGTGGCAGCACCAACGCCGCGGCTATCATCCGCGGTATCCAGTACGCCACCAAGATGGGCGCCCGTATCACCTCGAACTCTTGGGGTGGTGGAGCCGCTAACGAAGGCATCAAACAAGCCTTCGCCGCGTCTCCCGCGCTCCACATCATGGCCGCCGGCAACTCTGGAACGGACAACGATGCCCGTCCGAACTATCCCTCCAACTACGACTTGTCCAACAACGTGGCCGTGGCCGCGACCGACCACAGCGACGGAATCGCCAGCTTCTCGCAATATGGCGCAACCACCGTGGACTTGGGCGCTCCCGGCGTGAAAATCCTCTCCACCGTTCCCGGCGGCGGCTACGGCGTCAAGAGCGGAACCTCGATGGCAACCCCCCATGTGGCCGGTGCCGCCACCCTCATCGCCTCGGCCTACCCCGACATCAGCAACGAAGACCTCATCGCCCGCCTCTACGGTGGTGTCGACCAGGTCGCTTCCCTTGACGGAAAGACCGCCACCGGTGGACGACTCAACGTCAACAACTCCCTGTTGATGGAACTGCCTTCGGCCTAACACCACGTCGAGGGGGACCCTAAAGCGCCGTCGGTTCGTGAGAGCCGACGGCGCTTTACTGTCCGGGAATAATTCGAAAAGTCGAAGCGCGGTCCGATCGCGACACCGCGAGATCCAATGTTCATATTCTGTCAACATCGCGTAAGCCAGGCCACAGTCTCATCGTGGTCCCTGATGGAAGAATGAGTCAAGTTGAAGCCCAGAAACGAACAGAGACTGCGAGGTGGTTGACACCCAACAGGGAATCGGCCACCTCACAGTCCTGAAATTGCTGGCACTGAGTTCGGTGTGGTACTGACTGGCAATGGTGAACAGACCCCTCTCAGTTTCTACGAAATCTATCAAGAACACAAAAACGATCGATGGGAATCGTTGGAGGCACGAACGGTCGGGACTAGTTCCTTTGAAAGTTCCGATTACAAAAGCTTCCTAGCTCGCTACTTTGGTTTCATATCGGCTTCCAGCTCATCGAGCCACGCAAGAGTCTCCCTTTTACTGGAGAGCCAAATTGGACCACTGACCTTCCAAGGGATGACTCAGGACGAAGAGGTGTTCACTCGTGATCCCAAATTCTTCTATCCGGCTATTAACCGCACCACCATCCTCTTTCGTTATCTCTCCACAACGCCACCCGGCCCGGAGTTGCTCGAAACTCATCAGATCACTACCTCGGCCGACTACGTCGAAAAGATGCCAAAATTTGCGGCTGTACCAAAATTTGAATTGACTCTCAAAAACAACCAGCCCAACTTCGACCACTATGAATATCGAATCTCTAATTTGGACGGTTGGAGCAGTCTGGATGAGGACAGACTCCTCTGGGACGCCACCCAAGAAGCCAGCTATATCGAAGTTCGCGCGGTCAATTCTTTGGGGCGCCAAGGCCCACCCACCTTCGTTGAAATCAGATACCGCTAGAGCCCGTTCTCGCTGACGTCATCGACCCGGACATCAGCCGGTCGCCAGTCATTCGGCATGCGCAAGCAAGCGGACGCCGATTTCGTGCAACAGCCTGATAGACCGAATCGGTCGGGACCAGTTGTTTTCCAACACTTTAACAGCGCTTTAACAAACTCGTGGCACTCCAGTTGTAGTCTTTCTCTAGGTGATCAAGGCGATTCTTTAGCTCACAGCCACCAACGAAAGAGACCAGATGAACATTCAAGCCTGTCCCATAACGCCTCCCACCTTGAAGATGGGAGTCATCGACAAAATCTTCGACAAAGAAGTCCGCGATGACTATCGGTGGCTGGAGAAGGACCAATCGACGCGGGACGAGTGGCTCAACGACCAAGTCGTGCGAACGGATTGCCATCTGGACGCCTACCCCAACCACGGCGCCATCAAAGATCGGCTTTTGCAAGCGTTCAAAGCTCAAAAAGGTGCCTACAAAGGCAGCATGCAGCAAGCCGAAGGCTATCGATTTCAATGGAGTCGCGACGAAGGGGCGCAGTACGAGCGGTTGGTTCGCTATCCCGGAACGTCGGAAAAAGGCGATGTGATCTTTGACCCTGGAACTTGGCCGAAAGGGGAAACCTTGGGTTGGTCCACCACCAGCCCTGACAAAAAATTTCTAGCCTACGGTCGGGTTCTCAACGGGATGGATGTCGGCCGTATGGAAATTTTAGACATCGCCACTGGTGAAGTCACCAGAAAACTGGAGGGAACCAGTTCAACTCTGGCTCCAACTTGGGCGGGTGGCGACGACAAACTCTACTTCAGCCCCCGAAAAGATAGCGACGGGTTCGCAAGCTACGACGTTTCCGAGGGCGCGGTCAAGAATCTCGCGCCGAACAGTCTCGCTCCCTACGGAGAGATCGCCGAGCACAACGGCAACGTTCTTTTTACAACCTTCGCCGAGAAGGCCTACGACGAGAAAGCCATTTTCGTGGATGCGGCCGGGGCCGTTTCTGAAGCGAACATCCCTACTGGTCAGATGTCGTTCTCGAGCCGTGGCACCAACGTTTTTATTCAGACCACCGCAGACGCCCCGCTGGGAAAAGTCTTGATGATCGATATGAGTCAGACGTCGGGCGGCGCTCCGGTTCCGAAGGTTGTGATACCTGAAGAGAAGGGACGCAAAATCGACAAAGTTACCGCGTTGGACGACGCCGTCGCCATCAGCTACTCAAAGAACGCGCTCCCCGGTCTGGCGGTCTACGACCTCGAAGGCAAGCTCGTCCGGGACATCCCATTGGACGGCCCAGGAGCGCTATCGCATGTCAAAGCAGACGCCGAAGGGAATCTAAAGTACACCTGGTCTACCCTGGCTCAACCGGGAATCACCAAAAGTGTGAATTTGGAAACCGGCGAAGAGAAAGTGGTGGGCGAGCACAAGATTCCCAACTTCAACCCTGCCGACTTCGAGGTCGAACGAAAGTGGTACACCTCCGCCGACGGAACCAAGGTACCAATGACCTTGGCTCACAAGAAGGGCGTGGAACTCAACGGCGAAAATCCCGCTCATATCTATGTCTATGGAGGATTTCGTAACGGCGTGGAGCCTCAGTTCTCCGTCAGTCGCATTCCTTTCCTAGAAGCCGGCGGGGTTTATGCCATCGCTCACGTTCGGGGCGGCGATGAGTTGGGCGACGAATGGCACGACCAAGCCACTGGGCTTAACAGAACAAAGGTTTACGACGACGTGGCCGGAGCCGCGAAATTCCTGGCCGAGGCAGGTTATAGCTCCGCCTCGCACACCTCTTTAGAAGGCGCTTCTAATGGCGGACTGGTGACGGGTGTTGCCATCACGCGCAACCCCGAACTTTTCGACGCAGCCATCGCCGAAGTCGGACTCTACGATATGACACGCTATGAAGAGTTAGGCGGCGAGTCTTGGAACCAAGAGTACGGAAGCATCAAAAACGAAGAGGAAGCTAACGGCCTCCTCTCTTGGTCACCCTATCAGAACGTCAAGGACAACGTGGACTACCCAGCGGTTCTGGTAACCACCGGCCGTCACGATGACCGCGTGGACCCCGCTCATTCTTTCAAGTTCGCGGCTAAACTGCAAGAAGCGCAGACCTCCGACCGGCCCGTCTTTCTAAGAGTCGAGAACAGTTTGGGACACGGTCACGGAGCGACCGACGAGCAGCGGGCCGACCGCTACGCTGATCAGTGGTCCTTTCTGCTGAGCGAGTTGACTGATGTGGACCGCAAGGCTCACGCAGCATAGACTCAGCCAAGCTCTGTTGACCCTGGAGGGAAAAGTTCTCAGCGGCTCCGCTTCACCAGCACGACCATAACGGCCAAGCCCAGCCCAAAAAGAACTAATCCCAAATAGAAACTGCGAGGTCGGAATCGGAAGACCACTTCCTGAGTTCCAGCCTCCACCATGACACCTCGAAAGGCAGCGTCCACGAGAACGACTTGGGCTGGTTCCTCATCGATGGTGACAGTCCACCCCGGGTACATCGAATCGTTCAGTATCAGAAGCGACCGCTGCTTCGCTTCCACCTGAATGACGACTCGGTTGGCCCTGTATTCGCTGATGGTTGCTTCGCCGCCAGATCCCGGAATGCCGGAACCTGCTATGTTCTGGTCCACGACCGCAGAGGTTCGAAAGTTGAATTCAGCGCCCTTCATCTCCCGCAGAGCGGAAACTGTGTCCTCGCGGACCGTCCAGTGCGTGACCAGCCAGGTTCGCAGCGCTTTCTCCGGGTTGCGATAAACGTGCCATTCTCGATCGTACACCCGCTCCCAACTCTCTGGGATCTCTACCGGGGTCATGGGGTCGGTGTAGACGTGCTGAACCCCCATTAAAGCGCACCATTTCCAGAAAAGTTCGTTGGTCGGGCGAGCGTAGAGCATGTTGTATTGCGGAGGAATGTTCTGTTGCCACACCGAGAATAGGTCCGCGAAGCGCTGCACGCGAATGGAGTCATATCCCGCAGGAGTTGAGAGCGAATAAGCTGTCAGGCTATTCGGGGGGGCGACCGTCCAGACTCCAACTAGCCTTTCCTGCGAATTTTGCAAAGAGTCCAGTGCCGGGAAATGCGGATAGGTCTGGCCACCTGGTGTAACCGGATTCCACCTAGCAAAATAGAAAAGAAGTTCCACCAGGGCTAAGGCGATGATAGCCTGCCGACGCCAAGAACCCGAACCGAATCGCCAAAGTAAAATTGCCGCCGCTCCACACAGAAGGGGAAGGAAAATCACCGGATTAGTTAAGACAAAATAGGAGTCTAGCCGTTCGAGCATAAGGACCTCGAACTCTCTCTTCGGAGCATAGGCGGGAATACTGGAAGTGAGAACCTCACTAGCTAGCCAAAACTCCTTGCACCGGAGAAAAAGGCTTGAATTCGTCCAGGCTTGATACACCCAAAACAAGACAGCGCAGACCAAGACACCTAACGTTGTGGGCAAAAACTTGAATCGCTCACGCTGTAAGACCTCCATTCCCCCGACCGCGAGAACACAGAGTGAAAAAGAGCTCAGTAGGAGAATTCGAGTGGGCGTGAGATGGGATAGGACAGGTATCAGATAGTACAGTGGGGCGTAAAAAATCGGGAACATGGTTGCCAGTAGAAAATATATCGAAGCCGCGGAGAAGAAGCGCGAAACGAAATTCTTTCTGAACATACCGCAAATCGCAAACAGCATTCCCACCGTACCTAGGTGATGAGTCAGCTCTATAGGAGTTTGAATTCGTGAGTTGATCCTCGTCAGGTAGAACCCGGCCTCCGGTCCTCCCCAGAACTCCGGCAAAAAGAGGGTCAAAAGATTTTCCGGAAAGTACCGATTCGCCGCAAAATGCTGGGCTAGAGTAAAAGGCTCCCGCCCGGAGAAAGCAGCGAACTCGAGGTAAGGTCCTAGAAGTGGGGCGCCCAGCAAAAGCGCGATGCAGAAGGCTCCTACCGTCGCGAAGCACCGATCCTTCGTCAGTCCGTCAGCCCCAGAGTGTACGGTTCTGGCTACCCAATACAAGGCCGCGAAGAGATAGATATAGATCGTAAACTGCTTATGAGAAGAAAGTAGCGACAGCCCGCCCGCGGCCGCCAGCAAAGCAACTCGTCGAGTGTCCCTCGGCGCTCGGAGCAAGCGCTCCAGAGCCAGAAGTGTGAGAGGGAGAGCGACGCCGACAACACCCATTTTGCTCTCCAGATAGTGAGCCATGAAACCGCCGAGCATCCAGAGAGTGCCACCGAGAAAACTCGACACTGGCTCATACCAAAGGCGACAAAAAACGTAGAA
Source organism: Candidatus Xenobia bacterium (assembly GCA_037968995.1). Lineage (GTDB taxonomy): Bacteria > Vulcanimicrobiota > Xenobia > Xenobiales > JADMJV01 > JAEXNA01. Next base: position 11,464 of record JBBKWP010000001.1, read on the forward strand.
CGTGAAGCCCGCCATCCAAAGATGAAAGAAGAGATAGGCATTATGAGCGGATTCTCTTTTCAATACGGCCGAGAAAAAGAGCTTGACGGGATAAGTCATCTCACTTTGTGAATTCGCCAAGAGCGGGTGTCCGCAGAATTGGCGAGGATTCCACATTGGGAATTCTCCACTTTTTAAAAAGTCACTGACAACCGCATCCTGAGGTCCCACGAAAGTGATGGCGTCAACCAGCCAAGGATTTCCAACCGCCACGACCCCGGGTTGGTCTTTGGCCAGTTCATACCGCCACGGATAATACTGGTTCAAATAGGATTGAGGGAGGTACACTTTGCCCGCAAAGATCCCGAACATGGCCGTACACGATAAAAGAAAATATCCGACCACGGCATAAAGGTGCTCTTTTGATCGAGAGGCTGATGATGTCACTGACCTGTATTAGGAGCAACTTTGGATTTCACCTGGGTTCGCTCTCAGCCTAATCAGAGAGCATCCTTCGTGGAGAGGACATAGCTCCTTGAAGCGTTGGGGATTTAGCACCGAGTTAACGTTGGCTCGGTACAGACCGGGTATCCTTAGTCTAACAAAGAACCAGGAGACTTGGCCTCTCAAAATCCGAAGCCGGTGAGTTCCTCCACATCAAACTTCCCGCGGGCGTTACCGTCGAGGAAGCCATGGCCGCGATGGCCAAGGACGAGCGCGTGGCTCGGCCTCGTCGGCGTCAACAAACATGCTAACATCATGGGTGTCAAAATCCTCTCGGACAGCGGCAGCACCAATGCCGCGGCCATCATCCGAGGCATCCAGTACACCACCAAATGGGCGCCCGCATCACCTCGAACTCATGGGGCGGCGGAGCAGCCAACGAAAGCATCAAACAAGCCTTCGCGGCTTCTCCCCCACTCCACATTATGGCCGCCGGTAACTCCGGTACCGACAACGATGCCCGTCCCAACTACCCTTCGAACTATGGATTGGCTAACAGCGTGGCCGTAGCCGCTACCGATCACAGCGACGGTATCGCAAGCTTCTCCCAATACGGCGCCACCACAGTGGACTTGGGTGAGCTCGGAGTGAGAGTTCTCTCCACCGTCAACGGCGGTGGATACGGCGTCAAGAGCGGCACCTCGACTCAACGTCAACAACTCGCTGCTCCTGGAGTTGCCCGCGGAGGCCTAGATTCCACACCCTATTGCAGGACTGCCTCCAGGGTCATCTAATCGCTCTTGTCAAACGTGCAAAGGAGTCAATCATGAGCAAGAGTATCGACGGCAAGACGATCCTCCTTACAGGCGGAGCCGGTTTTATCGGAAGTCACACGGCCTTGGTTCTTCTAGAACTGGGCGCTGACGTTGTGGTCGTCGATGACTTCAGCAACAGCAGCTTAAAGGCTGTCCGCCGCGTGGAAGAGATCACCGGAAAATCGCTGCGCTGCGAAGAACTCGACGTCCGCGACCAAAGCGGCCTGGAAAAAATCATGAGGTCTGCTCAGCCGGCGGCGGTCGTTCACTTCGCGGGCCTCAAGGCGGTTGGTGAGTCGGTAGCCAATCCGGCGCTTTATTTTGACGTAAACTTCGGTTCTACCTCATCGCTTCTTAAGACCATGCAAACCTGTGGGGTCAAGAATCTCCTCTTCAGCTCCTCAGCGACAGTCTATGGGGATGGCAACGTGCCGCCTCTCACGGAAGCAATGCCCACGCCCATCGATGGGGCACAAAACCCTTACGGACTTTCCAAGTTGGTGATCGAGCATATGCTCCGCTGGCAGCAACAAGCTCATCCGGATTGGTCGGTCAGCCTCTTGCGCTATTTCAATCCCGTGGGGGCGCATCCCAGCGGGAAGATCGGCGAGGATCCTTTGGGAGAACCGGTCAACCTGATGCCGCGTGTGACGCGTGTCGCTCTGGGCCTCATTGACGCTCTTCATGTCTTCGGCACCGACTATTCGGAGACCGACGATGGCAGTCCATCGCGCGACTACATCCACGTCATGGACCTCGCGGAGGGGCACGTCGCAGCGTTGAGCGCGATGCTTGAAAACAACGAGAAGCCCGAGCTAAAGATCTACAACCTCGGAAGTGGACGCGCGACCACAGTCCTCGAGTTACTCTCCGCCTTCGAAGAAGCCACCGGCAAACACGTTCGCCGTGAAATTCACCCTCGACGAGCGGGCGATCTCGCGGTCTCGTGTGCCGACCCCAGCAAAGCCAATCGAGAACTCGGTTGGCGAACGACCCGGTCGGTGACCGATATGTGCCGCGACGCCTGGAACTGGCGAACTCAAAATCCCCAGGGGTACCGAACCTGAGCATCCCAAACCTCACAGCTACCACCTGAACCTTCCCTAAGCCAGGGGCCGTGTGCCTGTGGACCCCAGCACCCCGCGGTTCCGCTCGAGGAAACCGGATCACCTCCAACCGCTGGAGCAAACTTCTGCGCCGCGAAGGGTTTGGCGTGCAGCACACTAGCCTTCGGCCCCAATCTAACACAGACGTTCTGATTGGGCTCCATGCCGTTTACGCCCGCGACGTCCTTCTTGCCTGGGACCGCGGACCCAGAGTGGCCGTGGTTACGGGCACCGACTTGCGGGGATCGTCGAAAGACCTGGCCTTGGATACTCTGCGCCAAGTAGAGGCCATCGTGGTGCTCCAACCCTTAGACCTTTTGGAATTGGACGCCAGTCTAGTCCAAAAATCACGGGTCATTTTGCCCTCCGTGGAGTTGCCCGTCGGCCTAGCTTGGCGCGGCCATGACAGCACGACGGCCTGTTGTGTTGGTCACTTGCGCGAAGTGAAAAACCCTCTCTCTCTGCCCACGGCCCTGATCACAGTTCGGAAGTGGAAAGGGATTCACTTGGGGGCCGAACTCGAACCTGGCTGGGGTGAGAAGCTGCAAGGTTGGGAGCGTTTCAAATGGCTGGGAGAGCTGAGCCGAGCCCGGACATTGAGGCGGATGAGCCTCTCCGGATGCTTCGTTATTCCGAGTTTCGTCGAGGGGTGCTCTAACGCCCTCTGTGAGGCCGTAGCGCTCGGAATGCCGATCATCGCTTCGGACATCCCAGGGAACCGCGGACTCTTAGGTGACGACTTCCGAGGTTACTTTCCGGCGAGGGAGCCCGAAGCGCTCGCGAGTCTTCTCTCCGGCCCAAAGCATTTTGCCAATCAAGGCCTCACGAACCAACTCAGACCCGTGCGGGAAGCGAAGGCGCTGGCCAATTTGATCTGTGACCTATTTGAGAAACGCTTTAACGAGTGTTGAGTCGACTCCCTGTCATGGCCTGGAGACAGACGCTCCACTCTGCCGATCTTCGTCAACCTCTTCCCACTCAACCACGATAAGTTTGTCATCGCCGCTGAACGGTTCGGCGGGTGAGGGGTGAAGTAGCACCGACTCTTCTCGACGGATGCCAACGGCTACAGACCGTCGTGTCAAACAGACCGACTGACAGGTCGCAAAATCGAGAGCGCCACTGTACCCCGAAAACGAATCGAGTCCTAGCAGTCGAAGCTCAGATCCGCCTTTGGAAAAGAGTTCTTCGTAGATCCAGGCTAGGCTGCGATGGATAGCCACCTGGGCCAGCAAATGGCTAATGATCTCACCGCTCAGAATCACGTCTACGTCGCGTCCGGCGATCAACGGACGATTATCCTCGTCGTGGAGTTCCACCACGAACCAGACCGGTTTCGCCAGAGCACGAAAATGTCGATCGAGCAGTACGTAGTGAAGCACGGTTTCGGCGTCACTCAAGAGAGCGTTCCGTCGCTGGTCCGAGAGCAGGATAATGGTGTCGAAGGTTTCGGGTTTCAAGCGACGCACTTCATCGTCATCGCTCAACGCTCCCAAAAGGAAGGTCAGCTTGAGATTTGAGTGCGTGGTTTCCAAGCGCTGGAGTCGCTCGCGCTCCCGGGGCAAGTCTTTGTCCCACAGCAAGGTCACTTCGAAACTTTCAAGTTTATAGTCTGTGGACTCTCCCAGAAAAGCAGCGACCAAAGTGCTCCATCCGACGCACAGAATTCGTCGCACAGGGGGATGGACGAGCCCTTCGATGGTCACTTTGGAGCACGCCGGAGCCGCGCTTGAGTCCCCGCCCCGGCGGTTTTCTGCCGAGGACACGAGAACGACCAGGTCCTCCTCCGTCAAGACAGAGTCGAAGTCTAGCAGACGAACTTGAGACTGAACTCCAACAATGGGAAGACTTCCGATGGGAATTCCCTGAGGAAGTTGATGAACAAAGCTCATCATCGACTGGCCCACGATCCCCAACGACGACGCTGGGACCAACAGGATCGAGTCACGAAAACTGTCTGTTAGCAGTCGGCGATAGACTTTGGACAGACCTGGAAATCGAACCGCTTGACAGAAAAGTCGGCCCAAGATCTCTTCGCCCACAATCGCTTCCGTGTGATTCTCCCAGCCCACGGACTCCAGTAACAACTTGTTGGTGGGGTTCGAAACCTCAACCACCACGTTAGGAGGGAATTCGAGATCGGGCGCCTTGGCTTTCAAGGTCATGAGAACCTTGGCCAGCGTCATGTCCGCGAGTTGTCGGTCGGCGCGCTCGCCTCGAGCTTGGGATATCAAGATGACCGAGCGGGCATGAGTGTAGTCAACCCTCTCCAAACTTTCAGCCTCTAAAGGGTTTCCCGAGCGCACGAGTAGACGGCATTGACGGCGGACAGCGGGGTCGAGTTTCTGCAGAAGCTCTCGGTGCATGGACTGTGAGAAAGGCTCACACAGAATCACCACCGCGGGACGCCGATTCAAATCGAGGAGCCGCTGGGAACTATGCACCACCTCTTCGACCAAGGCATGAATGCGGTCGTTCCAGCCGATGATGAGGATATGGCGTCGTTCAAAAATCGGACTTCGACCCGACCCCAGAAAGGCCATCAAGCGGTCGAGCCAGGTCGTCATGATGGCGACCAGAGCACCTAGGAAGACGACATAGCCGGCCAAGGTGAGAAAAGTCGATACGACACGAGGCACCACGCCGTGGTCGTCGCCAAGATAGCCGGGGTCTGTCAAGCGTAAGAAGGCCCACCAGATGGCTTCCGTTGTGTCCCGATAGGCGACGGGATAAGCAAAATGGACAACCCCGCCGCCGACCACCGAGAGTCCAATGATAACTAAAGCGACCAACAGAAGCTGATAGGCGGCCGATCGCATCAGCAGAGTCTCAGTCAAATAGTAGAATCGGTTGAATAAACGCTTCATTGTGAATCCGAGTTTCGCTCCGATGCGGCGGGCGCCTCCGTGACGTGGAAGAGCGGAGATCTGTAAAACTCTCATTATGCGAGGAGCGTTAGCCAGGCGCTCGCATCAGATTCCACTAGGCGATGAAAGCGCCAACACTTGATGAGGTCGAGTCGACTCCTGTTCTTCGCCGGGCAATTCGTTCACAAATCGATTCTCGAATCGCAGAGCCAAAGGTTGGGTCATTGGATGACCGTTATTGACCGGGTCCGAGATACTCAACTTCGAAAAACAGAGTCGCATTCTGCGGTATCAGCGGTGGATAGCCGTCAGCGCCATAACCAAGCTCAGGAGAGATCTCTAGACGTCGGACCTCGCCCGGCGTCATTCCGACGAGTCCCTTTTCCCAACCATCGATCACGGACCCTTCACCCAGCCTCAGAGGGAGCGGCTCTTTTGTCTTTGAAGAATCAAAGGGCGCTCCAGCCTCGAAACCCGCAAGCCAACCAGTGTAGTGAAATTTCCCCGCGTCTCCAACAGCGATGGCCTTCCCGGAACCCGGAGTGACGATCGTGACGAGCAGTCCGTCTACCGCGGCCGTCGGTGTGCCGGTCGCGGAGGGCGTTGCCAAGTTCATGGGAGTGCCTGTCGCCAAAGGCGTGTTCTCCAGGCTGGGCGTCAGTGAAGCTTCCACCGTTGGAGAGATGTTCACAGTCGGAGACTGAGTCGGCGCGGGAGGCGTGGTTGGGGTACATCCGGCGAGCAGCGCCGCGATGCCCAGTCCACAAACTGTTGTGGGTGTCAATGAGTTCTTCATCGAACGAAGTCCGACAGGGGACACGATTCATCCTCTCTTAAACCACATATTATGACTTCAAGCCGAAACTCGAAAGCTAACCGGAAACCTAGGGGCATCACGCTGAGGACGAAGGAACGCTTCGACGCACATACAGATCTTTCTCGGTGTCGTAGAGACCCCAACTCACCTCACCAAACCGACCCATGATCTCTCCAGGATTGACCAACCAGCCCCATTCCCCACGCTCTTCATAGTGTCGATGATCGTGCCCGTAGGCTACCAAACAGAAGGCGCCAGATTGAGCGATCCGACGCGCGGGTTCTGGGTAATGAACGATAGCCAGCGGCGCGCCCCCAACCTCGACTTCGGCGTAAATACCGTGAAGCGTCACCTGGGGCCATCCGGTAGCAACCTGGTGAATCAAGCGACCATCCCCGTCATTGTTTCCCTCGACGATATGAATGGGTCCGGTGAATTCTTTGGCGAGCTCCGCCACCACAAAGGGGGCGCAAAGGTCCCCACAGTGCAAAAGCGTGTCCGCCCCGGTGGAGCGAATGTCGCTGAGAACCAGGCTCAGATGATGGAGGTGATCGTGACTGTCACTGATGATCGCAATTTTAGCCATATTCCTTAGACATTCAAGGTATCGGGTGCGCGGACCTACCACGTCCTGCATCCCTACTTCATTTCCATTGTCGCCAGCCGTTGATCGACACGCCCAGATAGACCAACGAGAGAAAGGCGAAAAACCAAAGGCCACCGGTGACAGACAGCCAGATGATGCCAAGGTTGACCACGAACCAGATGAGCCAGTTCTCCGCGAATCCGTAAACCATGGCGATCTGGGCGATGAGGCTGAGAACTGTGACGAAGGCGTCTAAGCGAACCTGGCTTCCGCCGCTGGCCGCTAGGATCTCAATTCCGAGCATCCAAGCCGCGCTCCCCACGACGAGAACGCCCAACCGTTCGGTCCTACTCATGCGCCGGCTCCTCACTCGAAGGTCTTTTTCCGTGTGATGAGACCATCTCCACCACCCCAACAGTTGGGTCAGGAGAAAGAAAAGTTGGACCGAAGCCGATCCGTAGAGGGTACGCTCCCAATAAACGTAGGAGGAAAGGGTCACCATCAATGCCCCCAGAGGCCAGCCTCTGCCGTTCCCAAAGCTCAAAAGAGAGGCGGAAAGCAGGCCTAACACCATGGTGACCGCTTCGATCGCCTGCAGTCCGGTGACTTCCATCGTCATCCTTTCGAAAGGGGGCCAAACGCCCCTCTGTGCTGAATTCTCAAAACCATGGAAGCTTCTACAGGCCCTCGACTTCGCGTCATTGTGGCCGGAACTCAAGATCCGTATCTGAACTTGGCCACGGAAGACTGGATCTATAACGCTATGGACCTAGACTGTAAAGTGCTCTTCTTGTGGCGCAACGACAACACCATCGTCATAGGACGCGGTCAGAACGCTTGGAGCGAGTGTGACCTGGACAAAGTCCGACGCGACGGCGTTCATCTCGTGCGACGTCACAGTGGTGGCGGAGCGGTCTTTCAGGATCTCGGCAACACCTGCTTTACCTTCATGAGCGCCAAAGAAAAAAGAGTGTCCTCCAAACAGCTCTTCGCCCGCAATAACGAGATTCTGGTAGGGTCTTTGCGACGGTTGGGAATCGAGGCCGAATGCTCCGGACGTAACGACTTAGTGGTACGTCGCGACGAAGACCTCGTTAAGATCTCTGGAAGTGCGTTCAAGGAGAGCCCGGATCGTGTTTTCCATCACGGCACCATGCTGCTCAATGTGGACCTTGGACGTTTGAGTCAATATTTAACCCCCAACAAGAAAAAATTGGATGCGAAGGGTATAAAGTCCGTGCGATCACGAGTGATGAACTTGTCTGAACTCAAGCCTGAGATCGACCACGACCTGTTCTGTAGCGCTCTCATCGACGAGTTTTTCGCTTACTACAACAGTCGAGCCGAGGTGGAATCTCTCGATCAAAGCAGTCTTCATTCCATCGAGACCTTGGCGGCTTTCCACGAGAACCTCACTTCTTGGGAATGGAATTTTGGGAAGACCCCTAGCTTCCAGCACAAGATGGACACTCGATTCCCGTGGGGAATGATGGAACTCCACATCAACAGCGAGCGCGGACGAGTGCACGAGGCTCTTGCCTTTTCCGACTGCCTAGAGCCAGAGTTTCTTGAGCATGTCGCCATCCATCTCAAGGACCAGCCTTACACCCCTGAGGGCCTCTTGGCCGCCCAAAAAGCTCACGCGACATCGACTCCCGAACGGATCGATTGGATTCGAGATTTCTACAATTGGGTCATCATGGAGCTTTAGGCCGTCGGTTTTTTAGTCGCAAAATAGGAAACCTTCGCTAGACTAGGAAATTGATCGAATATGCGCAGCAAACTTTACGATTTCGACCAACTCCTGGCTCTGCCAATCGAGGATTTCGGTTCCCTCTTAGCCGATTATGGAGGCCGAGTCGCCTTCTTAAATAGGAACAACACCTTGGTCGCTTCCATACCCGGCCTCGAGCCCATTTGCCGAGCCCTCGAGAAGCATCGCGACTTCGTGGACCACGAAGCGTTCTTCCTGGCGGTATCTTCCAGTACCCAGCGCCTGATGGGAGCCTTCATCCACCGCACAGCCCGCGGACCCGCCGCCGGCGGGACACGATCTTGGACCTACTCGGACCTTGAAAGCTTTCTGCGTGACGGACTGAGGCTGTCCCGGGGAATGACTCATAAGAACGCGACCTCTTCCTTGTGGTGGGGTGGAGGGAAAGGCGTGATCCACGACGTCGCCAGTCTGGATCCGGCTTCGCGAGGCCGACTATTTAGGGAGTATGGACGCTTCATTTCCGACTTACGAGGCTGCTACTTCGCGGCCAAAGACGTAGGTACAACCTCCGACGATGTCGCCGAGGTCTTCAAAACGACTCGGTTCGTGACGTGCATCCCAGTGGAATACGGGGGAAGTGGAAGTCCTTCTAAAGCAACGGCAGCAGGAGTGCTGGCGGGTATAGAAGCGATTGTGGACCTGCTTGGTATTCTGAGTCTGCAAGGTCTCACTGTCGTTGTCCAGGGTCTTGGTGACGTGGGTTCTCACTTGGTAAAGATGCTTCTCGAACGCGATGTTAGGATCAGAGCCTTCGATCCTAACCCTCAGCGTTGCGCCGATGTGGCTCGCCTCTCAGAAAATGTGGACGTCAGTTGCCGGGGAGATGAAGACACGCTCTTCACCCACGGCGACCTTCTGGCGCCCTGCGCCCTCGGCGGAATCCTCAATGAGCGAACCGTTCCCCGCCTCCGAGTGCGCGGGATCTGCGGAGCCGCGAACAACCAACTGGAAGTCTCGCCTCGCGACGGAGAGGCCTTGGTGGGCCGAGGGATACTTTATGCCCCCGACTTCATCGTCAATCGCATGGGAATTGTCAACTGCGCCAACGAGTCTTTAGGCTGGCTGGACGACGACCCCGCCATCCAGCGTCATCTCGACAAAGAATGGGATGGTAGCGTCTATCAGATGACCAAGAAGATTCTCGCGGAGGCGGCGGACAAGGGGACGACACCTGAAGCCGAAGCAGTCAATTTGGCTGAGACGATGTCAATGATTGTCCATCCCATCAATGGTCATCGCGCCTTTCTCCAAGCCGAGGAGGTCACTCAGGCTTGGAGTGCGAGTCGTCGGTAAATTTCGTTTTCGAACGGTGTTGGTTTCGTTCGTGGGTTATGTATTCACGATGCATATACAGAGCCAGCAGACGCCCCACTAAAACAACCATGTAGAACTGACCGAAGATGGCCTCTAACACCGCTATCGAGCGCGCCAGCGGTGTTACGGCGACGATATCTCCGTAGCCTAGGGTGGCCAGCGTGACAAGACTGAAATACCCGAGATCGGTGAGGCGATGATAGGTTTCGCCATAGACAAAGTCTTTCAGGCGATGACCTTCGAGTAGGAAAGACCCCGGGTGTTCGGTTTCGATGGCTATGTAGGCGAAACCAAAAACGAGAGCCACCAGAAGATAAGCGCACACGGATCCCGCCAGTTTGTCGAGGTTGACTTCGCTGGCCGCGAACACGTCGATTAAAACCATAATCGTCGCGTAGCTCAGAAAAGCGATCTGCAAGAACAGGTGAACAGTTGATGGATAACGAGCGGAGACCGGTATCATCATGGAGATGAGCGGGAACAGACAGAGAACCGAAGCAGCTAAGAAACGGTTCCTACTTTTTCCGATCACCATCACACAGGCTACGAGCACCAGTATTAAAAGTTCATTGAGAATATTGGCCCATAGCATGGCACCAGGGACGACGGCGACACAGACCAAAAGAACCAAAAGTACAGTGTACTTTGCCCGAGCATGGCTGAGTTTAGGTTCTGACATGGCGCCGGGTTCTCCGAGCGACGCCTGCGTCCTGTGGAGAAAGCGGCGCTTGTCTGGACCTTGTCCGCACGATAGACTAGGGGCCATGAAACCTAAGGTCCTTCCATGATCGACTTCGGAATCGGCCAGCCGCAACTGGATCAACTTCCCAGCGACCTGTTGCTCAAGGGGGCCAACCGGCTTTTCGTCTCGCCTGATAACGCCTACCTGAACTACGGCCCGGGGCAAGGAGACCCGAATCTGCGGGAAGCGCTTGCCGGCTTCTTGGGACCCCACTATGGGTTTGAAGTCGACCCTCAGACGCTTTTCATGACCGGCGGAGCCTCTCAGGCTCTTCATCTGATCGCCGCGACATTCGCCCAAGCCGGTGATACCGTTCTGGTCGAGGATCCGACGTACTTCTTAGCGCCTCAAATCTTTCGAGACCTGGGCCTCAAGGTGGTCGGAGTCCCCATCGCCGATATGGGGCTCGAGCCTGAGACGTTGGAGCGTGCGATTCAGGAACATCGTCCGAAACTTCTCTACACGATTCCCATACATCAGAACCCAACAGGGGTCACGCTCCCCCAGGAACGTCGCGAAACGATGATCGACATCTGTCGCGAACATGGGGTGCTTGTCGTGGCTGATGAAGTCTATCAGATGCTCACCTATCGGGGGACTCCGCCTCCCCCGCTTGCCCGTCAGATCGCATCGGAAACCGTCTTCTCCGTGAGTTCGTTCTCCAAAATTCTGGCACCTGGCTTGCGCTTGGGCTGGATCCAGGCTTCCCAGAAGCTGTTAGCCCGATTGCTTCGACTCGGGCTGTTGGCCAGCGGTGGTGGACTCAACCCGCTCGTCGGCTCTCTCGTTCACAAGCTTCTGATTTCTGGCGACCAAGACCGCTATCTGTCCGAGCTCAAAGAGATTTACGACCGAAAGATCGACCTGATGGATCGTCTTCTCCAGGATCATCTGGGGAAAATGGTCGAATACGTTAAGCCCGTTGGAGGGTACTTTTTTTGGCTCAAACTCAACGGAGCCCTCGATGCCGATGAGCTTGAGAAAGTGGCAGCAACCGAAGCGGTGGGTTTTCGTCCGGGGTCGAAGTTCTCCATGTCTGGTCGGCATAGGGATTTTTTACGCTTGAGCTTCGCTCACTACGATGAGAGCGCGATCACTGAAGGCGTCGTCCGACTCGGGAAAGCAGTCGAACTCTTGAGGTCTAAAATTCTGTAAGCCCTGAGAGCCTCATCACTTGGAAAGAAGAAAGTCTTGTTGGAAAACTTCGGCCGGCACAATGTCGTCGTCGACGACACTGGGCCAAATCGGCTCAGCTCGCGGCGGAACGGTCACCTCGCGAGTCGTCTCCGGAAAACCGACCGCTTTAATCTTCACTTTGTAATCGCCTGGATCCACCGAGCCCCAGAAACGTCCGGTAGCCTTCGAGGTGGTCTCCAATGCCAAGCCATCGGAGCCAACGAAAGTGAGTTCGGCATTGGCCACGGCTCCTTTGAGCACTCGGAGTGTCTTGGTACGGTCGAGAGCATCGGCCGCGATCGACTGTTGAGCGTCTTCCTCATCCTTGAACGCGCCGAGGTCGCGGACCGTGCCGCGCAAGTTCACCGGATGAAGAGGCCCCGGAATCACGGCCTTGAGCTTCTTACTGCCCAAGCAGACTGCGCATCTCTTGTCTGAATCTGAGCCCGAAGCAAGTCCCGTACCTTGGCAAACGGGGCACGTCAGTGATTCCGTGCGGTCTCCATCGTAAGTCTCCGGTTGCCCGGAGGATCTCAATCCGAAAACAAACAGGATCGCCATGAACCCCGCAACCACAATGTAGGCCAGAATCTTGGCCTTGTTGTAATCAAGTTTCCCGGGAGCAAAGCTCCTATGCAGAGTCTCCGCCATCCGATCAGCCCGTTGACGCCTGGCAAGGTTGAGGATCTTCGGCGAGTTCCGTGACAGACTCTTCGATTCCGCCGTGTTCCATTTTCAGACTTCTCGCCGACCCCATTAGGATAGCCATCCAGCGCAGATCGTCGCTGTTCTCCAAGAAAATCTTCACCAACATGGTGATGGGAACAGATAAAAACATGCCTATGGGTCCCCAAGCCCAGCCCCAAAAGACCAAGCTCATGAAAACTACAAGCGGGCTGAGGCCCAGATGACGGCCGAGCAGAGTCGGTTCTAGAAAGTTGGAGACACCCGTGTTCACCAAGATGTAACCCAAGGCGAGAATCAACAACTTGAGCAAAGAAAGATGGATGGCTGCCAAGAACAGCGCCGGAACCGAAGCGATGATCGACCCCACCACAGGAATATAGTTGAGAACGAAGGCGGTCAGACCCCAAAGAATGGGAAAGTCTACCCCAACCGCCCAGCACAAAATCCCCACCAACAAGCCGGTCAGGCTCGAGGTGATGGTCTTTACAAAAAGATAGCGCTGGACGTCGCCTGCTACCTTTTCGAGACGATTCACGTCCATGGAGTGGGATAGCGCGGCGCGAAATTTGATCCGATACTCGGCCGCCTCCAGTAAGAGAAAAATCAAGATAACCACAGCCGTGGCCAGAGACGAGAAGCTGCGCGCGAAGCCCTGGAGTAAGTTTCCCAAAATCCCGACGACCCATCCCTCGTCGACTTGTTTCATCAAAGCGGGCAGTTCGATGCCGTAGGGGTGCAGAAAGGCACCCATACTCTTAAAAAGTGCTTCGAGTTCGCTACGATAGACAGGGAGCGCTACCGTTAGGCCCTGCACGGATTCGGTTGCCACTAGGCCGAGTAGACCGAGAAGAAGTCCAACGCCGCCCGCCACAATGACCGCTGCCAATGGCCCTGGAACCCGCTTGCTCTGTAGCCACTGTAGAGGCAAGGTCCCCGCCATAGCCACCAGCAGCGCGAACAGAAACGGTGCCAAAATAGAACGCATGGCGACCATACCGGCACCCACGAC
>JBBKWP010000002.1:0-23545 GCA_037968995.1 Candidatus Xenobia bacterium
TTTGGACCGCTTCTGTCTTCAACTCAAATTTTTTTCGCCACTTCCGAGAGACCAGTTGCCGGGTCTGTCCATCGTGATCGCTGCCCGGGACGAAGCCCCGAGCCTGAAGGTGTCCTTGACGAGCCTGCTGGAGCAAGACTACCCGGACCTAGAGATCTTGTTAGTTAACGACCGTTCCACCGACGCTACACAATTCATCGCCGAGGAGATCAAAGCCAACCATCCGTTAGCCGAGAGACTCACCATCCTTCACAATCGTGAACTCCCTCAAGGCTGGCTGGGAAAGGTTCATGCGATGCATTTGGGAGCCAAAGCCAGTCGAAAGCCTTTGATTCTCTTCACCGACGCCGACATCACTTTCACTGCCGACGCCCTCCAACGAGCCGTGAGCGCCCACAGACTTCTGCACGCCGATCACCTCGCCATCGCCCCGGATTTCGACGTGAAAGGTTTTTGGGAACCGGTTCTAGTGGCCTATTTCTTCGTGCTGTTCGTGTTCAAATTTCAGCCTTGGCGGGTGCATGTTAAAAAAGACCTCTTCGTGGGGATCGGAGCCTTCAATCTGGTAAATCGCACCACCCTCCGTCGACTGGAGTTTCTGGAGCCGTTGCGATTGCAGGTAGTGGACGACATGCATCTGGGTCGAATGGTCAAAAGTCGCGGAGGTCGACAATTTTCACTTCTGGGGAGAGGTCACCTAAAGGTACGCTGGTTTGAAGGGCTACTGGGCGTGGTGAATGGGTTAGAAAAGAACGCTTACGCAGGACTCAACTATCGCTTTGGGACCGCCCTGGCGGCCGGTCTGTTCGCCGCTTTCCCGTTCTGGTGGTTGGTAGCGTTACTGGCTGTTAAGGCCACTGGCTGGGCCCTGGCCGCGTACGCCTTTCAAGTGGTTCTGGGAAGCATCATGGCTGGTGCCGGAGGAGTTCCAAGATGGGTCGGGTTCGCGTTTCCCCTCGCCGGCTTGGTACTCGGTTATACTATTTGGAGGTCAGCGATCCTGGCGGAAACCCGACAAGCGATCGTCTGGCGACAAACATCCTATCCACTCTCAGCCCTGCGCAAAGCCCATCACGACTTCGTGGCCCAGGAAGTGCTTTAACCGTCTAGCGCGTATCTTAGTTTTTGGACTCGGCTCGACTCAGTTCCCATGTGAGAAACTCGTGACCCGGCGACAACGCCACGGCTTGGCGGTAGTCGACCAGTGCCGCCGTGAGGTCTGCCGCGCGCCCTTCCCGGTCAAACATTCGCTCGTTGATGTTGGCCCGATAACGAAGAAGGGCTACATCCTGCGGGTAACTGACTAGACCCTGGTCGGCCACAATCTTGGCTGCGACCAGTTCGCCGATTCGGTAAAGAGTTGCGCTCAGCTCTTGCAAAACCTCGAGCCTCGCGCTGTCGACGGCCAGCAGAGCACGATAAGCGGCAACGGCTTCATCGAGTCGGCCGTCGGCGGCGGCCAAGCGTGCGATCGCCAGAGGATCTCCCGACGAGGGAGCGGTGCTGTTTGTGCTCGCGACATTGGGACTGGTGGTATTTGGGTTGGTGGTGTTAGGGTTGGTGGTGTTAGGAACGGCAGGAAGCTGAGCCCAGTCTTGATTGTTGAGCTGTTCCAATTTGGCGAGATACTCGGCAGCCTCACGGCTTCCGGCCGCGGCAGCCTTGATCATTTCCTCTTTGCCCCTTGGTTCATTTTCACTTAGGAGGCTGATCTGAGCCGCCTTGTACCAGGTAAGCGCAGGTTCGTATTTGGCGTCCGCCAGGGCCCTGAAATCGTTATAGGCGCTGAACAGGTCCTTTTGCATTTCATAGAGTCGCCCGCGCAGATACTGCGCTTGGCGGGCTTGCAGCGTATTGGGACTCGTGATCATGATGTTGTCCACGATCTGACCCGCCATCACCAGATTCTCAGCCTTATAGAAAAGCTCCGCGAGGTCGATCCGGAAATTGGCCGGGCGCTTCACAGCTTCGCTGGCGAAGTCGCCAACCATCGCGAAACGGAAGGCATCGTCGACGTGATTGTTCTCGATCCCCCAGCGCACGCGCTTTTCAACGTTAGTGAAGAACTCATCGTTGAGGAGCCGACTGTTGCTTTTCAGGTGTTGGCTCCACTCGGTCGGAGGGAGACGGAAGAGATCTCGCAACATCTCCACGGAAGTCATGGCAGCGTTCGCTCCCAAACCCAGCACCATCGTCAGCAGCATCGCTAACCCAAATAGTCTCATTGCCTTCACCTCATGACCTCCAACCATCGTATCCGCCCGGTCCCCGCCGGCATGAAGAAGCCTAGGGCGTATCCTTTATGACACGCCCTAGTTCTCAGACGAGCGGGCGGGCCCTGCTTTTAGGGCTTCCGAACCCAAGTGACCCACTAGAAATCTGTACGGGGCAGAAACATTGTAAAACTCTCAGGAGGCGTTCAAGTTTCGCTCAGGGTCGATGCCTTCTATTTATTGAGCCTCCGACCCGAAGGCGGACCGCAAAACATTCATGCCGAAGCGGTCGGCGGTAAACCAGTCGTGATGCCCGTCTTCAACCACGCTCGCACAGGAATTGCTGACTCCCCGCTCTTCCAAGGCCTTGATCAACTGCTGAGTCCGATAGAAGTTAGAATCGCCTGGCTCCGCCCACTCCGGTCCACTGGCCAGGAAAAACCGCATCCGCTGAAGCTGATTGGCTGGCAAATTCTGGCTCAACCACACGGGCGAATGAGCTTTGATGCGGGCCGCGTCCGAGGGTCGACCGAAGATCGGATCGAATAGGGGGTGCCGTAAAATACCGTCCGAGACTCGCATCGGGTGATAGGGAAACGAACCGTCGTAAGCCGCGACCACCTTGAAGAGCATGGGATTACGTAGCGCGAGTTGACACGCGTTGAGCCCCCCCAGGGAAAACCCGATGGCACACCGCCTGGGATTCAGAACGCCCAGCGATTCCTCGAAGTGGGGAAGGAACTCCTGTCGAAAACTGGTCTCGAAAGCCCCGATGCCACCGCCGACAAAGAGCCCTTTGTCGGCCAACTTCGGGCTCTTCCAGTCCACCGCCAGAGTCAAGCCTTGGCGGTCGTCACCCCCGAAGTCGGGAAAGACCAAGAGGCAAGGCGGCAGTTCTTTGCGTGACACGGCCGCCTCGACGAGGTCCACGAAAGTGAGAGGGCCGGGCCCGTCATGCTTTTCTCGAGAACCGTCCTCGGCGGGGAAGAACCATTCGCTGTAATGCCCACGATAGAGATAGACGACCAAAGGACTGACCCTGGGGAGGGGCGCTCCTGTGGTTCTGTAAACTCCCACAAAACGCCGCAATCCCAAGGCTGGGGAGAAAAACGAGAGGCGCAAGACCTCCCCGCTCGGAAGATCGCTGAGTTCGCTCCAACGGATGACTCGCGCGCGGGCGACCAAAGATTTCCATCCTGACACGCCGCCCAAGTTCCTTTCTCGATGGCGGAAACCCTACTTCCGAGGATTCGAAGCCACTTCTTGCGTATAACCTATAAAACGCGAAAAAAAGGTACTCTGGTGGTCCAAAGCAAGAAAAAAAAGACGGAATCCAAGCCTAAGGAAAATCTCTTAGAGCTCAAAAGCCTTTGCGAGGAATTCGCGGACCTAGAAGCCATGCTCTCGACCTCGACGGTCAGTCACTGCAAAGCCCATCTCAAAGCTCTCATCGCAAAGCTGGAAGTCTGCTCCGAAAAGTTGGAAGGGACATGTTGAAGCACCTTTTGATCGTGTGTCTAGCCGCTCTTTTGATCATGGGATGCCAGACCAAGCACACGATGGCGGGCCAGTGGAAAAGCGAGGACGACGATGGGAAAGAGGTCGTTCTCTTCCTCAAAGGCAACCAGGATTTTGAAGCCATCTCTCACGGTGAACGTTTGAGCGGTACCTGGCGAGTGGATGAGGACGTGAGCCCTAACCAGATCCATCTCATGTTGGAAGAAGGGCGAGAAGTGACCTCGATCGTCAAAAGGCAGGGCGATAGTCTCCTCATCGAGCAGGTGGGAGAAAACGGGGAAATTCCCTCGAAATTCACCGACAAAGCCACTTATTATAAGCGGTATCAATGAGCCGAAGAATCATACTCGGGGCCCTACTTGTACTTTGGGCAACGCTTGGAAACGCTTGGGCCAAGGGACCTGACTGGGAGAAGATCCGACTCGATATCGAGCCCGGAGTCGGAACTGCCGACCTCAAGCTCAACGAATCGCTCCCCACAGAGTGGCCGAAGTCGTTAGGGGCGCCAACCACGATCTATCGCTCACACGACACCGGAGAAGGCTTTCGAACGGTCCTTTGGGGCACCTCCGAAAAGGGCCAGTTGAAGAAAGGGATCGAGTTAAGAACGATCGGTCTCGGCGAGGAAGCCACCATCATTGACATCCTGATTCGGGGCGTTCGGGCGACCGTGTCTCAAGAGAGCCTTTTTTTGGGTCTTCCCGTCAATCGATTGAGCAAGCGTTCCAAGGTCATCCAGCGCGACGGAACCACCACCTATCTCTTGCCCGGGCTCATCCTCGAAGCGCAATCGGGGAAGCTCTCCGGTCTCCAGGTGAGTTCGCCCGCGTCGACCCGTTGGCGGTTTGCGAAATGGACCGTTCGCGCCGGACGGGAAGTTGGTCCCATCAGGATCGGGGAAAAGCTCGACGATACACTGTGGCAGGCCATCGGTGAGCCTCACCAACGCTCGAAAAGTGAAGCGATATGGGCCTCGCCCGATGGCGCTCAGCGCCTAGAGATCGATCTCGACAACCGCTCGGGTATCGTTAAGCGAATCCGCGGGGTCGGACTGCCGTGGCGCACAGATCGCGGCGTTACCGTCGGTGACGGAGCTTCGACTTTCGCCGCCAAGCACCCGGATGCCAAATCTGGGTCTGGCCGAGAATCGCGAGAGTCCGTCTTGAAACTACCAGGTCTGCGAGCCAACTTCTTAAACGAAAGATTACGAAGCTTCGACCTCTTCCCGATTCCGCCAGACACTCTTTAAAAATACGGGTCAGTTCGGCTCGCGAAAAAGCTGATCCAGCAGGATATCGCGCCCAGGCATTCGCTCCATATTTTCTTTGATCTGGTTTTTGAGTTCGGAACCGACCGCTCGCACCTCCCCAAACAGTTGGCTGACGTTGTCTCCGTCGACGATACCCAAGGTGCTCAGGTCTTTGCGCAACGGCTTGGCGTCGATCAAGGCCACCAAGCCTGGACAGCCTAAAGGGAGGGTTCTGGTTTCTATAATGACTCCGTCTTCGATGAAAACGATCAAGGCCAAAGGCGAAAGTTCCATTCGAATGGCGTAGGCACGCTGAAGGCCCCGCTCTTGCACAAGGCTACGAATCTCGTCGTCGTCACGATTCGTGACCGTGGCGTGGCTCGTTTGGGGCAGGCGAAATCCCACCTCTCCAACATCTGCCGGCACCACTCTTTCAACCAAATGATGCCGGCGGTCGGCGGCATTGGCGATATAGTCTGAACTCGACGTCAAAGCCTTGAGGACTGGAATCGTTCGGCGACCAGGATCGATGTCCGCGCGAATGTCGTAGCCCGGAAACCGGGGGTGGCCGAAAGCCCTTTGACTCACCACTTTGCCTTTAAGTCGGATCTCGCAATGGGCGAAGGGACACGCCTCAAAAACGACCGAGTTCTCCCGGTCATAAGCTCCAGGGCGTCGCAAGAAGAGATCGAAAATGTCGGTATTGAAGGCGAACCAACTCGAGTTAATCGTCTCCGCTCGATTGCGTGCCAGCGTCAGTTCAAAACGGTTCGTGGGCTTAGCCTCATTCTTCGTCTCACCCTCGCGCCATCCGCCAGACTTCAACAGGTAGCTCCGACTTGCTCCATTTTCCCAGAGAGTCGCTTGAATGTCCCGTGGACGCACGGCAAGACACCCTTGCAAGCCGGCCGCGAGGTGTCGCAAAGTGGGGCTGGAATGGGCGGGGTCCATCAACAGGTGAGCCAGCAGGTCCTCCATCGTATCAAATCCTTGGGGCGACGCGTCGGCGACCACCTGGACTCCGGTGATACCAGCGGCAATGTCAATGGACTTGGCTCCGGAAAGATGGAGAGATTGGATCAGCTTCAGGATCCAATGGTAGCTTGATGGGAGCTGAAACTCCGCCAGTTTTTCAATGGCTTTCTTGGGGTCGAGAGTGAAGGCCCCGGAGGATTCGATCTTCCCCCCGTCGCGATATCGACCCAACAGGTCTTCCATCAAAATCACTGGGTCGCTCACCCCCTCAGATTTCCGCTTGCGGCAACAGATACCTTTCCCACTTAGAGAGGCTGTATGACGGAGAGGTCTCCTAGGGCCAAAGGTGAAATAGGGCGATCAAGCATGACGTCTCGTGACAATCTCGGGGAGGCCGGCCGCTGTCTGGAAGACCCTCTCTCCAACGAACATTCGACCTTACGAACCGACCAAGCCGTTCATCCCCATGGACGGCAATGGCTGAGGAGTGGGTTTGACCTGCTGATCGAAGGTCCAGGCGACGCCCCCACGCGACGCATACCGCTCTGCTACAGCCACTTCACCATCGGTGCCCAAGGACCCAAGGAGAATGACATCGTCTTGGACGTTGCTGGCGTGGCGAACCGTCAAGTCATCCTCAAGCTGATCTCCTCCAACCTCTTCTTCAACAATCTCAATCCCTCGTTCCAGGTCTTGGTCAACGGTCAAGCCAGCGCGTTCTGTCAACTCAATCCCGACGACAAACTGAGTCTTGGTGGGGCCACTATCACCATCTTGAAGCTCTCCAAAGCCGTTGCCTTTCTCGAGGGCTATTCCGACCCGCATCGACGACAGCACTGGACCTTGGCAGAGCAACGGACGCGAATCGGCCGTTCGGGGAAACGTGCCAACCAGATCGAGTTAGCCGATCCCACGGTGAGTCGCGAGCACGCCACTATAACACTGGCCGACGGACATTTTGTCATCTCTCCAGACTCTCACCATCAGGTTTGGGTGAACACGGAAAGTGTGAAGGGGATGCAGATCCTCAACGATGAAGACCTCCTTCAGGTCGGTCAGCAACTCCTTCGCTTTCGAACCTACAGTGCCAAGAGTCGTCCCCGGGCTTTGCTTCCCAGCGAAGCGACCATTCTCTTTTCTGACATCTGGAACTACACTTCGATGGCGGAAAGCCGGCCGCTCGAAGAAACGATCGGTCAACTCAATGAGGTTTACAAAAAACTGGGTAGGGTGATCATCGACCACCAAGGACTGCTGATGACCTATCTCGGTGACGCCATGATGGCCGTTTTTGGTTCAGAGGAAGACGCCGGTACATCGAAGACAGATCTGCATGCTGAACTCGCGGTTCGCGCGGGACTAGGAATGCTCGAAGCCCTCGAAGCTCTCAATGAGGATTGGCGTCGACGCGGCTTGCCTGAACTGGACGTGGGCATTGGCATCGCCACTGGCGAAGTCATGCTGGGGGACGTGGGTGTCACCGGCCATCGTGAGTTCGCAGCCATGGGCGATACCACAAACGTGGCCTCAAGGATTGAGAAAATGACACGCGAGAACGGAATTCGACTTTTGATCAATGAAGAGACCGCGCGGCGTGTCCAGCACGCCTTCGCCCTGGTGGAACTCGGAACCGTGGAGGTGCGCGGGCGCCGCAAAACGGTCAATCTCTACCAGGTTCTGGGACTCAAGATGTAAAGAGCCGGTTTGCCTCATCTGGGCAATTTTCATCTGTTCCTCAAAAAACAGAACCGACTCTGGAAGCTGTGTGTTATAACCAAGACATGAGCACCTCATCTCCCACCCGCATCACGGGCGAAATCTTAGCCCCCGCAGGCGATCAAGCATCTTTAGAAGCGGCCTTGGCCGCCGGCGCCGACGCCGTCTACTTTGGTCTCGACGAAGGCTTCAACGCCCGGGCCCGCGCCTCGAATTTCCGAATGGACACCCTGCCCGAGGTGGTGGGAATGGTGCATCGCGCCGGGGCTCGAGCCTATCTAGCTTTGAACACGCTCGTCTTTGAAGAAGAACTCGAAGCGCTCGAGGGGATCCTTCGCAACGTAGCCCGCTCGGGAGTGGACGCCCTGATCGTCCAGGACCCCGGCCTAGCCTTGCTGGCCAAAGCCATCTGTCCCGAACTTGAACTGCACGCCAGCACCCAGATGACCATCTCAAGTCCCGAGGGCGCGGCTTTTGCCCAAGGATTAGGCATCACCCGTGTGGTGGTTCCGCGAGAGCTTTCTGTCAACGAAATTCGCACCTTCCGGGAAGGCACCGAACTAGAGTTAGAAGCGTTCATCATGGGCGCGCTCTGTGTCTCTTGGAGCGGGCAGTGCCTGTCGAGCGAAGCTTGGGGAGGGCGCTCGGCCAACCGAGGACGTTGCGCTCAGGCCTGCCGCCTGCCCTATGAACTGGTGGTAGACGATGAGGTCCAACCTTTGGGAGACGTGAGCTATCTGCTCAGCCCGCAGGATCTGGCGGGCTTTCGCGCGGTAGAGGATCTCCTGGAGATCGGTGTCCACACTTTAAAGATCGAAGGTCGTCAAAAAGGTGCCGACTACGTCCACCACGCTGTGGGTAGCATGCGTCGATGGGTGGACTCCGTGCGCGCCGGCAACACCGACGAGCAGCGCTTGGCGCAAGACCTGAGAGACCTCAGTATCGTCTATTCTCGCGGTTTTGGAGACGGCTTTCTAGTCGGAGCCGATCATCAAACTCTGGTCGAAGGTCGCTCCCCACGGCATCGAGGCCTTTTCCTGGGAACCGTAGTGGATGTCCAGCGTCACAAAGTGATTGTCGACCCGACGCCACTCGTCAAGGCCGAGGGAGAAGGCGCGGTCTCCTCCCCTCCCAAGCGAACCCTAGGCGGTTCGCCCGTGGCTTCGACTGGGGCCGCGGTCGCTGAGGTTCTGCCGGAAGCGGGAATGGGCGTCGTTTTCAGCCAGGGCGATGAACAAGAGGACGAACAGGGCGGACCGATCTTTCGTGTGGACAGGTCTCTGGGCGATTGGGCCCTCACCTTTGGCCGTCCCGGGCCGGACCTTCGCCAAGTTCAGCGCGGCGCCCACGTATACATCACCAGCGACCCAAAACTGGTCGTCAAGAAAGTGGCTACGCCCCACTGTCGACTCCCACTTCGTTTGCAGATCCAGGGCAGCGAAGGAAGCCTTCTGACCGTCCGGGCCACGGTCTACGAATTCGAAGCAGAATCGGAAAGCGAAGTAGCGCTGCAGCCCGCGCAAAAACGAGAACTTGATCGCGCCGTCTTAGAAGAGAACCTCGGCGCGTTGGGTGGAACCCCGTTCCACCTAGAAAGCATGGAACTCGACCTCCCGGCGGGGTTGTTTTTACCCCTGGGTCAACTCAGAGACATCCGCCGCGATCTCGTCGAGCAACTCGAGCCTTGGATCCTGGAAGGTTCCGGGCGCCGAGTCCGCAGCGCCGCACAACTCGCGGGTCTCCATCGACCCACCGAACGTGCTGAAACCGAAGCTTTACCCTATTTAGTAGCTTTGTGTCGTAATGAAGCCCACCTGGAAGCGGCCATCGAAAGCGGGGTCAACGAAGTCGAACTCGACTGGATGGAACTGATCGCCTTGAATAAGGCCGTCGCACGCGCCCGCGAAGCCGGTCTCAAGGTGGGATTGGCCACCGTGCGGGTGCAAAAGCCCGGCGAGCAAGTTTACGATCTGCGCCTAGAAAAGCTCGCCCCCGACGCAATTCTGTTGCGCCACTGGGGCGGCGTGATGCACTTTCGCGACCTCGAAAATCGTCCGACCCTGCACGGTGACTTCTCGCTCAACGTCACCAACTCTTTGACCGCGAACTATCTCCTCCACCTGGGTCTAGAAACGGTGACCGCATCCCACGACCTCGATCAAGACCAACTTCGAGCCCTTCTCAAGGCAGTCGACCCCGCCAGAGTCGCGGTGACCGTTCATCACCACATCCCTACTTTTCACACCGAACACTGCGTCTATTCCCATCTGCTGAGTGAGGGGCGAGATTTTCGCAGCTGCGGTCGGCCATGCGAAAAGCACGAGGTGTCCTTGAAAGACCGGGTGGGTCTAGAGCACCCCGTGATCGTTGATGTCGGTTGTCGCAACACGGTTTTCAATGCCTTGGCCCAAAGCGGTGCCTTTCTGATGCCCGAGCTTTCAGAAATGGGAGTGCGCCGATTTCGCGTGGAATTCGTCCGGGAGAACCAAGAAGACGCCCGCAGAGTGTTAGAAGGCTACAGACAGTTGCTGCACGGCGAGATCACCATCGCCGAACTGATCTCCCGCATTCAAGTCCACGAACAGTTCGGAGTCACCCGGGGAACCATGAAACTGATCGAATGAATCGAAGCGCCCGGCACCGTCGCACCTCTAGGCGCTCACGATAGCCTTGTGTTCCATCACTTTTCCGTTAAGACTCCCCACGCAAAAATTGCTATACTGACGCACGCCGCACCGACTCCGACAGCACGGCCGAAATGTTCGGAAAGGCGGAAACAAGCATAAAACCAAGGAACGGCGATGACCACCAAAACGACGCCCTCCTGAATAGAGTATTTGTGCATTTCCCCTCCTAAGGATGACTTTCGTTCCCGAGGCTTTGAAACCTGGCGTCCTCTAGTAGGGGCAGGTCCGTAAACTGTCAAACCGTTTCAGGTGTCGAAGAAAAAACGTCATAGGCGAGCGTCCCATCGTCAGTCTGTTGGTGCCGTGCCCGGCACTCTGGTGGCGCCACCAAGTTCCACCCCCAGCGTAGTGGACCTGATCCGATACTCCGGACAGAAGTTCAGCGAGAGTCATCCGAGTCCCGACGAACTCAAACGATTAGAACCTGGAGAGGACGTTCTCTGGATCAACGTGGAGGGATTGGCCGACGTCGAACTCGTGGCTGATTTGGGAGAACGGTTTCAGATCCATCGCCTAGCTATGGAAGACGTCCTCTACAGCCACCAATCGCGGGCCAAGGACTTTGAAGGACATCTCCACATCAGTTTCCCCGCTATCGAAGAAGACGGGGAAACAACCGAGCAAGTCTCCATGTTTGTAGGGAAGCAGTTTGTCCTGACCTTCCAAGAAGGACGACCCGGCGATCCCTTCGAGACCGTCCGTCACCGACTAAGAGACGCTCACGGACAGATCCGAGAGCGAGGGCCCGACTACCTAGCCTACGCTTTGCTCGACGCCACCATCGACACCTATTTTCCGATCGTCGACCATTGGGGTGATCTGTTGGGAAACCTCGAAGCAGAAGTTTTGGAGAACCCTCACTCTGATTTGTGGGAACAGATCTGCGCCCTGCGACGCAAAGCGCTTTCCCTCCGACGCCCCCTTCGACACTTCCGCGAAGCCGTGGCAAGACTCCTCAACTACGACGGGCCACTGATCCAAAAAGAGACCTTGCCGTTCTTAAGAGATCTGCACGAGCATCTGCATGAACTCTTGGAAAGTCTTGAACTTTTCCGAGAAACGACCTCGGAACTGATGTCCACCTATCACGCCCGCCTTTCGCAGAAGACCAACGAGGTGATGCAGATCTTGACCATCATCGCCACCATCTTCATACCGCTCTCCTTTGTGGCCGGCGTCTACGGAATGAACTTCGACCGGTCCTCTCCGTACAACATGCCGGAACTCGGCTGGAAGTATGGCTACCTTTTCGCTCTAGCTGTGATGGCTTCGATGGGCATCGGATTTCTATTCTACTTCCGACGCAAGGGATGGCTGGGTTCGAACAAACCGAAGTAGCCGATGCCCCCCGGAGATCACCTCCCTTGGGATGCCCTCCTTTTGAACGGAGGTACAATTGGCAGAAACTAGTGGGCATGACATTGTCGCCCTATGGCTGTAAAAAACAAGAAAAAATGCCCGGTCCTCCCGGGAATGGGTTCCCTCATCGACTCCAAGGGCGTGGGCTTTCGAGTTTGGGCGCCCAACGCTCAAAAAGTCGAAGTCCTCGGCGACTTCAACGATTGGTCAGAAGGCGACGAATTGAGCCTTGAAGCCGAAGGCTACTGGTACGGCTTTGTAGAGAAAGCCAAGCCTGGACAAGAATACCAGTACAAAATACACACGGGTGACGCTGTGGTGCAGAGAATCGACCCTTACGCTCGTATGCTGACAAACTCCGCCGGGAACGGACTCATTTACGACCCGCAGGCCTTCGACTGGGAGGGCGATGAGCGTCTCGAGATCGACCGACGAAATCTGGTCATCTACGAGATGCATCTCGGGACCTTCGCGGGATCGTTCGCTCAAGCGGCCGAAAAGCTAACTTATCTTCAGGCCATCGGTATCAACGCCATCGAGTTGATGCCGGTCACGGATTTCCCGGGTGAGCTTTCCTGGGGTTACAATCCGGCTCACAGTTTCGCTGTCGAAACCAACTATGGAGGGGCCGACGGACTCAAGAGTTTTGTTAAAGAGGCCCACAAGCGGGGCATCGCGGTCATCCTCGACGTGGTTTACAATCACCTCGGCCCCGGCGATCTCGCCGTCTGGAACTTCGACGGCTCGGACCCCGAGGGTGGCGGCGTATACTTTTATCCAGATGAACGCGCGAACACGCCGTGGGGAGACACTCGTCCCAACTATGAATTGCAACCGGTGCGGCAGTATCTGCGGGACAATGCTATGATGTGGATCGAGGAATATCACATCGACGGACTCAGGACAGACGGCACGGTCTACATCCGTCGTGACCGCAGCGAGCACGAAGGCGGCTGTGATCTACCTCACGGTTGGAGTCTGTTGCAGTGGATCTGTGAGGATCTCCACGCTTTGTCGCCGCGTCCCCTGATCATCGCCGAAGACCTCCAAGCCAACGAGTGGCTGACCAAGCCCATCGAAGAGGGTGGGACCGGGTTTGACGCCCAATGGGACGGCCGGCTAGGCGGAGCCTTGCGGGAGATGCTAGCGGCCCAAGACGACATCGAACGTTCCCCGGGCAAGGTCGCCGAACTCCTGACTCCCCATTTCAATGGAGACGCTTTCCAGTCCGTGATCTTCACCGAGAACCACGACGAGGTGGCCAACGGCAAGGCCCGACTTCCTGAAGAGATCGATAGCGAGAATACCGATAGCTTCTGGGCACGGGCCCGGGCCTCACTGGGAGCATTTATTGTCTTGACGACTCCCGGAATCCCGATGCTGTTCCAAGGACAGGAGCGGTTCGACGACGGGTGGTTCCAAGACGATCAGCCCATGGACTGGTCCCAAGGGGGCCGCGACCAGGGAATTCTCAGACTCTACAGGGATCTGGTAAGGCTTCGGACCGGAAGTGACGGACAAACTTTGGGCCTCAACGGATACGGGATTGAGATTGTCGGATGCAACGAGGAGGAAGGTTGGCTTGCCTACCGCCGGTTTGAGACCGAAAGTGAACACCCGGGCTGTCTGGTTTTGCTCCAGATGAGGCAGAACTCGGTGGAGATCGTCCTGGAAGGCCTCATCGACGGCACATGGACCGCCCACTTCTCGTCCGCTCAAACCCTACATGGTGATGCCCCCCAGGAATGCGGGGCTCCGGTGGAGTGCCGGAAAGGTATTTTCCAAACCGTTCTGTCGGGCTATTCGGTCGCGGTCTACAGCCTCTAGAAGGCCGGCCGGAAAGAAATTTAACCTTTTGTTCGCTGCATGGAGTCCGAGTCATGAGGTATGCTGGGGTCATGGATAAAGAAACCCGCACAGCCTTCGCCGACCTCAAAGCCTACATCGGCGAGCAAACCCGTCATCTTGACGAGCGCGTAGAGAACCTGGAGTTTGAGAGCTCCGAACTTAACGTGATGCTAATCGACCAGTTTCGGACCATCGACCTCCGTTTCGAGAGCATCGACCTCCGTTTCGAGAGCATCGACCGCCGTTTCGAGAGCATCGACCGCCGTTTCGATAGCATCGACCGCCGGTTCGATGGCATCGACGGCCGGTTCGATGGCATCGACGGCCGATTCGAGGGCTTGGCCGACGAGATTACCGAGCGTGTCGCCGGCTATATTGGAGTACTCCTGGAGGAGCAGAAAGCCGCCAACAAAGCTTTTCGCGATGAGATGCGTGGCCACAGAGGTATGCTCGACGATCACGAGACCCGCCTCGATCGCCTAGAGACCCCACCGCCTAGGCCGGGAACTTCTACGGCGGCTTAATGAGCTCGACCCCGCAGGTAGGCCTTCGCTTGTTGAGCACAACAGAAGGCTGAAAACGAGAGGGTCACTCCAAGACATCGACGCCCAGCGCGCGAACAGGACCCGCGCAGCGAAAAGGGGAGCGGACGTTTGCTGCCCGCTCCCCCTTCTTGCGACAGAAACGACTGACTAGGATTTCGAAGGGCTCAATACTTTGGCTTCTTGGGCCAGGGGGCCCAGTCTGCGAGACACTTCAGGCAGCGCGACTTTCAAGACCTGCTCGACGTGGTCGACTAAGATGAAGGTCATCTCTTGCTTCACGTCATCTGTCAGTTTGAGCAGGTCCTTCTCATTGAGTGAAGGTAAAATCACCGTTTTGATGCCTTTGCGTCGAGCGGCTAAGATCTTCTCCTTGATCCCGCCCACAGGCAGAACCAACCCAGCCAGCGTCACTTCACCAGTCATAGCGACGTCATGGCGAATCGGTATGCCAGTGTAGGCCGACGCCAAAGCCGTAACCATCGTCACTCCGGCCGAGGGTCCGTCCTTGGGGATCGCTCCGGCGGGCACGTGCACGTGGAGACCCCCTTCGGAAACCGATTCCTTCGAGAGGCCGAAGTCCGCAGCCCGGTTGAGAATCAGAGACTGAGCCGCCTTGATGGATTCACTCATCACGTCACCCAACTGGCCGGTCACGGTCAGACCTTTGCCACTGGGGATGCGAAGCGCCTCAACGTAGAGGACGTCTCCGCCCACCGGAGTCCAGGCCAAGCCCATAGCGACACCCACAGCATCCTTATCGCGGACCTTATCTTTCACGATACGATCCGGACCGAGGAGTTCGAAGACCAACGCCTGGTCCACATCCACCGGTTCGTTCGATTCGGATTCGAGTTGCCGCAAGGCCAATTTGCGACTCAGCTTCCCTAAAGATCTCTCCAGAGAGCGAACACCCGCTTCTCGAGTGTAAGAACGGATCAGTTCTTCTATGGCCTCATCGGTGACCACGACCTTTTCACCATCTAGGCCCGCCTGTTCAATCTGACGAGGGACGAGATAACGGCGGGCGATAGAGAACTTCTCCTCCTCGGAGTAGCCCGATAGACGAATGATCTCCATGCGGTCTAAAAGCGGTGCCGGAATCGTGTCCGTTGAGTTCGCCGTCATAATGAACATCGTCTTACTCAGGTCGAACGGTAGGTCGAGATAGTTGTCTCGGAACTTGTCGTTCTGAGCGGGGTCCACGACTTCTAAGAGTGCCGCCGCCGGGTCGCCCCGAAATCCACGACCCAACTTATCGACTTCGTCGAGCATCATGACGGGGTTCTTTGTTCCTGCGCGTCGCAACGCCGTCAGAAGCCTTCCCGGCAACGCCCCTACGTAGGTGCGTCGATGCCCACGGAGTTCGGCTTCGTCAGACAGGCCTCCCAGTGCGACCCTTTCGAATTTACGTCCCATGGCCTTCGCGATGGATTGACCCAGGCTGGTTTTCCCAACTCCGGGCGGTCCGACGAAAAGTAGGATGGGAGCTTTGGCATGCGTGTTCAAGGTCATCACCGCGAGGTGTTCCAGAATTCGCTCTTTGATCTCGATGAGACCGTGATGGTCGTCGTCGAGCACCTTACGGGCCTCGGAGAGTTTGAATTCATCTGAGCTGTAGGTGTCCCAAGGCAGATCGAGAGCCAACTCCACATAGCCTCGGGTGATCTGATAGTCCGGAGACGAGGGGTTCGCCCGTTCAAGACGGTCGATCTCTTTCTTGAGCTCTTTTCGGACCTCGTCCGACAAGGTCAATTCCTTGAGCTTATCCCGAAACTGTTCAACTTCTTCGGCTTCGCCACCATCTTCACCGAGTTCCTCGCGAATCGATCGGAGTTGGCGTCGCAAGATATGCTCTCGCTGCTCCTTATCCAACTTCTCTTTCGTGTTGGAGTGTATTTCTTGGCGAAGCTCAGCCACTTCAAGCTCATACCGGAGCGTCTCAAGGGTCGTTCTCAGTACCTCTTCGCGGCTGGATGCCTCCAAGATCTTCTGGCTTTTTTCGATGGTGAGCCCAACCGCTGGAGCTAAGAAGTAAGCCAGTTGGAGCGGTTCACTCAAGTGCGTCGTCAAGGGGACGAGATTCTGTCCGTGTGGACCGGCGAGTTCCAGGAACCGCTTCGCCACGCCCATCAGTTCTCGATGGAGGGCCTCAACGACAGGCCCCTCGTCGGTCATGGGGGGTAACACTTCAACTTCAGCCGTCGAATGTGTTCCGCCATTGTCGGAGGTCGCTTCCCCCATTGTCAAAAGCCGAGCCCGGCTGATGCCCGTCAAAAGCACCTCCATGCGACGACCTTGTTGATAAATCTTCTGTATACGAACCAGAGTTCCAACCTGATGGAGTTGGTCAAACTTAGGGTTCTCGTCCACAGCCTGCTTCTGAGTGGTTACAAAAAGAGTACTCTCCTCAGACTCCGTTGCCACGCGGACCGCTTCTTGGGACGTGGTCCGAGCCACGGTGATCGGCATCATCGCGTAGGGGAACATCACGGCGTTGCGCAGTGTCACCATAGGGTATGTAGCGTTCATGTCAACCTACTTTCTTTCAAGGGCTCCCGTTTGGAGAGCCCAGTGTTCATAGAATAGAGGATTGAACGGTTGTTCAACGCTGGTGAACTGTTAGATATTTGTAGAGCCTGCTCTCGACAGGTCTCAATCCCCGTCTAGGCGACGGTTCGCTAAGTCTTCCAGGCATCTCGCCACCAGAGCCGTCCAACCGGTCTGGTGACTGGCTCCCAGGCCCTTCCCTGATTCAGCGTGGAAGTATTCGTGGAACAGCAGTTCCTCAGCCCAGAGCTCTCGAGGCTCCTTCTGCGAAAGCTCCGGCATGGCCGCCACTCTGCCGCTGGGATCCTTTTGAAAAAGCGAGACCAGGCGCGTCTCAAGCTCTTGGGCCACTTGGAGCAGATTCATTTCTCGTCCGCTCCTTGTGGGAAATTCCACCTGGAATCGATCTTGATAGAAAGCGTGATATCGTTTCAGCGCATCGATGAGAAGGTAGTTGATGGGGAACCAGATCGGACCCCGCCAATTGGAGTTTCCACCGAACATCCCAGACCGGGATTCTCCGGGCTCGTAGTCTACGCGAAACGTCTGCCCACCGTACTCCACGCTGAACGGCTCGTCCTCGTGGACTTTGGAAAGACTACGAATTCCGAAGGGCGACAAAAATTCGTCTTCGTCGAGCATCCTCTCGAGGAGCGAGCGCATTCGACTTTCGGGGCACAAGGACAGCAACAGCTTGGTCCCGTCGGGAGAGTGCTTAAAATGCCGGGCGATGGCGGGTTGCTGGTCCAAGAACCAGTTCATGCGGTGACGAAAGCCCGGCATCGCTTCCAACTGTTCCTTGTTTAAGATTTCCACCGCGATCAAGGGCAGGAGGCCCACCAAAGACCGGACCCGCATCGGAATGGGCGGTTGATGATGAGGAATCACAAAGTCGTAGTAGAAACGATCCTCATCGTCCCACAGGCCGTTCCCACAATCAGAATTCACTGACTCGGCGATAGCCACGAAGTGTTCGAAAAACTTGGAAGCGATATCCTCGTAGGCATCGTTCTCCGAGGCCAGTTCGAAGGCGATCTGGAGCATACGGAGACCGAAGAATCCCATCCAGGCCGTGGCGTCCGACTGTTTGAGTTCGCCTATCTGCGCCGGAAAGCTGCTGCGGTCGAAGGCGCCGATGTTGTCGAGCCCCAAGAAACCGCCGCTAAAGACGTTGTCCCCGTCAGCGTCGGTTCGGTTAACCCACCAGGTGAAGTTCAGTAAAAGTTTGTGAAAGGCCCGCTCCAAGAAAGCGCGATCGTTGGCTCCAGTCGCACGATAGACCCGAAGGCATGACCATGCGTGGACCGGCGGATTCACGTCGGAAAAGTTGAACTCGTAAGCCGGCAACTGTCCGTTGGGGTGCATGTACCACTCGCGCAGCATCAGCAACAGTTGGTCCTTAGCGAATTCAGGGTCGACCGCGGCCAGCGGGTAAGCATGAAACGCCAAATCCCAGGCTGCATACCACGGGTATTCCCAGGTGTCGGGCATAAGGATCACATCTCTGTTGTAGAGGTTCCCGGCCCAAGCCAGATTTCGACCCCGGTCTTCGGGTGCGGGCGGCTTTGGCTGTGTGGGATCGCCCTCAAGCCATGGCTCCACAGCGTAGAAGTAAAACTGTTTGGACCAGAGCAGACCGACATAAGCCTGATACCAGATCTTCGTGTCCTCAGGCCCTAAGCCAGGGTTGAGGGCGTCAAAATACTCAGCGGATTCCCCACGGCGCGCCTTCAGTATGCCGTCAAAGGTTTTGAAGGTCTGGTTCGGACGCGACGAGCGGTCGGTCAAAAGAAAGTCGAACGTCTTCGATTCCCCAGGAGCCAGTGTCATTCGGTAGAGCAGACCGGCTTTGGTGCCCACATTGTCGGGATTGACGGCTTTTGTGTCCTCGTCGACAACATACCTGTGAAAGGCACTTTTGACCCACGGAGTTTCGTTAGGAACCCCGTACAGCGTGGCGAGATCTGTTTCGTTGTCCGTGTAAAGAGACTCCTCAGTCCACTCCCGCCAACTGAAAAAAAGCTGACCCAACTCGTGATGCTCGAGTTCCATCGTTTGTGAGTCCACCGCTCTCAAGCTCGGCTTGGGTCCATAGTCCTCTCCCTCGCGCCCCCACTTCCAGACGTTGCGGTACCAGATCTGACTCAAGAGACTGAGATCGGCTGCTTCGCTTCCGTGATTGGTGACGGTATAGCGAATCAAGGTAGTATCCGGCCCGTCTTTGGCGTATTCCACGTCCAGGTCGAAGAAAGCGGCATCGTCGAAAACACCGGTGTCCGTGACCTCGTACTCGTCGTCGCTCTTGTCGCGCTCTCGATTGACCCTGCGCAGTTCATCGTATGGGAAAGCTTGGTGGGGGTATCGATAGCGCGCCCGGCAGTAGGAGTGTGTGGGCGTCGCGTCCAGAAAGTAGTAAACTTCCTTGACGTCCTCTCCGTGGTTTCCCTCCAGGCTGGTCAAGCCAAAGAGTCGCTCTTTAAGATGGTCGTCATTTCCGTTCCACAGAGCAGGAGCTAAAGCGAGGCGACACTGACGGTCACACCATCCCAGCAGCCCGTCTTCGCCCCATCTGTAAACTCGGTGCCGAGAGGTTTCGTAGTCGAACGAGGTCCAACTCTGCCCCCCCTCGGAATAGTCCTCTCGAACGGTGGCCCACTGACGGGCAGGCAGATAGGGCCCCCACCGCTTCCAATTCTTCTCGCGCTTCTCGTTCTCTTGTAAACGCTTCCATTCTGCCGTCTTGTTTCGCTCTTTTGACACCCTGAACCACCCTTCGGCCAAGGTTTCTCAACCTGATGAGAGGTCCCTCTAGCTAACTGGGCCGACGACGTTTGCCCTTCTCAAGGGGAGTTAGACCGGAAATTGAGAAGCACACCGCTATGAAATTTCAAAACAGTCTCATCATCCTGGTCTTGCTTCTGACTCCTTCGGCTTGGTCTCAGGAACTCACACCTGCTCCCAATTCGGCCACCAGCGCCGCCCGCCCGACCATCCAAGCCGTCTTCCGAGACGATGTCGGTCGGGCCCGTATCTGGGTTGACGGGCGAGAGTTCACGGGGGACGCCGATCACCGGGGTCGTCGCGTGACGCTGGTCCCCCCTTACAATCTCGACTACGGTACCCATCGCGTCCAGGTGCGCGCCGACAACAATCAGCGGGCCGACTGGAATTTCACCATTCAAAGGAACGCTGGAAACCAGAATGGTGGTTGGTGGAACGGGTCCTCTTCAACGGTGACCGACGTGCAGAGCTACGGCCCCGTTCCTGGGAGCGTCGTGACGGTCCCGCGTCCCCCCATCACCGCCATCTTCAACGGGAAAGTTCGTAAGGTGAAGATGACCGTGGACGGTGTGGACGTCACCCCCTCCTCGCGCATCTCCAGCCGCCAGGTGACCTGGATTCCCGGTTACAACCTCGACAACGGACAGCACAACTGCGTGGTCACCGCGGTCAGCGAGAACGGCCAGCCTGTGCGAGGGACCTGGAACTTCGTAATCCGCTAGAAGTAGCAGAACTTTCCCCAGAGAACGAAAAAGGAGGCGCCTAAGAGCGCCTCCTTTTTTACAAGGATCGCGTGCAGCCAACGAGAGTTGGAAGTCAACAGGTTGTCGATTTGCAAAAATTCAACGAGGGATAGAAATTGACTCTCGCAGAGTCGCCGGAGGCTGTGTCGCTTGGGTATCATAGGGGTCCGGAATCGGACGACCCCAACTTTTTACAACAAGGTCCCCGCTCTCCATAAGATCCACGGTGGTGAAGCCGTAGTAGCCCACGCCCTTCTTCCTGAACTCTCCGCTGGGCCATGACCCGCCGTTGCCGGCGATCACCTGGGGAACGCCGGCCGCCGTCAGGCGATAGTCCCATAGATGAAAATGAGAGGTGAGATAGGCCCGAACCTTTGGGCATCCGGCCAGTAGCGCGTCCATCGGTCCGACCTCCTCAGCTCGAATATACTCTCCAGGCAGATTCGGATCGATCAAGGGCTTGTGACCCAAGATAAAGATGTGTGCTACAGATTCATCGGACTCGGCCGATTTGAGAACGTCTTCCAACCAGTGAAGCGGGACGTCCCCAAGCGTGGTTTCGTCGATAAACGTGTCTGTGTTCAGGCAAACGAACAAGACGTCATCACTCCTCAAGGTAAAGGAAAGTCTCTCCTGCCCCACCGTCAGACAGTCAGGATTCTCGCCCTCGGCTAACGGACCGTCCGACCACTTCAAAAACGGGTCCATCTCTTCGTCCCAGACCGCCACGGTTGGGGGGTTTGGAGAATCCGTCCAGAGCTTGGTCGTGGGGTCCTGATCTGACTTGAGCACCTCGTGATTCCCAACGATGGGAACCATTACAACCGGCGATGCCGCCATCGCGGTCCCCGAGTACAGTTCTCGCCAGCCTTTCAGTTGGGTTCGAAAGACATCGGTTCCGTGAGCATAGTTGGTAACAATATCGCCCACCAGGAAGAGATGACTTGGCAAGCGTGGCGAATCCAAGAGATCCGAAAAGCTCCTGAGAAGCTGTTCCCGGTTGGCGCTGCTGGGATTCTCCGGACTTAGGTCGTCAAACCCTATGCGGTTACAGCCAAAGAAGGCAAAATGGAGCTTGACCGAGTCCGGAGCCTGGGCACATTCCTGAGCCCAGAGGGAGACCATGGTCAGTAGGCTGAGCGCACAAACAAGAGAAAGCTTCCTAAGCATCAGTCCCAAGTTGGTAGTCGATCTCAGGAGCGGGCTTCTCGCCTCCAGACCCTTTTAGGTAGTGGTTGAACCACTGCATCATTCTCAAACTGTAGTCGTAACGCGCGGCGGCCTTTCGGTTGCCGTGTCCCTCGCCGGGATACAGTACGAGTCGCACAGGAGTCTGGTTGAGAACCTTGAGGAATCGGAACAGCTCCATAGATTGCGTGGGATGAACTCTGGGGTCATCTTTGCCGTGCATGATCAAGAGCGGGGTCTTAGCCTGTTTCACGTAGCGAATAGGGCTGCGTTCTGCGAAAAAATCGAAGGAATCCCAGGGTCGCTTGCGGGCGTGAACCAGGAACTCTTCCTCCGGAATGTCGGTGGTGCCGACCTTACTGACCTTGTCGGAAATGCCCACGAACATCACGCCGGCGGCAAAACGGTCCGAAAACTTTGTAGACAGCCATGCGGTTGCGTAGCCTCCATAGCTCCCTCCGGTCACTCCCACCTTTTTGGGGTCGGCGACGCCCCTTTCCACCAAGGCGTCTACCGCGTCAATGAGGTCGTCGAACTCTTTGCCGGCGGGGTCGCCCTGTGAACTCTTCGTAAAGGCCAAACCGCGGCCGGTGGAACCTCTGTAGTTGGGATAGAACACCGCGAAGCCTTGGGCCGCGGCCACCTGTCCTGGTTGGGAATAGGCCGTCAGCCAACCGTCGCTGTCGTGCGACTCTGGTCCACCGTGCACCGTCATGATGAGGGGGGCGGGTCCCGTGACCGTGCCCGCCAACGGAGAGATCAAAACCCCTTGAATCTCTAGTCCGTCCCGAGCGGAATACGTGAACACTTCTTGCTTCGCGAAATCCTTTGATTTGAGCCAAGGGTTCGAATCGGTCAGTCGCACACCGTTGAGGAAAAGCTCCTTAGGATGCTTCCAAGAGTCGGCGACCACCGCCACTTTCTGGTTGCCGGAAACCGACACACCGGTGAGGTTAAGCTCGGGGCTCATGCCCGTGTCCTTACGGGTCCCCGACAATGAGAACTTTTGTAGCTTAGAATCCGCACCAACGCTCATAGCCGCCAAAAGCTCGGAATTCGAGGTCCATTCGAAGGCGTCTACGCGGGCGGCGACGCCAGCCATGAGGTCCTTCATCTGTCCCGTTTTGGAATCCGCTACAAAAAAGCCGCTTTCATCTGGGTCGTTCTCATCGACTCCCCCCATAAACGCCACTCTGGCCCCGTCCGGACTCCATGCAGCGTGCCCTAGCTTGCCGGAACGGGGCATGGTAGCGAGCACGGTCCCTTCGATGTCGGTCACCTTCAAGCTTTGAAAAACCAGACCGGCGTCCACCCCAGGATTCGGAGCGGTGATGACCAGCAGGCGGTTGTCACCAGCCTTGGGACTCCACTGCACCTGTGAGAGATGTCCCTCCACCGATTTAGGCTCAAGCTTGTCTGTGCCGACCTGAAGGGCGCTGACGTACAGTTTGGTGGAGAGCCAGTCTTCTTCAAAAACTTCCTGGTTGAAACCCGCCTTTTCTCGCTTCTCAATCTCTTTAGATTTCGACTGCTTGGCTAAAAAAGCTACCCGGCGACCGTCCGGTGAGAGGCTGAAGTCGGAAATGTCCTCCGCGAAAGAGAGGACTCTTTGAGCCTCTCCCCCGTCGGCCGGGATCTGGTAGATGGAGGTCTTCTTGTCGTCGCCCCTCTTGCTGAGAAACGTCAAACTCGAAGAATCCGGCGACCAAGTCAGCTTCTTGAGCTTCTCATCGCCAGAGATGAAGGTGCGGTCCTTCTTAGTCTGGGTGTCGTAAAGATGAACCTCAGGAAGCGCCGGGCCGTCCTTGAAATCCGGATCCTTGAGGTCGCGCTGCTCGGACACCGTGTAGACGATAAAACGCCCGTCCGGAGAGATTTGAGCCTCAGAGACCATCCGAAGTCGACTGACGTCAAAGGAGGTCAGCGGGTCAGCAGACACCGTTATAGTGACCAGAGCAGTAAGAAAAAGACTGAATATTAAATACTGAAATTTACGCATGAGGCTGGCGTCCTTCTGGAATCGAGGAGAAAATACTTCCTCTTCGTCAGTGAGATTCTAGTCGAGGACGGTTTGGGATCCTTGCGGGGGATGCGCGAGCGGACCGAACTCCTAGGAGGAAACTGGGAAATCCAGTCCGTTCCCGGTAAGGGCACGAGAATAGAATTCCGCCTGCCG
>JBBKWP010000003.1:0-15539 GCA_037968995.1 Candidatus Xenobia bacterium
AAACCGGAGTCGACACCACCGTGGGGGTGGATGTACTCGCGGCCGGAGTGGCGCTGTCCATCGGGGTCGGACTGGCGCTCGAGACAGGGTCAGGATGCCCGGGAGTCTCGGGGACAGCCCGGGCCGCTTTAGCCCTCGCGTCCTTGAGACCAAGGTCCGCGCCGTCGAGCAACTCGGGACTTCGCTCGGGCTTCAGATAAACCACGTTCGGTCGGGTGTCGTGTTCGGCGTGAACGAGTGCCGAGCGAGCGCGATTTCGCTCCACCGTTTTGGAAACGGTACTTTCCGGGTCTGAAAGCAACCCGAAGACCAAGGCTTCCGACGCACAACTCTGCACGCAGGCTGGACGAATTTCGCCATCCAAGGGAACACGGCCCTCGACCTTTGCGTCAATATTTCCGCGACGAATCCGTTGAACACAGAAGGTGCATTTTTCCATCACACCTTCACTACGCACGGACACGTCTGGATTCAACATTTTGTTCATCGGCTCCGGCCAGGTCGGCGGAAAGAAGTTGAACATTCGTACGTGATAAGGACAGTTGTTCGCGCAGACGCGAGTCCCGATACAACGGTTATAGATCTGACCATTCAGGCCGTCATGGGTGTGAACCGAAGCGAAAACGGGACAAACCGATTCACAAGGTGCGGCACCGCATTGTTGGCACAACATTGGGATGAAATCCACGTGAACGTGAGGATACTCGCCGTGATGAATTGGCTCGATTCGCAACCAATGGACGAGACGTCCCATGGCCGATTGTTCGGCGCCAACCACGGCCACATTGTTCTCGGCGTGGCAGGCGATCACACAGGATTTGCATCCGGTGCACCTGTCTACGTCGACGGTCATTCCCCACTGGTCTTGAGTCGTAGGTGAAGCACTCATGTTCTCTCCTCTTATCTATTCCGGCAAAATGTGGCGCGGCAGATTGTAAACGCGTTTGTCGAAGGTTGCGAGCAACTTCGAGCCCTCTTTTTTAGACACCGAAGCTCCGGCGGCAACCATTTGGTAATATCCGCTGGAACCGGGGGTGCCGTCCAAAAGGTCCTTGGGATTGCTCCCGTCGGACTCCCAGCCTATCTCAATAAACTCTTTGAGAATCGGCTGTTTTTGACCCCGACCCGTGGGAATCCCCACAGCATTCTTGTGAATGAAAGGACTGGGGTAGGCCGAGCCCACGATCTTACCGCTGGGTGTCGTAACCTCCACAAGGTCATGACGCTCAATACCGTTCGCCTTAGCGAAATCGTCGTTAATCTCGACCCAAGAATCCCAGACCACGGTGGTCATAGCATCGGGCAACTCTTGCATCCAAGGCCGGGACGCCATCGCTCCATCTGCCAGATGAGTGGAGAGCGGAATGAAGACCATTTCTGCTCCACTCGGTGACGCGGGCAGTGAGGACACTGTCAGAGGCGAAAGTGAAGCAAAAGCGGAGTATCCACTCGGTACTGAGCCCGAATTGGGCGCGACAGGCGGGGGATCACTGGCCCGGTGGGGATAGACGCTATCTGGTTCTTCTTTCCAGACACCCCCACGGACCAACATCGCCTCCCAAGCTTTCTTATCGTTGCTGCCCTGAAGCGTCAGACGCGGTGAAATCTCAGCGATCGAAGCACCGGCCTCCTTGGCGAACTCCAAATAGAAACCGAGAGTCGAGACCGCTGCGGCCACCCAACTGCGAACCGCCGGTTGCGCCAGCCCGTACCATTCTCCGTCCGGTGAGGTGACTCGAAGATCGCCCCAGTCTTCCATCCAGGTCTTGAGGGGGATCAGGCGAGTGGCTTCAGGGGTCGTTTCACTAGGCATAGAAGCCAGCACAACGCGTGACTTCACCTTTTTGAACGACTCGGTAAGCCAGGGAAAACGATAGACAAGGTCCACATCGTGGATCACCACGACATCCGCACCCGCCAAAGCCGTCGCAGCGTCCTTGTCATTCAAGAAAAGATCTCCCGAAGCCGAACCGCTCCCGACCAACGTGTCGGGGTCAAAGGTCGCGACATCGCCATTGAGCATCTTCGTCAAGGTATGAGCCAAGAACACCGTAGCATCCCCGTTGGCACCTTGGAAGCCACCAACCACAAGAGGAGCATCTGACTCAACAAGGCGCTCGCCCAACTTCTCGAAGACTTCAGGTTCCACGCCCGTGATACTGGCTCCGTCCTCCACACTGACCTTGGCCCACCCCGGCCAACCACCCTTACCTTTAGAGGCAACGACGGTTCCGACCGCAGCCAAAAAGGTCGCTTCGGTTCCGGGATTGAGCGGAAACCAGCGGTCCGCGCAGACATCGGTCGGATTCATCCGGACAGAAGCCGAAGCCATCCGCCCGCGCAAACGACCAGGGGTCTGACGAAACTTACCGTAGGCCCATTCCGTTCTAGGACGGGAGTAGTTATCGGCCACGAAGTTGCTACCGACCGACAAAACGAAGTCGCGCTGCTCCAAGTCATAGAAAGGAAGTTCAGCGCGTCCGGTCACCGCCTTTAGAATACGGCGCTCTCGTACCGACTGCTCTCTATCACAGACCCAAATCTTACCACCGACGGCCTGAGCGGCCTGAACGATCGCGTGGCCACTGGTACCATGTACCCGGTCCACCACGAAGAGAGTCTTTCCGCCGGCCTTCTTCGCCTCAGCGGCAACGACGGCCGCGGCGGACTCTCCTTCGGAAACGCCAACCGACGCTTTTATACGCGCCGGATTGTACTGGACCTGAAGCCCAGAGATCGCTTCCTTGTTCGCGAACCCTTTAGAAAAGAAGTGGCCCGGAAGTCCGACAACTTGAATCGCCCGGTTCTCCACAGCTTTCACGGAAACAGCACAGTCCGCACGCAGATCCGTGCAAGTGGTCGCCCAAAAAATGGGCCGACCAAGCACCGTATATTCCGGCATCTGATACTGAGACACAATCCCGTGCTCGACGGGACGACCGCAGGCCGAGAACGTGGTCGCAGCGGCGGTCATTAATCCAATTTTTAAGAAATCTCGTCTATTGACGTCCATACCAAATCCTTTTACCCCACCCTTATCGGTGACAGGTCGTACAATCCGAAGGGGCATTATTTTTGCGATGACACGAAACACACCAACCCATGGTCGGCTTTTGCTTCATGACGATCTTCTCCATACTTGCGACATTGCCGTGGCATTCAGTACACTCGATTTTAGCGTTGATATGAGCCTTGTGAGCAAACTTTACATGCTGGGGCAGATCGTAGTACTTGAACCACTTGATGTCTTGACGATTCTGGACATACCCAGAAATGCTCTTGTTGGGGTCTTCCTTGTCCGTCTTTCCCATCAACTTTTCGACGCCGGGCCGATCCATCACGGGGCCGTTAGCACCTTCCCCGGTCAGGTTCTGGTGGCACTGCGCGCAGTCGGTCACCGACGGCACACCGGCCTGATAGCCATCGGAGCTTCCCCGGTGACAATACTGACAATCGATTCCTCGCTCGCCCGCGTGGAGCGAGTGGGGAAAATCGATGGGCTGAGCTGCCGGGGTGAACCACCAGTAGCCCTTCCACGCCAATTCAGAGTAAAGAGTCATAGCAACCACGATGACCACGGGGGCCAGCAAGATGAGTCGCACTAGACGTCTTTGAAGTTTTTCTTCAGGTGCCATAATGGCTTATTCCCTTACCTTGGGCGCTTCGCGCCGAGTTCATATTGTTGGCTCCACTAGGGAGCGAATTCACGAGCGAAAGATTGTGAAAAATCTCACAAGCTCGGCTTTGGACAGGGTATTTCAAATTCCTGCCCTGGTTTTCGTCATTTTGTCAACGCTTCTCCACTCGAAAAACGTTGTCATACCTAGCTTTAATCCCGACTAATTAGGTATGGATTGCGCGGCCGTCTAGGTCCAGCGCCGCCTCCTTGGTCGCCTCCGAGAGCGTGGGGTGTGAGTGACAGATCCGAGCGAGATCTTCAGAGGTGGCTCCGAAGCTCATTGCCACAACCGATTCCGACAGTAGGTCGCCAGCGTGAGGACCGAGGATATGTACT
The DNA here is from genome assembly GCA_037968995.1 of Candidatus Xenobia bacterium. Lineage (GTDB taxonomy): Bacteria > Vulcanimicrobiota > Xenobia > Xenobiales > JADMJV01 > JAEXNA01. Next base: position 4,016 of record JBBKWP010000003.1, read on the forward strand.
CCGAGAATTCGATCCGTTGTCTCGTGAGCGAGGATCTTGACCAGTCCTTCGCTCTCCCCCATCGCCTTCGCCCGACCATTGGCTGCGAAAGGGAAACGACCCACTCGATACGGCACTCCCTCTTCTTTGAGTTGCTCTTCGGTCTTTCCGACCGTTGCAATCTCGGGATGAGTGTAGACCACAGCCGGAATAGTGAGATAGTCGATGTGGCCCGCTCCCGTTTTTAGGCGCTCGGCCAAGGCTACGCCTTCTTCTTCGGCCTTGTGTGCAAGCATTGCCCCGCCGATGACGTCACCGATGGCGTAGACCCCGGTCACGTTGGTCAAGAAATGCTCATCGACTTTGACAAATCCACGCCGATCGCGCTCCACGCCGATCTCGTCGAGTCCCAAGCCATCGGTGTAGGGACGTCGCCCCACGGCCATGAGAACTTTGTCGCACTCGACGGATTCGTCGCTCCCGCCAATCGTGACCCGACATTTTCCTTCGGCGATCTCAACACCCTCGACTCGGGCTCCCAACTGAAACTTCAACCCCTGCTTGGAGAGGGATTTCTTGGCCAAATTGGCGATCTCAGAATCCATACCGGGCAAGATGCGGTCCAGGTACTCTAAGACCGTGACCTTCGCGCCCAGTCGCCTCCATACTGATCCGAGTTCCAGGCCGATCACACCGGCTCCGATCACCACCAAATGGTCGGGTACTTTGTCGTACTCCAAGGCCTCTGTGCTACTCCCTACATAAGTCCCATCGATCTCGATGCCGGGGAGACTGACCGGAGTGCTGCCGGTAGCGAGCACGATATGGGCAGCGCGGATGGTCTGCACCCCGTCCGAGGTTTTGATCTCGACCAGGCCGGAGCCCTTGAGAGTCGCGAAGCCTTGAATGGCGTCCACCTTATTCTTTTTGAGCAGGCCGCCGACTCCGCGACCAAAGGTCGAAACGATGCGCGACTTGCGACGCATCATGGTGGCGAGGTCGAACTCCACCTCACCCTTTATCACTACCCCGTGCTGCTTAAGACCCTCTTTGGCGTTGTGGAACTGCTCGCTCGACTCAAGCAACGCCTTGGATGGAATGCAACCAACTCGTAGACAGGTGCCTCCGAAAATATCGTTAGTATCTATGCAAGCCGTTTTCAAACCGAGTTGACCAGCTCGAATAGCACAGACGTAGCCTCCGGGTCCACCGCCAACAACGACGACATCATAATCTTTGGACATGCCGGCCTCCTTACAGTTCTAGAAGCAGTCTGGCGGGATCCTCAATGGCCCGCTTGACAGCCACTAAGAATGACACCGCTCCCTGTCCATCGATCACCCGATGGTCATAAGAGAGTGCCAGATACATGATAGGACGTATCTCCACTTTGCCATCTACAGCCACGGGTCGCTCCACGATGTTGTGCAGCCCGAGAATTCCAGATTGGGGTGGATTAAGGATCGGGGTCGACAGCATCGAGCCATAAACTCCGCCATTAGAAATCGTGAAAGTACCGCCCTCCAAGTCGCCCATCGTGAGTTTCATCTGCTGGGCCTTCTTGGCGAGGTCTTTGATTCCGGTCTCCACCTCCGCGAACGACAACTGGTCGGCATCACGTAACACGGGAACCACGAGCCCCTTGGCCCCACCCACCGCAACACCGATATCGTAATGATTCTTGTATACGATAGAGTTTTCTCGAATCTCGGCGTTGACGGCCGGATAGGCTTTTAGCGCTTCTACGCTGGCTTTGACGAAGAATGACATGAAGCCGAGCTTCACTCCGTGTTTGTCTAGAAAATCCTTGCCGTACTCAGCCCGCAAGCGCATGACCGCACTTACGTCGACTTCGTTGAAGGTGGTTAAAATTGCCGCTGTCTGCTGGGCGTGAACGAGACGTTCCGCGATTTTGCGTCTCAACGGGCTCATGGAAACGATATCTTCGCGGTCCGTACTCTGCGACCGTGGATCGACTGGCTTAGGCGACGTTTGCGACGCACTCGATTTCGAAGGCGCCGACTTGGACAAGCCCGAATCGCCCTGATCGAGGTGGGCAACGACGTCTTCTTTCATGACCCGACCGGCTTTGCCGGTTCCCTTCACGTCCTTGGCGTCCACCTTGTTCTCATCAAGAACACGGCGCGCCGCAGGCGAAACGATTGGCTCTTCGACCTTGGAACTCGCCTTGGATCCCGTCTGCTTGGCACCGCTCACTTTGGCCGCGGAATTGTCTTTCTCAGTACTCGAGTCTTTGCTGGGGGACGCCTCCTTCTGGGCGGCCGCTCCCCCTTCACTGAGTTCTGCAAGCACGTCGCCAATATCTGCGTCATCACCCGGACCCTTTACGATCTTAGTCAACTTACCGTTGATCGGTGACGGAACCTCAACATTGATCTTGTCCGTCTCAAGAACAACCAGAATTTGATCTTCAGAGATCGTGTCGCCCTCGGCGACGAGCCATTCCGAGATCATCACCGTCGATATCGATTCCCCGGCAGGGGGCACCTTGAGTTCCATAAGGTTATTCCTTTCGTTTGCCAACGCTGGGGCGCGGCGGTGTCAAAACTGATTAAGGGAGTGTGGTCATTCTTCTTAGAGTTGACCGGGCACAGCCCTATTGAAAGCCTGTTCTATCAACCCGTCTTGCTCGATTCGATGCGAGGCGGATGACCCGGTCGCGGGGGACGCCGATTCAGGACGAGAAATGGTCAAGAACGGAAACCGGTCGTACACACTTTCTCCGAAACGGAGCTTGATGTAGGTCTGCGCCCCCATGTTCTCCGGCTCCTCTTGAACCCAGATGGCCGGAGTTCCTCGCCCGTACGGAGAAAGTGCGTTACGTACACTCTGCTCAGGAAAAGGGTAGAGTTGCTCCAAGCGGATGATAGCGACGTCCGTACGCTTCTTTTCCCGCCGATAGGCATCGAGTTCATAGAAGACTTTCCCCGTGCATAGTAAAATTCGCTTCACCTTTGCCGGGTCCCCTATCACATTGTCGGGAAGAACCCGATGGAATGCGCCATCGGAAAATTCCGACAAGGGAGAAACACACTCCGGATGTCGCAAGAGACTTTTGGGCGACATGATGACGAGCGGTTTTCGGATGGAGCGAACGATCTGACGGCGTAGTATGTGGAAAAGTTGAGCCGGAGTCGTAAGGTTGGCCACACAAATGTTATCTTCGGCTGCCAACTGAAGAAAGCGTTCCAATCGGGCGCTACTGTGCTCTGGCCCCTGCCCCTCGAATCCATGCGGCAACAACGCCACGAGATGATTGAGCTTGCCCCATTTGTCCTCACTGGTTGCGATGAACTGGTCGAAGATCACCTGGCCTACGTTGACGAAGTCACCAAACTGGGCCTCCCATAGCACCAAGTTGTCCGGAGAATCTAGACAGAAACCGAATTCGTAACCTAACATAGCGGTTTCATTCAGAGGCGAGTTCCAGACCTGGAATCGGGCCTGCCCGTCCTTCACGAAATTCAAAGGGATATGGGGCTCCGCGCTATTGTGGTCAAAGAGAACGGCGTGACGATGACTGAACGTCCCTCGCGCCACGTCTTGACCGGTGAGTCGAACGGGGGTTCCTTCAGCTAGCAACGTCGCATACGCTAGATTTTCGGCGGTCCCCCAGTCGAGTTCTTCCTCGCCGTCAGCAGCGGTTTTTCTTTTATCTAGTACGAGGCGCTTGAGTTTAGGATGCGGCGTGAAGTCGTCGGGAACTTCACCTAGCCGTATCAAGTAGGTCTTGAGATCCTGTTGGTCCACCGCGGTCGTGACATCGGGTACATCGCGGTCCTTGCCGCCGCGATAGTTCGCCCAGAGGCCTCGGCGGGTGTTCTGCTCGCGCTGCGCCTCGTAATCAAATTTGGGATCTCTGGCGCGAGCAAGTTCCTCCTCCAGGTGCTCGCGACGCTCGACCGCTATGGCTTCAGCCTCCTCCATAGTGACTCCGCCGAGCCGAATGAGGTTCTGCAGATAGCTTTCTCGCACCGATATCTTCTCCCGAATTTGGCGATACATCTTCGGTTGGGTGACCGTGGGGTCGTCTCCCTCATTGTGTCCCCTTCTTCGAAAGCAGTACATGTCGATGACCACGTCTTTTTTGAACGCGTCCCGAAACTCCATAGCCAACCAAGTGGCTTGAGCGACCGCTTCGGGGTCTTCTCCGTTGACGTGAAAGATGGGAATCTGGAGCATCTTCGCGACATCAGTGCAGTAGTGGGACGAGCGGGCCTGTTCAATTCCGGTAGTGAAACCGATCTGGTTGTTCAAAATGATGTGTAAGGTTCCGCCGGTACGGAATCCCGGAATTTCGCTCATGTTGAGCATCTCTTGCACCACGCCTTGCCCAGCGAAGGCTGCGTCTCCGTGAATAATCACACCCATACAGCGCGTGAAGTTCTCGGTGAATCGATCTTGGCGACTACGAATTCTGCCTAGTACCACGGGGCCTACGAACTCTAAGTGAGACGGGTTGAAGCAGAGCGTGAGGTCGATCGACTTCCCTTCTTCGGTGGTCCATTGCGAACTCAGACCCAGGTGATACTTCACATCTCCGCGACCAAAAGATCGTTGGGGGTCCTTGTCTTCAAACTCGCGGAAGACCAAGGCGGCACTTTTCCCCATGATGTTGGCCATCACGTTCAAGCGTCCCCGATGAGCCATGCCCAAAACGATGTCTGAGACTCCATGCTTAGCAGCCTGACCGAAGGCAAGGTCCAAAAGCGGAATGAGCGATTCGCCGCCCTCTAGACCAAACCGCTTGGCGCCAACGTACTTTTTGGCTAAGAACTCTTCGAAGATCTCCGCGTCCGTCAAGCGGGTCAATATGCGAATCTGATTCTCCCGCGAAAGGTTGATTTTGTTGCGGGTTTTCTCCATGTTTTCTTGCAGCCAGAACTTAGGTTCGGGGTCGTCGATGTGCATGTATTGCACGCCGATGGAACCGCAGTAGGTGGTATGGAGAAGAGCCAGAATTTCTCCCAACTTGAGAGTTCGGTAGCCAAGACTGGTGGCCGCGAAAACCAGTTCGAGATCAGACTCGTGCAAACCATAGTGACTCAGTTCTAATTCAGGAAACGATTCTGATCGTTGTCCCAAAGGGTCCAATTTCGCGATCCGATGTCCGCGAACCCGATAGGCTCGAATCAATTGATCGACCTTCTCTTGCTTGAAGATATCGACCCCACCGAAGCCGGAAGAGCGACCGTTAGCAGACGCTGTCCCGCGCCCAGCGAAGAGGGAGGACGCTCGAAAATTCGGTTCCGTGCGGTAGTCCCCATTGGACTCGGACATTTCTTGCGAGGCAAAATAGTCTTTCCAGTCCTGGGACACCGAGTCCGGATCTTCTATCATCTGTTGAAAGACTTGTTCGACAAAGGAGAGATTGTCTGGATTTAACACTGGGATGGTGCCTTTCTTAGGGCGTTGCGAGTCGGTCGATGATTTCCGGAGAATCAGGATCAGGCGCTTTGTTCTCGCCCTCAACCATTTCTGACGGTTTGCGTAGCAAGACGAGTTCTTCAGCGTAAGTGGGATGAACTGCGATGGTGGAATCGAAATCCGCTTTGGTCGCCTTGGCTTGAAGCGCCACCGCCAAGACTTGAATTAATTCCGGGGCATCCGCGCCGACCAAATGACAGCCGAGAACTCGATCGGTTTCGGGATCCACCAAGAGCTTCAGCATCGCCTTCTCATCAGTACCCGGCAGGCTGTATTTCATCGGGCGAAACTTGGCGCGGTAGATGTCAAAGCGGGCGTTGCGCTCACGTAGAGAATCCTCCGACAGGCCCACTGTCCCCGCCGGTGGAGTCGAAAATATCGCCGTAGCCAGCCGGTCATATCGGAAATCGAGAGCCTTTTCGTTGTAGAGGTGCTCAGCCAAGGCGCGGCCTTCGGCTATAGCCACTGGGGTGAGCTCGTATCTTTTGGTACAATCTCCGATGGCATAGATACCAGGAACAGAGGTCTGAAAATCAGCATCGGTAAGGATCTCCGCATCCTTACCGAGGGCCACTCCGACCCTCTCAAGGCCGAGACCTTGAGTCCTGGGCGAGCGGCCCGTAGCGAGCAGAACCTGATCGACCTCGATGGGTTCACCCTGCGACATCGTCACTTTACGTCGTCCCTGCCCCACGACTTCTATTTTGGTAGGACGCCTCTGGCGATGGAAAATAACGCCGCGCTTTTCCATCTCTGCTTCCACGGTGGTGCGGATATCTCTATCGAACCCGGGTAAGATGTGCTCGGATCCGAAGCTTTGGTGAACCGTGACACCAAGTCCGTTCATGATTCCAGCGAACTCAGTGCCGATGTAGCCGCTCCCAACCATCAAGATGTCTTTCGGGAGTTTCTCAAGCCAGAAGATGTCATCAGAAGTAAGTCCAAGTTCGGCCCCCTCGAGTTTCCCGGGAACCCAGGGTTGGCCACCGACGGCTAAGAGAATCCGCTCCGAAGTGTGAGACTTGCCGGCGACGTCAACCGTATGGGGGTCCAACAGCTTGCCAACACCTGTTAGTTTTTGAATCTGGCTCTCGGCCAAAATCCTTTGATAGAACTGGTGGAGGCGCTCAAGTTCGGAATGAAGATTCGTCTTGAAAGTTGACCAGTCAAAATCCATTCCAGAATCGTTCCATCCATACGAAGGCAAAAGCTTTCGGGACAGCCCAAACTGCGAAGCGTAGACCATGAGCTTCTTGGGGACACAGCCACGATGGACACACGTCCCTCCCCACTGCTGATCTTCACAAATAGCGACACGCGCACCATGCTCGGCAGCCCGGCGGGCGGTAGCCACACCACCCGACCCGCCCCCTACTACGAGTAGGTCGAAATCAAATTTAGACATTAAAGATGCCCCTTTCTTTTGACGACAAGGAATCCTTCCAGATGGAGGCCGCAAGCGGATGCCTTCGACAGGCGGCAACGAGGAAAAGGAATCTAGCGCCCGAGTCGAATCTCGTGCTATGAACGCCTTAGTAACGGGTGCCTCGTCTGGCATCGGAAGAGACATCGCCCAACTCCTCTCGGCTCGCGGATATCACCTAATCCTAGTCGCGCGACGTCAGGAGGAACTTGACAGTCTGGCCGCCGGTCTCGCTTATGGGGCGACAGTGATCACTGCCGATCTCGGAATTCCAGGAGCGGCTCTCAATCTATATGACGAGTGTCGTCAACGAGAACTTCCGGTAGAAGTCCTGGTGAACAACGCCGGCTTCGGACGAGTCGAAGAGCATGTCGAAATCGACGTACTCACTTTAGAAAGCATGAATCATCTCAACGTGACCTGTCTGTCTTCACTCTGCCGCCTGTTCGGCCAGGACATGAAAGAACGGGGTCACGGTTCGATCTTGAACGTCGGGTCGACAGCAAGCTATGTCCCCATCCCTATGATGTCGAACTATGCCGCCACGAAATCCTTCGTGGCCTCATTCAGCAGAGGCTTTCGCGCGGAAATGGCACCTCACGGAGTCCACGTGAGTCTTCTCAACCCCGGCCCCACAGCGACCGAGTTCGGCCAGCACGCCAGTGACGATGGTCAATTCTTAAAACGGAAGCCGGGCATCATGACGTCCCTAGAGGTGGCGACTGCGGGAGTCGATGGCCTTTTCGCCGATCACGCTGAGATCTTGCCCGGGGCGATGAATCAGGCCCTCCCTTTCCTGGTACGCCTGTTCCCCTATTCATGGCTGACTAAGCTTGCTCACATGTGGGTTAAGCGGTAGCCATTCCCATGGCGGGGGTCGAGAGTGGGCACCCGTGGGGGATGTACTTTTAAAGGAATAAAAGCCACCCCGCAGAGAATCTAAAGCGTTCTAAACCCTTTGACAGCTTTACGCCCAGTTCGAACACAGTCTGGCAAACCCACCCCATCGAGGTAGTTTCCCGCTAGAGCTAAAGCCGGGAGTTGGTCGACTAAGACTTTCCACTCCTGCACCCTTTGTCGATGTCCGACCCGGTACTCGGGTAATCCCATCGGATGGCGGTAAACTTTGGCATCGGTGGCCGGTTCATCTAGCCCGAGTAAGTCATCTAATTGCGTTTCTGAAACGGCGATCAGATCCTCATCGCTCGCGGTGCCCGCCCATTCCATGTCTGGACCACCGAAATAGGTACGCAAGACGCCACGATCCGCCGAACCACGAGTCGGCCATTTTCGCGAACTGAAAGTACAAGCGAGGAGCGGTCGTCTCTCTTCGGCCGGCACCACAAAGCCGTAGCTCTGGGGTATGTAGGCATCGTAGATCTCAACGGGATAGGAAAGATTGACCGTCACAGCGGGACGATACTTCACTTTCGACAGGGAAGCCGCCAGATCTGGAGAGGCCTCCTTAAGAATCTCGGCGGCCGCGCCGGCGGGAACAGCTAAGACCACCGCATCAAAATATAGAGGCTCTTCATCGCGGACAATCACTTCCCAGCCTTCGCCATGTGGGCGAATGGTGTCCACTCGAGACGAACTGAAACACTGATCTTTGGGCAACTGTTCCAGCAGGGCATCCACCACAGACCCAAAACCGCGCTTCAAGGAGAAGAAGAGGTTATATCTGGCGCCGGTGGCTTCCGTCTCGGTGGACATTTTGCGCAAACCGCGAATGACCGATCCGTGCTCCTGCTCTAGGCGCGAGAAAAGCGGCATCGTTGCTTCCAAGCTCAGCACCTGAGGGTCCGCGCCATAAATCCCGGCAACCATCGGCTGCGCTAAGTAGTGTAACACTTCGACGCCTAGTCTCCGAGTGACAAATTCGGACAGCGACTCTTCAGCCAGCGGTAACGACAAGTCGCGAACCGGGAGGAAGAGATCCAACATCGCGCGGAGCTTACCTTTCCAGCTCAAAAGACCGCTTCGAAGAAACGGCCACCAGAGCGACGGCGCCATCAAGCGCACACCCCGGGGGATCGGATGTAGGTAACCGTTCCGGACAATGTAGGAGCCGAGGTTTTCGGGTACCGTAGAGATCACTTCATCCTCTAGGCCCAAAGCACGAACAAGTTCGAGCATCTCCGGCTTGCTGGACAGGCAGGACTCAGCGCCCCCTTCCAAGACCGCCTCGTCTTGGCCAATCTCGGTCTGAACCACACCACCCCATCGAGCGCCCGCTTCATAAATTTTGAAGTCCAAGCCGTCATGATGGGCCTGGAAGGCCGCTGCGAGGCCCGTGATGCCACCGCCTATGATCGCGAGCTTCATCGCGCGGTGGTTTCCTGCACGAGTTCCACGAGATACTTGACATTGTCCACAGGGGTGCTGGGAACGATGCCGTGACCGAGGTTAAAGATAAAACCGGTAGGACCGCCTTGGGCCAAAATAGGTAGGACGTGCTTCTTGATCGTTGGTCGGTCGCACAGCAGAATGAGCGGATCGAGATTGCCTTGCACCGGTGTGTCTCCCAAAATCTTGCGAGCCTCACCTAGGTGGGTCATTTCGTCCACTCCCATGACGGTCGCCCCGGCTTCGCGAAGAGCCCCCAGCAAGTGACCTGTCCCCTTGCCAAAGTGGATCCTTGGGATGCCTTCAGGAACTCCGGCGAGGGCTAAACGACTGGCCGGCAGCACGAACTGCCTGTAGTGCTCTTCCGACATACAGCCCACCCAACTGTCGAACAGTTGTACCGCATCGGCCCCGGCTTCCACTTGGCGTCGCAGGTACTCACCGGTCGCTCGACCGATGCGTGCCAGGAGATCAGCGAAAATCTCTGGATGGCCGAACATCATTCGTTTGGTGTTCTCGAAGTTCTTCGATGGGCCGCCCTCGATAAGATAGGAGGCTACGGTGAAGGGAGCCCCCGCGAACCCGATCAAAGCAATCTTAGGATCCAATTCAGCACGAATCAAAGAGATAGCCTGGTAGACCGAACCTAAAGCTTCAAGATCAGGTTCAGGGAGCTTGGCCACTTCGCAAACATCACGCAACGGCGGAGTGATGACCGGCCCGCGGTCTTTCTCTAAACTGACTTTTCTTCCAAACAGCTCAAGAATCAGTAAAATGTCGGCGAATAAGATCGCAGCATCAGTCTTCAAGACACCGGCCGCGTGGATGGTCACTTCGGCGGCTAACTCTGGAGTGTGGCACAACTCCATGAAGCTGACCTTAGCTCGTAGATCTCTATACTCTTTCATGTATCGCCCGGCCTGGCGCATAAGCCAAACCGGCACATGAGAGGGGGTCCCCCCTCGACAAGCTTCGAGAAAGGGACCCTGTGTTTTTGTCACTGTGGAACTCAAGCCCAGTCTGCTCAGCGCGACTCGCTGGTGATCACCTGATCGATGATTCCATAAGCTTTGGCTTCTTCAGCCGACATATAGTAGTCGCGCTCAGTGTCGCGCTCCACCTTCTCGAGATCCTGATTGCAGCGATCCGCCAAAATCTTATTGAGGGTTTCGCGAGTCTTCAGGATCTGCTTGGCATGAATGTCGATATCGGTCGCTTGGCCGCCAATGGACCCGATCCACGGCTGGTGAATCATAATGCGGCTATAAGGAAGGGCGAACCGCTTACCATCGGCTCCGCCGGCCAAGAGCACCGCGGCAGCAGACGCCGCCATCCCCATGCAGATACAACTGACGTCGGGCTTCACCAACTGCATGCAGTCATACATAGCGAGTCCGGCGGTCACCGAACCACCTGGGGAGTTGATATAGAGGTCAATGTCCTTGTCGGGATCTTCTTGCTCTAGAAACAAAAGTTGTGCGATCACGAGATTGGCGACCGAATCCTCGATAGCGTCTCCTACAAAAATAATGCGATTTTTCAGCAGCCTCGAGTAAATATCGTAAGCGCGTTCACCGCGGGCGGTCTGTTCAACGACCGTAGGTATAATCATGTTGTGTATCATAAGAATTCTCCTTATTAGCGAAGCCCGGTTGGGCGTTCTAGGGTCCGCTACGGAAACCTCCTGAGTTGAAAGAGAGTTAGAAGCTTTACTGGGGTATGTTTGATGTTGCAGAAGTAAAGGAAAAACAAGGAGTGCATGAAGATCAGTACCATAGAAAAACCGTCGCGCCTTTCACCAGGAGTCGGTCCTGGTTACCCGCCGTCTCCGCGCTGCTGGCGGTCTTTGCCGTCACCGTCCTGAGCGTACCAGGCTTCGCGGAATCCGTCAGGTCCACCCAGATCCCGTCGGTCGTGAAACGGCTTACGGAAAAATACGGGGGCTCAGCTCTCTCGGAGCGGAGCGCTCTTTCCGTCGTCACCCAAAAGGATCCCCTCGGTCACTTGGTCGCTCTGCAAAGACAGCACTGGCCTCAAGCCTGGGTGAGCAGTACCTTTTACGACTGGAGAACTCTCTCGCGCTACCGGGGTACAGCGGGACTTCATCTAGGGTATGACATAGCGCTTCCCTTCGGAACAGCCGTTTCAGTGGGTTGGGACGGTACGGTCACCGACATCGTTCCCTGGGGCGGGGGAGAATACGGTGTAACGGTGGTCGACGCGGCGGGCGTTTCGGTGACCTACGGCCACGTCACCCCTCTCGTGTCAGTCGGTCAGCGGGTCAAGACAGGTTCCATCATCGCTCGAATCGCCGCTGACCACGTGGAC
>JBBKWP010000004.1:0-2891 GCA_037968995.1 Candidatus Xenobia bacterium
ACATAGGAGTCTTCGGACTTGCCGCCGGCGGCTTCACGATTTCCAAGGCGGGAAGCAAGCAAGAAGCCCAGGTACAATCCGCTCAGGCCGGCATCAAAGATTTATGCGCCCGGCTGAGCACAGTCTAGCAGGGAGCCGAGTAAAGGGTCTTTACAATCCTTTACTCTACCAAAAGCGCGGGCACTCTAGGCAATCTTCAGGATCGAAACATAGTGACAGGCCGCTCCGCCTATCACAAAAAGATGCCAGATCCCGTGATTGTAAGGCAGACTGTTCCAGGCGTAAAAAGGCACGCCCAAAGAATACATGACGCCGCCTGCGATCAGCCAAAGCACGGCCGTCGATCCCAAGCCCGCCACCATGGGCGTCCAGACCAAGACCACCATCCATCCCATCAGCAGGCAGAGCACCACCGGTCCGGCACCATACGGATTGCTGCCCGTCAACTTGTGGCGGATCCCAAGCGATGCGCAAACCCAGACTACCATGAGAACAGCCCAGCCTCTCCAGTCCGCTAGTCCCATAACAATCAGTGGGGTGTAGGTCCCAGCGATCAAAAAGAAAATGGCGCAGTGGTCCATCACGCGCGCCTTCGCTTTGAGCGAAACAGAGGGGCAGGCGTGGTAAAATGTCGAGGCAGCGAACAGACCCACCAGTGAAGCCCCGTACACCAGGCAGGCCCCAACGTGACCGGCGCCTCCCTCCCTGACCGTGAAGATCAAGATGGCGATGCCGATCAGGCTCAACAAGGCGGCGGCCCCGTGGGTCAGGGCGTTGACTTTTTCCTCGTCTTTGCTTTGCAGATCGTAGAGACCCTGGGACGAGAGCACAGCAGTGGGGGGGGAAGTCATACAAGTGTGGCTCCTTTTACCGAACCTTGGTACCAGACAGTACCCGGTACCAAAGAGTACCATCGTGTTCCGGCGGTGTCAATCTTCTAGCTGACGTTTCGAGATAGGGTAGAGAGTTGTCGACGGCTACTGTGAGATAAAGTACACTAAACCGCGATGCCAACAGGGGAGACAGCGACCAACGCAAGCAAAACCAAAAGCGCGATGCACCGTGACCGACTGCTCGTGGGCATGGCCGGCGCTGTCGACGAGAAAGGTTACGCGGAAACGACGATCGCAGACATCGCCCGTCACGCCAAGGTCTCCAAGCGCACCTTTTATGAGCACTTCGCCACCAAGCAAGACTGCCTGCTGGCCTCATACATCGCCGCCAGCGAGCGGGCGCTGGCAAGGATCGCAAGGTCTTTGGACTCGTCCCTCGACCTTGACGCACAGTTCGCGAAGACCGCCAAGGACTTTTTCTCCCCCATGCAAGAATCACCCAGCGAGTTCCGTACGCTCTTGGTCGAGATCCTGGCGGCGGGTTCGCCCGGTCTCAAAGTTCGCCGCGAGATCCATCGGCGATACGCCGACCTACTCCGCGAACTGGTCCGATCCGTCAAAACCAAAGACAAAAGAAGCTACGAATTGTCCCCCCTGATGGCTCTCGCCGTCGTCAGCGGCCTCTACGAACTCCTGCTCGAAGCCGTCGAAGAAGACAGACCTGAGACGCTGACCCAGATTGGTCAGTCGGCCATCGAAATGCTGCGGTCGGCCTCGACTTTGATCGAGGTGACTTGACCTTACGGTTGGTCGCAAGCCTTTCGGGGAAGTCGACGGGACTGCCCCAGGATGCCGACCAGCAAACTTTAGGAGCCCGGTAGTGGAGATGGGCAGGCGCTCCGGGTGAGTTGCGACAGGAGGAGAGCCTCCGCCTCGCGGATTACAACGTGCCGGCCCTGAGACTCCTCACTGCTGCTCTTGAAACTCGCCCCCGTCACCTCAGCTCAAAGTGGTAAGGCCCGCCCGAGGACGCGCTCACGGTGACGCCGATTTCAACGTATTCTAGCTTGGCTTCCCTGCCTTTCTCTCGGAGCTGTTCGACATCTCCCGCAAAGATGGGATAGGCATCGTTCAAATCGTGAGACCAAGTTTCTCTGCCGATAGTCCGTCCGTCACTCTCAAGACTTACTCCACTGACCTTGCAAACACGATCGGATTCGTCAAACCACACTTCTGTAAAATCCATGTACCCAAGAGTACCAGGCCGCGTTCCGAAACAGATGGGCTGAACCAACAATCTCCCCGACGCATCGCGCGGTCCTAGGCCAGATCCCGGCGTATCCTCAGTCAAAAGGGCCGCACCAGTTTCCGGATCTTTACGGCAACTTGCCGCTCACCTCCAGTAGAACTGATAGGTTGCGACTACCGTCGTCGTGATTTAGGACAAAGACGGAAAATCATGTGAATCGAGCAATCCTCGACGTCGACTTTCTGGCCACGGTCATCCCGCCCATCCCATATGAAGTTGAGTATGAACGGCGAAGGTGAGGTGTCCAGTTCCTTCAGGTCAGAGTCATCGAGCTTTCGCACGACCTCTCCTGTTTGCAGATTCACGATATCCGAACTCCAGGTGGGTTCAGAATCTCGTGCTAAGACACCCATCGCGGTGGCGTTAATACTGACCCCTCCATCGACTCTCTCAGTTCGGACCCCGTTGAGCCGAGCGTAATACCGACTGTCACCATACTTCGCTGGATAGTGAATATTGAGTTCTGGATTTGACAGGGCCTCCGCGAAAGCACGGTAGGTCACGATTTCGCGGACGTTGGTCTTTACGATGCAAGGATGCTCGTTCCCAAAGCTGTCGAGGTAAAACGCCCCCTCGACGGTGCTCCCTTCCGGCGACCAGATCACCGAAAGGGCGGAACCTCGACCTTTGGCCTGATCGGAGAGCCAATAATTGGGAAGGACCGCCAGCAGGGTCTCATCAGGTTTGAGTATCTCCAGTCGCCATGTGGCTTCGGTTGCCGGATATGTTGTGTCACCGATCTCCCACAC
>JBBKWP010000005.1:0-9690 GCA_037968995.1 Candidatus Xenobia bacterium
CAACACAGACGTCTTGGGCCAGGCAAAGCTCGGAGTGCAGGCCACGATCGCGTCAGCCCGTCGCGCCGTGGAACAAGAAGAAGCAGCCCGAGCGCTGTTGCCGGAAATCATGCGATTGATGGCAACCAACGACGCCAAAGAGGGATTGATGTCCTTCGTTGAGCGACGCGAAGCCCGATTCACGGGAAGTTAGGTCAACACCGCCATGGAAGTTCTTGTTATTGATGCCTTCGCCGACCGTCCCTTCGCCGGCAACCCGGCCGCGGTATGCCTGTTGCCGTCGATGCCGGCCGACTCACTGATGCAGTCGATAGCTGCTGAGATGAACCTATCGGAAACCGCTTTTGTGGCGCCAGAAAGTGGAGGATATCATATCCGCTGGTTCACTCCCGCGGCCGAAGTCGACCTCTGCGGGCACGCGACCCTCGCCGCCTCCCACGCTTTATGGGAGAGTGGACAGGTAGTGGGGGAAGAGATCGCGTTTCGGTGCAAGGCCGGTCGCCTGGGGGCGCGGCGCGAGGGGGACCTTATCGTACTGGATTTCCCCGCCAAGCCGGCCCAAGAGTGCTCACCACCCAAGGGACTTTTGGAATCTTTGGGTATCGAGAGTGCGGTGTGGATTGCGCGAAGCCAGTACGACTATCTGGTTGTGCTGGATTCCTGCGCACGGCTCTCCGCACTCGAGCCCAACTTTAGCCTTTTGGCCAAAGTACAGGCGCGTGGTGTGATCGTGACCGCGCCGGGCAACAACCCCTACGACTTTGTCTCGCGCTTTTTCGCGCCGGCCGTAGGCGTGAACGAAGACCCCGTTACCGGGTCGGCCCACTGCTGTCTCGCGGTCTATTGGTCAGAGCGCTTAGGCAAGACTCGCCTGTCCGCGTATCAAGCCTCGACTCGCGGAGGAGAGTTGCGCCTCGATCATCGGGGCGAGCGGGTCGATCTCGCCGGACGGGCGGTCACGGTCATGCGGGGGCAACTTCAGCTCGACGGAGTCTAACCGCCTCGATCGAAGCTTCCAACCGGCAGCCAGGCAACGACCGCGGTTCCCTCTCCTAAGGACGACTCAATTTTGCACCACCCGCCGAACATTTCCGCCCTTTGACTCAAAGTGGTGAGTCCCAGGCCCTAGTCGGTCTTAAAAGCCGAGGCGAAAGTCAGTGTCCCGTCGGGGTTTTCCGACAAGCTAGAAATTGAACCCAAAAAGCTGCTGTTTATGAAAGCGTCACTCTCAAAAAAGATGGTTTTGAGTCCCTTTTGCTTCTCGATGACAATCCGAGCCTGCGCACCTTCCTTGGTGGCCGCCTTGGCGGAGAGAGATCCCGAAGCTTGGTCGAATTTACCGGAGACGAATTCCGCCCTATTCTCTACGAAACCTGGAACAACGGGTCCTGAAATATAAATAACCCCAGGTCTGGGATCGAGATCGATTTCTGTGTTGTCGGAGCTTCGGAAAAAATCTTCGACTCGTGCCGCTCGTCCTTGGAGAGATCCCACTTTAGGGTACTTGCTTTCTTCTCCACGTCGGTAAGTGAGACTTTGGGTTCCGGGATATGCTATGCCGTTCAACATGATAAATTATGTCCTTATTTTAAGAGTAATGAGATACTGAGTTGTCGTCTCTCTCAGAAGAATAGCCGAGGGGTCGTCTGTGGCCCTACGATGGCACGGGGACGATGTTGTGAAAATGTTAACTGACCAATGCGGACTCTATCCGTGGTCCTCATGTCTTTTCACGCAGGTCTCATTCAGGAGTCAAGCAGCCTCAATCAGAGCCTCAAATTGGCAACCAGGCAACAACCGCGGTTCCCTCTCCCACGGTCGACTCAATTCTGCACCATCCGCCGATCATTTCCGCCCTTTGACTCAAAGTGGTGAGTCCCAAGCCTGACTTTTTTTGCTCGTCGAGGGAGAAGCCACAGCCATGATCCTCCACCCTAAGCAGAACCCCAGTATCCTTTTCGGTAAGACGGACCATCACTTCAGGTCCGCCCGAGTGTTTCCGCGCGTTGCTCAAAGCCTCTTGGATCATGCGGTAGAGACTGGTCTCCAGAGCCGGAGGGAGTTGAACGGGGCCTAACTCGTAATCCAAGCTCACCTTCCAACCGGTCGTTCGAATGAGGCGATCCACCTCGAGTTCCACAGCGCGCTGCAATCCGTGCTCATCTAGCACTCCAGGACGCAGTCCCCACATCAGACGGCGGCCTTCAGCGTTGATGGAGTCTAGACTCTCTAGGGCCAGTTGAAGTTGGTCTTTGCCTTGATCCCCATGAGACAGTCGATCTTTCACCAACTGAATCAACATATTGGCCCCGCACAAACTTTGCAAAAGACCGTCGTGAATTTCCCAGGCTAACTTTTCCCGCTCGTCTTCTTGGGCCTCCACTAAGAGCGCCACCAAATCGCGGATCCGCTCCGCTTTAGGTTGTGGCTGGGGGCTTTGATTGAATGCCGGCCTGTGGCTTGGGGTTCAGGTGAGCTTTGCACCCGAGGGAGCAGTCGGGACGGCCGGTAGCCCGCGAACACCACGGAATGTTGCCGTCTCTATCCAATTCGATGTATTCAGGTCGATGGGTCTCGGCGCACGTGACTTTTACGATTTCGTTCATAAGTCAGTTTAAACTCTCGTGGGGCGCATGAAACTGATCTTGATCAGGTTTCGTACAGCGATGTCGCCTTGAATATTAAGGCCGTAGGCCGGCCAGAGTACGTCCCGATAAACTTGAAGGCTCTCGGAGGCCTTTCGGGTGCTGCATGTAGGTTGTGGAGAGCATCTGAGCTACTTGGGAGGGAACTCGGGGCGAGGCTGTTGGGTGATGTAGGTGGCGATGTCCCAGGCGGCCTGATCGGTCAATGTTTTTCCTCGGCCGAGGGGCATCTTCACCGATATGAAGGAAGCCAAATATCCCGGCTGGGCCATCTCCGCCCCCTTGGTGAAGGACCGATCGCCCCAAAGCGCTGGGTAGGTGTAAGCTCCCGCTTTGTAAGTGCCGCCGCCGTCGGCGCCGTGGCAGTCCCGGCAATTCCGTGAATACAGACTTTTGCCGCGCTCGCTGTCCGGCTCAGCCGGGGGTTTGGCCAGCATCGCGACGCCTCGAGGCTGTGGTGAGACGGCTTTGAGACTCTCGAGATAAGCGACCAGCGCAAGCATCTCTTCACTCTGGACCGGTAAAACGGGGCCGTTCAGGTTCCGTTCGAAACATTCGTTGACTCGGTCGGCCAGTGTGATCTGACCGCCCGCCCGGTCAGAATATTTGGGGTAGTCGTTGGCGATACCCATCAGGGGAGCGGCGGTGAGAGCCGTTCCCCCCTGAAGATGACAGCTCGAGCAGTGAAGACCGGCTTTCAACTGGGGCATGCGTTCGTAAGTTTGGTCGAAAAGGTGGGTGCCTTTGAATGTTAGAGAAGCAGGAGCCAAACTCGGTCGGGGGGTCGCTGAGGCGCTGGGACTCAGAGTTAAAATGGCGGCTTGTTCTGTACCTGACGACGAAGTTGGTGTCGAACAGCTTAAGAAAAGTAGGGGAAGTGCCCAGAGAGCGCCCCACGGGGATCTCAGTCGGGATGAACCATTGTAGGAATCCTTATCATCGGGAAATCCGATTCGTAACAGCATCCCCTAATGAACGACCAAGACGTTGCGCTTGGCTTCGTGCAGAACGCCTTCGGTGACGCTTCCCATAAGCCAGCGGGACAATCCGGTGCGTCCGTGGCTACCCAGCACCACGAGGTCGGCGTGAAACTCTTCGGCGCGGTCCAAAAGATCTACCGTTCCGGCGATAGGATGCACCACCTTGCGGACCTCGAGGTCAGACACCTTTAAAGCCAATCGATCGATGTCGCTCTCGGCAGCGGCCATCTCGCTCTCGGAAGTCATGACGGTGTAGGCTACAGGAACGCCACGATAGAGGACCAGCTTGGCTTTGAATAGACGCGCCAACTCCGCCGCTTTCTCCAAGGCCCGTTCTGAGAACGGGGAACCATCGAGACCCACCATGATGGTCTCAAGCTTAGGATTGTCGGTGGATGGGCCCGCGACGACCAGAACAGGCCCTTTGGCCGAGCGAACGACCTTGGTGGTCACGCTTCCCACCAGCCAGCCCTCGAGCCCACTCCGGCCGTGGCTTGCCATGATTGTGAGATCCGCGCCCTTGCTTCTGAGAACGATCGCCGAAGCGGGGCTCGCGCAGGCAGCTTCCACTGTCGTGACAAGGCCCCCTAGATCGGTTTGGATGCGCAGAAGATAGGCTTCCGAGAGTTGCCGCAACCTTTCGTCAGAGGCACCGTCTTGGACGTACGCGCCGAGTTCCGGCATGGAATAGATCTCGGTCAAAGATTCAAAACAGCGAAGGAGGTGCAGTCCGACCTCGGCTTTGTCGGCCAGCAGATGTAAGAAGGGCAACACCGATTCGCTCTGAGAAGAGCCGTCTAAGGGAACGAGAACTTTGTAGGTCATGCCCCTATTGTAGGCTATGTATAGCGTAAGCAACCTGATCTATATCAGGGGGCGTCGTGTGCTCTGGTCTAACGGGAACCTTTGAAATCGGCAACAGACCAGTTCTCCAGCAAGAGATCTGAAACGCGTTGAAACTCTCGAATGTTGTTGGTAACGAGGGTCAGTCCACGCGCCAAAGCCTGACCTGCGATCAACACGTCGTAGGGCCCGATAGGCTGACCTTGTTGCGCCAAGACGGCTCGAATCTCACCCGCGGCTTGCGCATCTTCCTTGTCAAAACTCACGACTTCAAAAAAGAGGCTGTCGACCAAGCGGATGTTCTCCTCTTTGCGTCGGCTCTTGTGAGCCCCGTAATACAACTCGTGAGCGACAAGCGAGGAGATCCCTATGGACCAGCTTTCTTTAGACTTCAGGTGGCGCGCGACCGTAGACTGAGAATCATTGAGAACAGCGATCACTGCGTTGGTGTCAAGGAGGTATTTCATTCAGTCGAAAAACTGGTCGAGAACTGGTCGCTCTTGCTGCGCGGGCTGCTCTTCCGTAGCGCTGACGAAGTCTCCGTCCAGAGGCCTCGACAGCTCATCGAGCCAAGCCCAATCTTTACTTATCGGCTCTAAGATGATCGCGTTTCCGTGCCGTCGGATGCGAACTTCTTCAGAATCGAATCGAAACTCTTTGGGTAGCCGGACCGCTTGCGATCGCCCGGACCAAAAAACTTTGGCAGTGTCCATTGCTCCTCCTTGAGAGGTTCTTGAGATATATCAAAAGAATATCTTTTTTGACTCAATGAAGCAAGGACCTCTGGGTCGAGAGCGATTCGTAGCCGGAGATCACGTCGAACAGTTCTTCGTCGATGGCGCTTTGACGCATTCGGTTGAAGGTCTGTCCGAGTTGGGCGACCCGCTTGTCGATGTTCTTTTGCGCGCGCTGCATGGCCGCCAACCGACTGGCGTTCTCGCTCATCAATGATTCGGCGCAGGCGCGAAAAAGGGAGACGAAGAGATACTCTCGGATCAGCGCCGGTAGCGCCCATGAGCCGCTCTCGATCACCTCGGGGGCGTGGGGTCCGGGCCAGGGCTTAGCGAGCAGGTCGTCTCGCCACCGGTCATCTAGAGGAAGCAGTCGTTGGCGGGCTGTTCGATATCCGGCACCCGCCCCCTGACGATTATGAAAGACGTGCACCTCGGGGTATTCCGCGCTATCCCTGTGGGCCTGGACCTCGACCTGGATCTGGCCCACCAGCGAGGTGATGGCCTGCACCGAATTGGGAACGGAGAAAACTCCGATCACCGGTAGTCCGACCTCAGACAGACTGGCCGCCATTCTCTCACCGATGGCCCAGACTTCCTTGTCGCCCGGTATGTCGCCCAAGGCTTGAGCCACCTCCTCGGCCAGGGAGCGATTGAAACGTCCCACCAGACCTTGGTCGGAGCCGAACACCACAGCGCCCGTTGTGAGGTTGCGCCTTGGTGTTGTTCCCATCTCCACGGGATTGTCGCGCAGGCAGGCGATCAACCCGATCTCGACGGTGGCATAATAGTCTTCTAGAGACTCTACGGCGGATGCGTAACGGCTCACGTTGGAGGCGGCCATGGTCTTCATAGTTCCGACCACCGAGGCCAGGTCTGAAGCGCTGTCGATCTTGCGACGCAGCCCTCTTTGAGTGTCGCTCATGGACTCTCTTCATCGGGAGCAGGGGGATTGAAGGGCGATAAAGTCTTGCTTGCTAGTAAAAGGATCGCTTCGCGATTGGCCTCGCTGAGCGCATCTTTGGAAAGCAGAGCCTGACGAAGCTCTGCCGAGAGTTCCACGCAGGCCTCGCGCAGCGCCCGCTCGGCGCCCGCCATCTTATCCAGCGGGATGGCGTCCATCAGCCCCTGGGTCAGAGCCAGCAGAACGACGATCTGTTCCACAACCGGCACCGGCTGTGACTCGCCTTGCTTGAGACAGGCACGCACTCGCTTGCCGTGCTCGATCAGAGCGCGGGTGCGATCGTCGAGTCGGGTTCCGAAGCGGGCAAAAGATTCTAGTTCTTCGAACTGAGCATAGGAAAGCTTGAGATCACTTGCCACCGCGGAAAAGGCCGCCAGTTGAGCCTTGCCGCCAACGCGGGAGACCGAGGTTCCGATGTCTACAGCCGGGAGGATCCCTAGCGCGAAGAGTTCGGGCGACAACGAGATCTGGCCGTCGGTGATGGAGATGAGGTTTGTGGGAATGTAAGCCGCGATGTTCTGTGCCTCCGTCTCCACGATGGGCAGCGCGCTCAGCGAACCGCCCCCCAATTCCTCAATGAGGTGGGTCGAACGTTCGAGCAAACGAGAATGGATGTAGAAGATGTCGCCGGGGAAGGCCTCGCGCCCCGGTGGGCGGCGCAGCAGCAGCGACAGTTCGCGGTAGGCGCGGGCGTGCTGGGAAAGGTCGTCATAAACGATCAGTACGTCACGACCCGCCTCCATGAAGTGCTCGGCGATGCTGGACGCGGCTTAAGGGGCGTTGTACTGAAGTCCCGGAGCGTCGTTGCCTTCGGTGTCCACGATCACGCAGTACTCCAAAGCTCCCGCTTCACTGAGCTTGGCGACGACCTGAGCCACCGCCGAGGCGCGCTGCCCGATGGCGCAGTACACGCAGATCACGTCCTCGCCACGCTGGCTCAAGATGGTGTCGAGAGCCACCGCGCTCTTTCCGGTTTGACGGTCCCCCAAAATGAGCTCTCTTTGACCGCGCCCCATGGGGACTAGGGCATCGATCGCCTTGATGCCGGTTTGCAGGGGTGTGCTCACGGGCGCCCGGTCCATGATCGGCTTGGCGTCTCTTTCCACAGGCAGACGCGGACCGCCCTGTGGCAGCGGCGGACCATCGTCCAAGGGCCGGCCCAGGGGATCGACCACCCGCCCAAGCAAGGCGTCTCCGACCGGCACGTCGGTCACTCGGCCGGTGCGCTGAACCTGGTCACCAGCCCGAATACCTGGGGCTTCTCCCAGCAGCACCACGCCCACCTCGTCGACATCGATACTGAAGGCGATCCCCATGGTGCCGTCGGCGAAACTGACAAGCTCCTCGAAGCCCACGCCGGGAAGGCCGCGAACCTGCGCCACCCCGGTGGACACGTTGGCCACGAAACCCACCTCTTGAGGAATCAGCCCAGGAGAGCAATCTGCCCGCGCCTTGGCCATCAGGGCGAACGCGCGGTCCAACGCCAGACTCTGAGTTTGTCCATTCATCTCGGCGCCGCCGCGGGAAGCTGGTCGGTCGCTTTGGCCGCCGTGCTCTCCAGCGCGCTGACGTAGTTGGAGGCCGACCACGATAGCCTTCGCCCACCGGCTATCAGCTCCAATCCAGCAAGTAGGTCGGAGCTTATCTGGAAGCTCGGGGCCTGCGCCGGCGCGTCGCTCAGCGAGGCGATCGCTTCTGAGATAGCCTGGCGTTGGGCAGGGGCCATCTCGAAAGTTGAGCGCACCACCAGCGACCCTTTTAGGGCCTCTCCCAGGTCGGCTCGGTCTGTTTCATCGAGCGTGTTCAAGCGGACCAGGAAAGCTTCGACCATGCGACCGTCTAGATCGACGCCGCCGAGGTCTTTGAGAACCTGGCGGGCCACTCGAAAAGCTTCTTCGTGAGCACGCCCGATGAGGCTTTGACTCAGCGACTCTTCTTCGACGCGCAAGGCCTCCAACCGCTTACGACTCAGGCTGTCGGCAGCATGTCGGGCCTCTTCTAGTAACCGACCCCCTTCGACTCCCGCTTCCCGGCGGGATTTCTCCAAAATGTCCTCGCGCCGCGCCTCCAACTCGGCGCTTTGGCCCGCCGCCTTCTCTTGGCTCGATTTGGCGGCGTCGAGTTGGGTCGCGGACTGAGCCAATCGATCCTTAATGCTCTCTTCTCGAGCATCGATGGCGGCTAGGATCGGACCATAAAGAAATCGTTTCAACAGCCAGACCAGAATGAGGAAGTTGACACCCTGGGCGGCTACTGTGAACCCGTCGATCAGCATGGCTTACTTGGCGCCCGCCGACATCACGGCGGCTACAGCTTGATTCCAGAACGGGTTGGCGAAGATCAGGATCATCGATACAACGAAGCAGTAGATGGCGGTGGATTCTATCATCGCCAATCCCACGAACAGCGTACGTGTGATGCTCGCCGAAGCGTCGGGCTGTTGGGCCAGAGCCGTTAGCCCGGCGGCTACAGCCTTTCCCTCTGCCAAGGCTGGGCCTAGGCAGCCGAAGCTCGTGGTGATTCCGGCGGTGCAGATGGAGGCGACCGCGATGATTGTTAGGCTGTCCATGGATGTTTCCTATGCTTTCTCGAGAGTAGCGGGCGTTTCGCCCTCGGCTTTTTGATTGTCGGTGGCCGCGGCGATATAGATGGTCGCCAGAAGGCTGAAGATGTAGGCCTGCACCATTCCAGTCAGAAGACCCAGACCGGTCATAAGTACAGGGAAGAAGAGGGGCGTGATGGTGAGTAGGATGGCGATGATCATAGAGCCGCTCATCATGTTGCCGAACAGCCGAACGGCCAGGGCCAGGGTGCGCGAGAACTCATTGATGATGTTGAGCGGAAGCATCAACGGTGTGGGCTTTAGGTAAGTTTTCAGATAATTTCTCAGCCCGGTTTCGAAGATTCCGAACAGCGGTACGGCCACGAAAACGCAAACCGCCAGCGCCGCGGTGGTCGAAAGAGACCCGGTGGGCGGCTCGTAGAAGGGAAAAATGGTGCAGAGATTGGCCGAAACGAGAAAAACGAAAAGCGTGCCGATGAAGGCCAGATGATTGCTCCCGCCGCGCACCCCAACATCGGCCATCTGGTCTTTGATGGCGCTGACCACGATTTCCAGCGCACTTTGCCAGCGCGAAATGTTGGGACCGCTGGAGAGCTTTCGGGTGATGAGGTGCGAGCCTACGGCCAACAGCAGCATGAGGCCCCAAGTAGTCGCGATGGTGACGTTGAGCTTGAACGGCCCGTACTGCCACAATAGAATCTCGTCTGAGCTAAGATGCAAGACGTTGCTCCTCTTTGGGAATTGGCGCGCGCGCAGTCCTCAGAATAGCTTCGCGCGCGAGGATAAGACCGAGTAGGGCCACGGCGAGGGCCGACCAGCCATAAGGGGCCATTTGATGAAAACCCAAAAGCACCACGGACATACGTAGCAGGAGGCTGACTAAGAACCAAGCGGCCGGACAGTTGGAGATGAGAGCGCGACCGAGTGTCCAGCGCAAGCCTAGAAAGAAAACGGCTCCCAGCAC
>JBBKWP010000006.1:0-6933 GCA_037968995.1 Candidatus Xenobia bacterium
CATATCGCCTGAGCGGAGCGCATCAGAAACGGCCCGTTCGCTGGCCTGCTCCACCAACTGCGACAGATCCGCCCCCGAGAAAAGCTCCGTTTTGGCGGCCAATTTCTCCCAAGGGATGGTGGGGTCCATCTTGCGATTGCGAGTTTTAAGCTTCAGGATCTCGGTTCGAGCCTTCTCGTCCGGCGGCGGCACGAACAAGACTCGGTCAAAACGACCAGGCCGCCGCAGGGCCGAATCCACGCTCCAGGGCTCATTGGTGGCTCCCAACACCAACAGTTTATCGTTGTTTGAGTTGATGCCGTCCATCTCCGTTAAGAACTGGCTGACCATCATCCGAATCGACGAGGAACTTAGACTGCCGCGCTTGGCGCCCATGGCATCCACTTCGTCGATGAAGAGAACGCTGGGAGCGCGACTTCGAGCCGTGGAAAAAAGTTCGGCGAGGTTCTTCTCAGAATTCCCGATATACATATCGAGAATCTCGTTGAGGGCTAGAGAAAAGAAGTTCGCTCCCAATTCGCCCGCGGTAGCGCGCGCCAAGTGGGTTTTCCCGCAACCGGGCGGACCGTAGAGCAAGATTCCGCCCCCGATCTTCTTCCCGTAGGCTTCGTAGATCTCGGGCTTCTGCATCGGATAGATGATGTTCATGCGGATCTGCTCTTTGAGAGCTTCCATGCCGCCGATGTCGTCAAAAGTGACCACGGGAACGCCCGATGGAATGGGCGGCATCTCCATCTGACCGTGAATCTCACCGGTGGTCGTCAACCTCAAGGTGTTGTCCGCGGCCAGTTCCGCTTCCAGACCCTCATCAATGAGACTGGAATCCGCGGCGATGGCCTCGTTGTAGTGTGTGCCGGCCTCTAATTTTCGGCCCACGTCCGCTTCGGCCCTCGCCAACGCCAGTAGACCCAACGGTCGGTACTCTGTCTCCAGAAGCGGTTCCGCCAAAGCGCGAACCTGACGATAGCGTCGGCTCTTGAGGAACTCCTTGACCACGTGAACTCGCAAGATCACGTTGTCGGGGGAGAGTTCCAGAGCCTGTTGCAATGGCAATAACGGGTCGTTGTCCATACTGTGGGGCGTTCTTGAGGCACCTGGGGGATCCTTTGGCGGCCCAATAGCTAGCGCCAAAGAGCCCACCAACGGTACCGCCTTGCTGCTCTTTGAGCGAGGAGTGAGCCCTCTGAGTGGGGTCCGGGGGTAGGTTAACGAAAGACTCGCTCCAACTCCATTTCGAAGCCGGGCAAGAGGCCGGAATGGATCTTCTCTACGGGGCCGCCCTCGAATCCCTCGGCTGCACGCTTGTAACATTCCACCGTTTCCTTCTCGGGGTCCACGATCCAATATTCGCGGACACCGAAGCGATGAAACAGCGCCCGCTTATAGACGGTGTCTCTTGACGCCGTGGATAGGGAAAGAATCTCTACCGCGAGGTCGGGAGCGCCGCGAAGGCCTTCACTTTGGATACGCGGTCGGTGGTCGTTGAGGACCACCACGATATCCGGCTGGACAACATTGTAGTCGTCGAAATTTACATCGAACGGTGCGACACAATGGCCCCCACGGGATTCGCAACATAGCTCCATTTTAGCACACCCGATCGTGGGCGCGCCACGAGTCAAGTCCGCCCCTCGCCCGTGTTCATCTCACGGCAATATCGCGGCAAGATTTTGATAGCATCCCCGCATTCTTTGGAGCCACCGTAGAAGCGTCGGACCTCTTCACCGTGGACGCTCTTCGATGGGACGGGGAGTGGAGCGCCCATTTTATCGATCGCTCAAGCGCCGGTCGCAAAAGAGAAGCTCAGCCCCCTCGGCGCTTTGTGTTGCCGGTGGAGCGGCTGAGGGTGGGGGAGTGGGCGGCTTGAGAGACCTAGGGCGTGTGGACAATCAACTCTCCATCGCTACACTCGTCCATTTTCGCCCTCTGAAAGCGGTCTTTCTCTTAAATACACCCGGTATTAGGCGCGAAATCCCACTTCCAGAGTACAAAAATGTACCTTGTGTAGCTCGAAAAGTTGAATGTCCACACGCCCTAGTAAATCCCTTGATCTGGCTGAGTGCGAACCAGCGATTCTGCCTATCGTCCAAGCTAGCGCTTCCTTCTTGGACATGATGAGTTATAATCAGACCATGCGTCACCCCGGTCTGCTCAACGACATCATGTTCAAGATCGTCTTCGGCCACAGTCAGAGCACACCGATTCTGCGGGCTCTAATCAACGCCTTGCTCGATCTTCGGGCGGACGACCGCATCGTGGACTTGGTGATCCTAAATCCCGCCTCAGAAAAAACGTATTTGAGCGAAAAAGGCTCCATACTCGATGTCAAAGCGCGCGACAATGCGGGGCGCCAATACAATATCGAAGTCCAACTGCGCGCAGGCAGCGTCGACTACATCAAACGCTCGTTGTACTACATGACGAAGTTCTATTGTGACCAGCTAGAGAAAGGCCAGGCCTACGATCTCCTGGCCAGAACCGTCAGCATTTCTCTGTTGGACTTCAACATCTTTCCAGATTCCGCCAACCTTCATAGCAAATTCGGACTTTGGGAGAAAGAGCAAGACTTTCTGCTCAGTAGCGATCTCGAGATCCATTATATCGAGTTGAGAAAATTCACTCCCAACAAGCCGGAGCAGCTTCGAACCCGTTTCGAAAAATGGCTCTACGTGCTGAAGTTCGCTGACCTCTACGGCGCAGCGGAGAACAAATTACCAGACATTCTAGCCAACGAGGAGGGTATCACCTTGGCCATTGATTCCATGAGAAAAGCCTACGCCCGCGACGAAATTCGCGAGGTGATTGAAGCAAGAGAGAAAGCCGAACGAGACGAGGTCAGTCGACTGTACCGAGCAACCGAAGAGGGCCGCGAAGAGGGCCGCGAAGAGGGCCTCGAAAAGGGCATCGAAAAGGGTGAATTGAAAAAGAACCACGAGAACGCCCAACGCATGCTGAGTTTGGGACTAGACCACGAAACGATCAGACAAGTTACCGGCCTTGACGCAGCTCAACTGGACCCACCCGAAGATGAAATTCGCTGAGCTTCGCACTCATTTCTTTGGAGCCGCGAACCAGCGGGCTCGAAGAAAAGTTCGACCTCCTCAAAGATTCGTATTGCCTGTGGAGTGGGAGAGGCGGCTTGAGAGACCTCGTTGTGTCATCCACTGAGGTGACAGCAACCCCCCCGAACTACTCTTCGAGTTCAAGTCTCTGCAACTGTGTGAACCCAAGATGCAAAAGAATTGCCGAAGCAACCTGGGTCAAGCCCAGCCCAGCAGATGGACCAACGAAGGCGGGTCACCCCAGTGCCCAGTTCTCGAGCTCTATGTTTGCGAATTCCGCGGTCACCGCGTCGTGGTCTGCGCGTAAGTCGGGATCAGCCATGGCCTCGACCCACTCCGCTTCCAGTCTTGCCTCTTCTTGTACAATCTCAAAATGGAGTAACTCTTTGCGAATCAATCCTTCGACCAGATGAGTCTGATTCACCGCGTATCCCGCCGCAACCATGGCCTCTAGTGCACACGCGGATTCTTCGGACAGTCGAAACGTCTTGCTGCGCGCCATGGAGCCTCCTGGAAAATCTGTATACACAAATCGTAATGCAGAGAAGAGATTTTAGCAAAGAGGCGCCGAAAATCGACCCGTCACCGAGCTAGCGATTCTAACTGGGCGCCGGGGTCATGAGCAGTTCTCCTTCGATCAGTTCTCGACGGTCGCCCTCAGGGAGCAGAAGGTAATGCTCATAAGTGAATTTTTCGTGGTGTGCGAGTCCGAACATAGCTCCATTTTACCACACCCGACCGTGGCCACGCCACGAGTCAAGTCCGCCCCCGGCCGGTGTTCATCTCCCGGCAATATCGCGGCAAGATTTTGCTAGCATCCCAGCAACATCGACATCCGAAATCAGGTGCTAGGCTAGAGGTAGGTCCGAGACAGACTCCGGACCGAATTTTTGGGATACGGGACAACAGATTTCGACCCAACAACTGAGGAGCCACCCTATGTTTCGCCAAACTCTCTCTCAACTCATGCGCCAGCGCCGAAAAGCCTTGGCCGTCCACCCAGACACCCTCGCCATGCTGGCCGGGATTCCGCAGCCCCGCTGGTCTCAGTTGGAACGTGGCACCCGAGCGCCACGGAGGACAGAAATCACGAAGATCGCCGAAGCCCTGAAGCTTCCGCCGGGGAAAGTCGGGGACAGCCCTCGACCCCCGGACAAGATCCATGCCAAACTCAGGCTCTCCCGACTAAGATCCACGGCAAAATTCAAGGCCTACTTTCCCCCTTGCAAGCGACAGGCTCATCACTGGTATACCGTCGCTCAACAGGCATGGCCTCTTGAAGTCCGCGACCTTGCCGCCCGCGTCGCTCTCCGTGAAGACTTCCCTAAAATCGAATACCTGTGCGGAAAGCTCGCGCTGAGATCCGCTGAGGACTGTCTTTTCGTCCTCCGCCTTCTCGACCAGGGAGCCGAACCCGCCCTAGTGGCTCCCATAAGGCTTGCCTACTTGCCGCATCCCCTTATTGACCCGGTGAGCCGCCGCCGAGTGGAATATCGCCCCTTCCCTTGTCTTATTTTAGGCGGCTCCACCTATTTCTTTGGGGCGACCGTGGAGGCGTCCGACCCTTTCACTGTGGACGTTCTCGTCTGGAATGGAGAGTGGTCCGCCTATTTCATCGAACGTGCAGGTACCGGCGCCGTGAGAGAGGTCCAGCTTCCTCGACGATTCCTTCTCCCGGTCGAGCGGTTGAAGGTGGGGGAAGTGGCGGCGTGATTTTTACACTGTTGGCCTTTTGACATATAGACATATCGGAGCTACGATCATACATGTGAAAAGAACGACCATAAGACTCGACGACGAACTGTTGCATCGGGCCAAGGAAGTCGCCCGCGAGACGGGCCAGACATTGACGAGCTTGATTTCCGAATCGTTGGCAGAGAAGATCTCTCGAATCCGGCAACCCAAAAAGAGTGCCGAGACACTTGGGCTGCCTACTTTTTCTGGCGAAGGACTGAGACCGGGTGTGAGCCTAGACAGCAACCGCGATCTGCTCGACTATATGGAACAAATTCGTGCTACTCCTTGACGTAAACGTCCTCGTCTACAGTTTCAGAACCGACAGTCCTGACCACCAGCTTTACCGTCAATGGTTGTGCAACCAGATAAGCGAGGAAGCTTCGCCGCTGGGTATTTCCGAACTTGCGCTCAGCGGCTTCTTGCGAATCGCAACGCATCCCAAAGTTTTCCAACCCCCAACGCCGATCTCCGATGCTCTAAAGTTCACCGACAGCCTTCTGGCGGGCGCTAATATCGTGCGAATGCGACCTTCGAAAAGACACTGGGCTATTTTTTCCCGATTGTGTGAACAAACTGGAACCACAGGCAACGCTATCCCTGACGCCTTCCACGCCGCGTTGGCGATTGAGAATAGTTGTGAATGGATCACCACCGACAAAGGATTCGCGAAGTTTCCCGGATTGCGGTGGCGCCATCCGTTGATGTGATGACGCCAGGCTGCTGTTTGTTGCACCCCGGCGCCGCAACTCCACGAGCGAGGCCCACCGTCAAGCCCTTGTTGCAGCCCCGGGCTGCCGTTTGTTACAGTACGGCGCTGCAACATCCACGGCAGGCGGCGCCGCTCCACGAGCGAGGCCCACCGTCAAGCCATTGTTGCAGCCCCGGGCTGCCGTTTGTTACAGTACGGCGCTGCAACATCCACCTCAAGCGGTGCAACACCACGGGCCTTGGCCCACCAGCGGCGCCGCTCCAATCCATGGCCTCCGTTCCCATCGACGACAGGCATAGGCCCCCACCCCAAAGAACGCCGGCCAATGCTCCCTCGTCTTATCGGTGAACTCATTCTCCCCCCGGCCTGTCTGCTGGTCCTGAGCCTGCTCGCTTACGGAATTCGACACCGACACCCTAAAATCGCCAGATTCATGTGGGTTTTCTGCGCGTTGGTGCTGTATGGGCTCTCCATTCCCTTAATTTCTCACGGGTTGACCAATTTGAGCGAGCGGGAACCAGCCTTGGCACCCGCAACTGTAGCAGCACTCAATCCACGCCCTGAGGTCATTGTCGTGCTGGGGGCCGGTGCGGTCACGGACGCGCCGGAATACCTCGAAGCCGCGGTGCCCTCCGAGACTAGCCTCAAACGATTGACTTACGCGGCCTACCTCGCCCGCGCCACCCACCTACCGGTATTGGCGAGCGGCGGCTATGGCGACATCCCCGCCCAATCCGAAGGCGAAGCGATGGCGGTCCAGTTACGCCACCTGGGAGTGGACCCCGTATGGACAGAGACGGAAAGCCAAACCACCTTTGAGAACGCCGTGGGTTGCGCCGAACTGCTGAGACCCAAACACCTTGAGAACGTTTTACTGGTGACCAGCGCTTCGCACGCCTCTCGCGCCAAACGCGCCTTTGTCTCCCAAGGGTTCCATGTCGCCGTCGCACCCACCGGGTTTCGGGCCTGGAGCCCCAGGGAGACGGGTATCATGGCGATCGTCCCATCATCCGGCCAGTTCGATGAGTCCGTCAGCGCCCTCCGAGCCTTGTTGGCGGAAGCCTGGTACCTCTTGAAGTAGATATACCGTGGTGCCCGTGAAGGAGAGAATCGCGCTTCAGGAAACTCACCGGAACCGAGGTCGCCGTAGCGGACAGTTCGAGAATAACTTAGCGAAGTGAGGAATTATGAAGCGCGTGAAGGTCGGCCTAGTGGGCTGTGGGTACTGGGGCAAAAACCTACTCCGTAACTTTCATGACCTCGGCGCCCTGGGACTCGTCTGCGACTCGTCACCCGCCAATCAGGCCATAGCCCGGTCCATGGCCCCCGGCATCCCGATCGTCGACTCGTTCGACGAGTTGCTGGCCAACGACGACATCCGCGCGCTGG
Organism: Candidatus Xenobia bacterium; assembly: GCA_037968995.1. Taxonomy (GTDB): domain Bacteria; phylum Vulcanimicrobiota; class Xenobia; order Xenobiales; family JADMJV01; genus JAEXNA01. The sequence goes on from JBBKWP010000006.1 coordinate 6,898, forward strand.
TGATCGCGACCCCCGCGGTGACCCACTACCCTCTGG
>JBBKWP010000007.1:0-10532 GCA_037968995.1 Candidatus Xenobia bacterium
CCGAAGGTCGCGGTACGGTGCGTCAGGACTGGGTGCAGAAAGTTCTCGATCAACTGCTGGCCGCCACTAAGGCGGGAGATTCTCTGCTGTTGCTGATTCGGGAAAGACAGAGCAAGAGACTCGTCGCACCCTTGCTGGCCGCAGGTCGTTCGGTAGAGGCTCCTATGGAAGGCCTGACCTTAGACCAGCAAACTGCTTGGCTAGAAGAGAAGCTTCGTCTCGCCGGAGTCGATCCTCCCGGCTCCCGTCAGCGTCTCGAGGAAGAAAAGCAGGCTCGTCGCGAACGCCGCGCAGCGCGTCGGACCAAGGCTCAGGCTTTTCAGACGCAGGCTCCGGCTTCGGAGACCCCCGATCCGACTGAGCAGGCGCTCGACACGACTGAGCAAGTGTCTACACCGGCAACGGAGCCTCCTACTCCGGAGACTGCTTGAGGTGTAGAGGTATACTTGTCCTATGAAACAGACACGGTGCCTCCTGGGCCTCCTCATCTTCCTGGGACTCATCGATCCCAATCCCATCCCAGCTTTGGCCAATCCCACGGACTTAACAAACTCCAGGGTCAAGACCGTTCAGGATAATGGGCCCGCCTCGCAAAAGTTTGACATTGTTTTCTTGGGAGACGGATTCTCAGCTAGGGACCAGGCGAGCTATGATGCCAAGGTGCGGTCCTGTCTGAGTATATTGTGGAACGTCTCACCGTTTCGAGAGCTCAGGAATCACTTCAACGTGCACGTGATTTCGGTGGACGCGGACTCAGGGTCTGGTTTCGACGCTAAGGGTAAGCGTCAGGCGGACTATCCTTTCGGTTCCACTTACACGAAGGACGGCAGCGATGTGGTCGTTCTCTCCAAGCAAGGGCTGGCTCTGCAGACCGCCAAACTTGCCCCCGGCGTCGACGCGCTGATCGTGATCACCACTCTGCCAGGACGCTCCCACGCGGGGAGTATGGTGCTGCTGGCTGACGATCAGTCCGCCCTTCCGCACGAACTCGGCCACCTCATTGGTCATCTGGGCGACGAGTACAGTAGCGGTTCCAAGTTGGTGGACCGGGACAACCATCAGTTGCCCGCCGGCGATCTGCCCTACCGCAACATCCAGGTGGCCTCTACCATCGACCCAACCTCGAGCGCGAGTCTCAAGAGGACGGCTAAATGGGGCCATTTCATCGATCTTCCAGATTCAGACCCTATCGTCTCGGCCTACCAAGGCGGCTACTATCGCGAAGTCGACGTCTGGAGGCCCTCGTATTCCTGCGTTATGCGCAGTTCCAGTGGAGCCATCTTCTGTCCGGTATGCCACGAAGAGATCTATAAGGCCATCCTGCTAAAAGGCGGCGGCGGGTTTAACGACAAGACCTATCACGCTCAGTTTCCTCTCAAGCTGTGGAGGACGAAGATGTACTGAAAGGGGTTGCGGATTGCCTTGCACAGGATCCTCGATCTACTCTGAAGCCGTCAGCCGATGGACCAAGCCTAGGGCGGGTTGGTAGTTGGGGCAAGCTTCGATGGCCGTTTTCAGATGACCGAGGCCTTCCGTGGTCTGGCCCGCGGTAAGGTAGGCCAAGGCTTGGTTGAATCGCACTCCTGGGTGGTCTCTAAAAACCTGAAGGACGGCGTTGTACTGTTGGTCGGCTTCGCTCAAGCGGCCTTTCTTAGCCAGACGGTTGGCCGCGGCGAGACTCTTCATTTGAGGATCTTTACCAGTACGCGCTCTGATGGCGCAACCGATGGCATTGGGCACTCCTAACATGAAGATGGAGTTGGCGAGGATAAGTTTGTTGGCCAGCGTCGCCCCGCACGCATCGCACATGTGGCGCCGCTGGTGTTTGAATCCGTAAATGACGAGCAGAAAGTAAAAATAGAACTCCCCGTAGCCCTGAACGCGGTCGTGGTAGCCGCACTCGTCGCATTCGCGATAGCTGATAGAATCTTTGAGTTCGTGGAGTCCTTCACCGAACACAGTCTCGCAGAAACGGCAGTATGTGAACGACGTCTGTGGCAACTCTGAAAGGTCCACGGTCGCTTCACAGCACGGGCAGGTCACCGTCCGGTAGAGATGGCCATTGCCCGCTGCTTCCAGTTCCTTTTTGTGAGCTTGGGCCTCGTAGTGAGAGCTGAAGCGATCGATGGCGCGTTCCAGGTTCTCCGCTTTGACGCCCATCACCGCGAGAACCAAGTGGTAACCTTGAAGCTGCTCACCCAGGGGGGCAGGAAACTCGGACCTTCTCGGGTCGATGGTCAAGACGATGCGATCGTCGCGAGTCGTGGAATCTATGATGCACGAGTATGGGAGACAAAAGTCTCCTAGGTTGAGGCCGGCTTCTGTGACCGAACCTTTGGAAGCCAGAAAGCCCTTGGTATTTCCGGCTTGAACATACTTAAACTTGAAATTGGCGCTCATGCAGACGGCCCCCCTGAAGAACGCTTCGAACCGTTGAGGAAAATATCTTTCAATGAGAAGTAAATAAAGAAAGAAAGGAAGGAACTGGTCGAGAGTTCGCTCCCCTTCTTTTTGTGGACGGCGAAAGGTCATCCATTTAAGAATTCCGTTTCGTCGACCGTATTCAGTTGTCTTCAACGGAATTTCCCTGGCGAGCTGTAGCCTGCATGCAGTTGCGCGCAGTGCTAACCAAAAGAAGCCGTTGAACCGTATGTTGGTGCCTGGCCTAGTCGAAAGTCGCTCCTCTTTGAGGAGGCCTTTGCGTTTGACATAATGCCGCTCATCACACTATGTCAGCAGTCGTCTCGTTTGTCACACCTCTAAGAGATATTGACGGGGCATCCCAAAGAATGTATCCGGGAGTCCCTGGAGGTTCACAAGGAAACCCTGTTTGGTCTCACAAATACCTGCAGCGTTATGAACCTAAGAACATCGGAAACCTCCCCCTCGGACGCGATAGTTGATATGGCCCAGGAAACTCTCAACGAAGTGCTACTGACGCTGAAGTTAGAGCGGGCCGTGATCCTGATCCTAGACGAGGATGGATGGAAAGTAGCCTGCGCGCACGAAATCCCGACCAATAATTTCTGGCTCGCCGCTCCCATCAGTCAAACCATTCTCATGAGTTCGATCACAAAAAAAGAAGCCGTTCTGTTGATGGATGCTACGGACACGCCGGAGTATGCTAGTCAGGCAAGCGTTGTGATCTCAGGACTACGTTCGGTGGCCAGTGTGCCGGTTCTCGATGCTCAAGGAGAAGTGATGGCCGTGGTTTACGCGGACCATCTGATCAACCGGGGGGCGTTCGGCGCCACGGAACTTGAGATCCTCAAAGAGTTGGCGGGCGAATTCGGTAAGCGCTTGCTCGAACCCCGAGGAGCCTAAGAAAAGTTTTCGCGGTCGGGCGAAGCCCACTAAGGATGAATGTTAACGGCTCTGACGAACCAGTTTATACCTTGAAATCTTCAACCGTTTTCCAACCCAGTAATCTCCACCACGGAAGCCCACTACCCCTACCGATGCCTCACGATGCTTGTGGCGTCGGCTTTGTTGCCCGCGTGGACGGGGTGCCCACTCACGAGGTCCTCTCTATGGGTCTGGAAGCGCTGGCGAACCATCGTCATCGCGGGGCGGTTGCCGCCGATGGAAAGACCGGGGACGGCGCGGGGGTGATGACCTGTTTGCCCCACAAATTCTTAGAGCGCGTCTGGTCGGAATTGAGCGACATCAGAACGCCCGAACCTGGCCGTCTGGCAGTCGGCTCGGTCTTTCTGCCGTTCGCAAAACCTGGCGCGCTCACGTTCTGCCGTTATACCTTGGAAGAGGCGCTGCGTGCCGAAGGCATGATTCCTCTGGGGTGGCGCGACGTTCCGGTCAATCTCGACATTCTGGGAGTGCGAGCCTTATCGTGTCGGCCTCATATTCAACAGATCTTTATCGACCGTGGCGAGGTCGCGGGCGGTAAGGTTTTTGAAGATGCCTTATACCGAGCCCGAAGGCGCGCCGAGGCGTCGATTCTTCAGCACGGCGACCGAGAGTTTTCCATCAACTCGCTGTCTCACAAGACCATCGTCTACAAAGGCTTATGTCTGGCTGATCAGTTGAGCAGTTTCTATCCGGACCTGCAGTGCGAGGACTTCCAAACTTCGGTTTGCCTTTTCCATCAGCGATACAGCACCAACACTTTTCCGGCCTGGAAGTTGGCCCAGCCCTTTCGCGTGATCTGTCATAACGGAGAGTTCAATACCCTGACTGGGAACCGCACCTGGATGCGGGCTCGCGAGAATGCCTTAGAAGGGGACGAACTGGCTGCGTTCACTCCCATCATCGCTGAAGACGTCAGTGATTCCGGAGCTTTCGACAACGTTTTAGAATTTTTCTTACGGCAAGGACGTAGCCTGCTGCCTTGCCTCTTGATGATGGTTCCCGAGATCTGGGAACAGGTGGACTCCGACGATATGCCGGACGGTTGGAAAGACCTTTACCACCACTATTCGTGCCTGATGGAGCCCTGGGACGGCCCTGCGGCGGTGGCCTTCTTTGACGGGCATCAAGTCGGAACTCTATTAGACCGGAACGGCCTGCGGCCCAGTCGCTACAGCATCACCGAGGACGGCTTAGTGGTCTGCGCTTCGGAGTGCGGAGTGGTGGATTTGAGCGGACACCATATTGTCAAAGCCGGTCAACTAGGGCCGGGCGAGCTTCTGGTGGTGGACATCGAAGAGAAGAAGATTTTCACCAATCACGAGATCAAAGAGCGGGCTTCTCATAGACTCCCCTTCGCGGAGTTCAATAAAAGTCGGCTCCGCCAGGTTCCCCATGATCTATTCTATGGAGAGCCTAAGTCTCGGGAAAGCCTGCTCGCATCGCCCGGCCAAAAGCAGGATCTGAAGCGGCGTCAGTTAGTGTTCGGCTATTCTCACGAGGAACAAGTGACGGTCGTGAGACCTATGGCCGTGGGAGCCAGCGAGGCTATCGGGTCCATGGGTGACGACACTCCTCCGGCCGCCTTGTCACGTCTCGACCGTCCTTTCTTTCACTATTTTCGTCAACGTTTCGCGCAAGTGACGAATCCTCCGATCGATCCCCTTCGAGAAAGTCTGGTGATGTCGCTGCGGACCCAGTTGGGACATCGCGCCAACATTTTGGTGGAATCGCCGGAGCGAACCAACGCTCTGGAGATACCCGGTCCGATCCTATCAAGAGCGGCCTTCGAATACTTACACTCCTTAGACCCGCTTCTTTATCCGGCCATCGTTTTGCGATGCGTCTATCCGGTGGCCGGCGGCGGAGAGAGCCTGGCTCACACCCTGTCCGAAGTGTGTCTTGAAGCCGAGGAGGCGGTGCGTCAAGGCGCCAGTTTGGTGGTACTCTACGATGGGGAGGTCAATCCTTTCCGCGCTCCCATTCCCAGCCTGTTGGCGGTGAGTGCGGTGCACCAGCATCTCATTGACAAGGGTCTAAGGCTCCGAGCGTCTTTGGTGGTGGCCTCAGGTGAGCCTCGCGAGGTACACCATTTCGCGTGTCTTGTTGGCTATGGAGCCGATGCCATCTATCCGTTTCTAGCGATGGAGACCATCACCGAGGATGTGGAGTCGGGCGGGCGCTACTACAAAGGCATCACAGCGGCCAAAGCTCACCAAAACTTCATCGCGGCGGTCGAAAAAGGCCTGCTCAAGATTATGGCCAAAATGGGGATCTCCCTGTTGGCCAGTTACCGTGGGGCACAGGTGTTTGAGGTGCTCGGGCTCTGCCAAAGCCTTGTGGAGACCTATTTTCCTGGAACTTCCTCGGTTTTGGGGGGGGCGAATCTAGAACAGTTGGCCGTCCAGCAGAATCGCCATCACCACTCCGCCTTTCGGGAACCCGCCAGTGAAACTCTAGACCGCATGGCCAGTCAAGGATTTTATAAGTACAAGAAGGATGGCGAACCCCACCGTTTCACACCGAAGCTGATCAGACGGCTTCACAAGCTCTTAGCGCCTGCCCAAGAGGCGCTCAAGGTACAAAACGGGGAGTCCCCTTTCACTTTGCTGCCGACGGGGCCTGATGGCTTCATCGAGTATGCCAAAGAGGTGAACGCGGGCTGCAACGGCTTGAGAGAGTTGCTGGACTTTGTTCATCATCGCCCCTCTATTGCCTTAGAAGACGTGGAGCCTTTGGAGTCAATCGTTGCGCGATTTTCCACCGGGGCCATGAGTCACGGATCGCTCAGCTTGGAATCGCACGCCGATCTCGCGGTAGCCATGAATCGTATCGGAGCCTCCTCCAACAGTGGAGAGGGCGGCGAGGACGAGCGGCGCTTGGGGACCGAGCGCAACAGCAAGGTCAAGCAGGTTGCGTCTGGTCGTTTTGGTATCACGCCGGCTTATCTGCTGAGCGCCTCCGAGATTCAGATCAAGATGGCTCAAGGTTCCAAACCCGGAGAGGGGGGTCAGATCCCCGGCCATAAGGTGACAGCCGAGATCGCCGAAATTCGCCACACTCGGCCTGGAGTGGCACTCATCAGTCCGCCACCGCATCATGACATTTACAGTATTGAAGACCTATCTCAGCTCATCTTCGACCTCAAAAGGATCAATGCCGGGGCTGCCATTTCGGTGAAGTTGGTGAGTTCCGAAGGAGTGGGAACGGTGGCCGCCGGTGTGGCGAAGGGTTTCGCCGACATCATTCACATCAGCGGCTGTGAGGGCGGAACCGGAGCGTCCCCTCTCTCCTCTATGAAGTTCGCTGGAATGCCGTGGGAGATCGGATTAGCCGAAGCCCAGCAGATTCTGGTGGCCAACCGTCTGCGAGAAAAGGTGAGACTGCGGGTCGACGGAGGCTTTCAGACGGGGCGCGATGTTCTGGTCTCCGCCCTCCTAGGAGCGGATGAGTACTCCTTTGGCACCGCGGCACTCGTCGCCGAAGGCTGTTTGATGGCTCGGGCTTGCCACACCAACAACTGCCCAGTGGGGATCGCCTCGCAGCAGGCCAAACTTCGAGCCAAGTATCCCGGCACCCCGGAAGCGGTCATCGCCTTCATGCTTGGGGTGGCCCACCACGTTCGAACATTGTTGGCGGAACTCGGTTTTTCCAGTCTCGATGAAGTTATCGGAAAAACGGAGCTGCTTGAACAGACGGTTTGGGGCAAAGACGCGGGACATCTCGATCTCTCCCCGCTCCTTTGGCGCCCGCCGGACGATCTCTACACCAGACATATGGGTGAGCGGAACGTGTCAGCCTCTCGAAGCTCCTTAGAGGAGGATCTGATCGCCCGACTGGAAGCCGGAGAGATGGCGCCCGAAAGCTTATCGATTCGAAACACGGACCGGACCGTGGGAGCCCGACTTTCGAGCTGGTTTTTGACCCGAGAGCAGGTGCCTCAACCGTTGCACCTACGCTTCGAGGGGCACGCCGGACAGAGTTTCGGAGCGTTCAGCGTGGACGGACTGACCTTGGAATTGACTGGGGCCGCCAACGATTATATCGGCAAGAGTCTGCACGGCGCGACTTTGATCGTTCGACCTCCTGAGGATGAACGCCATCTGGCGGGCGAACAGACGAGCAGGGTCGGCAACACCTGTCTGTACGGAGCCATCGGAGGACGCCTGTTTGTGGCCGGCCGCGGAGGGCAGCGTTTCGCTGTGCGCAACAGTGGGGCCGTCGCTGTCGTGGAAGGCGTGGGAGAGCACGCGGCTGAGTATATGACAGGAGGCACCTTGGTCATCTTGGGACCCATCGGACGAAATCTTGGTGCCGGGATGACTGGCGGCGAAGTGTTTCTTTATGACCCCAACTCTGAGCGGAAGGCAAAAGTGAACCCGGAATTGGTGGAGGCTGTACCCTTGGAGCCTGCCGACCGGGTTCGACTTGTCGCGCTGCTGCGGGAACACTTCGACTTGACAGCCAGTCGTCGAGCGGCGGAGATACTTGAAGACTGGCCCTTAAAAGCCGATCACTTTCTCCTGGTACGCCCCAAGGCTGCGGCTGCTGCTATCGAAGCAACCAACGAAGGCGTGGCCAACAAAGCCACCGTGTTGCTGTAAGCGAGGCCCGGATCTTCCCAGGGCCCGCGCAAGGCGCGTCGAGACGCCCCCGCGACGCCGAAATGATAGGAGAGTATGCGGAAACTTTTGTTTATCGTTCTTTTGTGTGTCACCCTTTTGCCGTGCGGCGCACAACCTTCGAACTCTGTTAAGCGAGTTCTGTTTGTGCTGACAAGTCACGGGGCTCTGGGCTCCACCGGAAAGCCGACGGGGTTTTATCTCTCAGAGGTCACGCATCCCTATGAAATATTGAGCGAAGCCGGAATTGCCGTCGACTTTGTCTCCCCCCTTGGCGGCCGACCTCCAGTTGACGGACTAAAGCTGGAAGACTCCATCAATCACGCGTACTGGGATGATCCAGAGTTTCAACGCAAGTTGTCAACGACGAGGCGTCCACAAGACGTTTCCGCGCAAAGCTATGATGCGATCTTTTATGCGGGCGGACACGGCACCATGTGGGATTTCCCCGACAATGAAGCTCTAGCCGGGTTGACGTCGCGGATCTACGCGAACGGTGGTATCGTGGCGGCGGTTTGTCACGGACCGGCGGGCCTACTGAACGTCAAAGCTCCCGACGGAACCTACCTCATCGCTGGTCGTGAGGTGACAGGCTTTAGCAATGAGGAAGAAGCGGCGAAGAATCTCACCGAAGTGTTGCCGTTCTTGCTACAAGAACGGATGGCTGAAAAGGGAGCCCTTTACACCAGTGCTCCGAAGTTTCAAGAGCATTGTGTCGTGAGTGGGCGTCTGATCACCGGTCAAAATCCCGCTTCCGCCTCCGCTGTAGGTCGAGCACTTGTGGAAATGTTGACTCGCGGACTTTGAGGTCTCCCGACCTTGCCATCGACAAAGATACCTTGGTATGCTCCAAATCGGCGGGTTCCAAGCCCGTTTTTCTCGCGTAACCCAAGCATCATGGCCAGATTGCATGAAAACTCACCTCAAAACGGAGGCTCTTTGAGGTCCCTTCGCATGTACAGCATCATGCTGAAGTTACACGCGAAAAAATCACAATTTTTTGAAGCTGCTATTATTTTGCCATCTTCAAAACCGTCCAAAGCCTCGATTTTTTGGCACCTTTGCCATCGAGGCGAAACGGCGCCGATCGTGAAGAGCGGCCAATAATGTCAGCACTCAACGATCTTAAGGCCGCCAGTGTCGCCTTCACTGACAGCTCTCTCGTCGTCGACCTTCAAGACGGGCGATCGCTGTCGGTCCCGCTCGACTGGTATCCTCAGTTGCGCGACGCCTCTCCCGAACAGCGCGCCGATCATCGCCTGATACCGGGACGGTAACGCTGCGCTTTAGGCAACGGCCTTGGTATTCACTGGGAATCACTCGGCATCGATCTCTCCACTCAAGGTCTTCTCCTCGACAGCCCGCCAGCCCAATACGAAGGCGAGCATACCAGACCAAAGCGCGTCAGCTATCACGTCGTTCCCACCGGCGACGAATGGCATCTCAAGCGACAAGGCGAGGACCGTTTCACATCCTTCGCGACCAAGACCGAGGCCATCAGGGCCGGCGTCAAAGAAGCTCGGTCCCATGACGCCGGTCAACTCATCATCCACAAGCAGAACGGCCGGTTCCAAGAAGAGCGGACTTACGGCTTTGATCCGCCGGGGAGAGCGGGATAGATGATTTGATCTTCCAACTCAGCTGACTGAACACCGACGCACTTCTCGTAAAGCATGAACCTTCGTCAGACGAAAGAGCCCACAAAGTGCTTGGAAAAAGCTTTCGCCACCTTTTCCAAAGTGCTCACCTGAGCATTGCACTTCTCTGGGTCCTCCCACCGCTGATATGTCCCTTTGGTGACCCCTATACGATCAGCGGCTTCATCCATAGAGAGACCCGAACCGCGCCGAAGAGTTCGAATCTCTATCGCGGTGGCCGCTCGGGGATGAGGATAGACCCACTCCCAACCTTTTCCTCGAGGAAGTTTTGCGTCACTTTGAGGGAGGTCTTGGCAGTCTTGGTAGACCTTCTCAGCGAGAAGAAGTGAAACCATTTCGGAAGCCATTTCACGAGCCTCATTAAGGGTATCTCCCTGTGTTACGGCCTCGGTTCCAACAGAAGGAACCTCGACGAAATATCCTCCGTCTTCAGGAACGAAGTGTGCAGCGTATCGAATCATTTCTTTCCTATCTCCTTCATCTTCTTGTTGTAGCTCTTTACGATCCCGTCCTTGATAGGGCTATGGCGGGGGACGGGAAATCTGTGGGAATCCAAGGCATAGACGTCATGTCTCCCACCGTGACGAAGAAACGTCCAACCATCTGCTTCCATGGTCTTCACGAAATCTCGCCTTTTCACTGTTGTAAGTGTAAGCTTTTATGCATACATCTTCAAGTCTTTTCCTCCGCTCTCGAACGAATGGAGAGAGTCTGAAGCCTAGAAAAACCCGGGTGCCCCTGTCGGAACCCTTGTACAGGCCATCGCAAGTCAGCTTGCCGCTGACGCTAGCCAGTAGAGAGTTTGGGGGATGGGACTTTCTAAGGGGGTTGGGATATGGGCCGGGCTCGAGGCTCTCATCAACCTTGGTGGGCTGGACTTGCGCTGGCC
>JBBKWP010000008.1:0-28863 GCA_037968995.1 Candidatus Xenobia bacterium
TAGTTGTACTTCCCGGCCAGGTCCAAAGCGATCTCGTTCCAGTGTCCCGGAGGCGCTGAGGTACGAGGACCGTCGGCCCAATACTCAGCAATACATTTCTGCCGCTCCGTCAGGTTCGCCGTCACTTCGACAACCTCGTCGAGTTGGGTGAAGTAAGCAGAGTCGTTGGTGGCCGTGTTGCCCAGAGCATCCGTGTAAGGTGCCAAACTGCCCGCTTGAGGGGGCGCTGGTGGACGTACCGCCGCGCCGTCCGGGAGAGCGAAAGGACGAACGTTCCCCCAATAGGGCGTCAGATAGGTCTGAGTACTGTAACTCGTAGGGTCGTTGTTATCGACGATGGGGTTCAGGGGGTTGGTGGGGTCAAAGATACTTCCCACGGGAACACGCAGGGGAACCCAAGAGTTCGGATCAAAGTTGATTTGACCAGGACTATTCAAAGCTGTGGGGTCATCAGAATTGACCGCCGAGTAAAGGGTGGGATATCGTGCCGAGGTCACGTCCACGTAGCCGTTGGAAGCATTCGAGCCGTCGTTTTCACGATCCGCCAAAACCGCTAACGCCGCCGCGCGACCGAGTCCGGAGGGAGTGGTCAAGTCTGTACTGCTCAACACTTCGGGAGTGATAACGTAGCCCTGCTCGGTCATCAGTTGTGCGAAGGCGCCCGTGCTCTCGGCGTAGTCGGGAAAAAGAGCAGTCAAAGAATGGTAGCAGGAATAGGCCACCGCAGCATTTTTGTTAAAGTTCGTACGCTCCGCCGACGGGCGGCGAAGTGCAGGATCGAGCACACTCGGAGTGGCCACATCGTCGTACACGGCTAGGGCGTCGTAGGCCGAAGCGCTCATTATGTAGAGTTGACGCGAAATGACCGTCGGTCGGGGACCGCTGGCGATGATGGCATCTTCCAAGGCCACATTCCAAACGCGGGCCAAATTAAAATCGGCATACGCGGGCTGCGAGTTCGTGGCGACAAAATCCTGACGACTGTCACCACAAGAAGACGACAGGAAAGCCGTCGAGAGAACGAGAGCGACGGAAACCATCCGTCGACGGAACATGTTAGGGCCCTTGGGGCGACCCACTGGTTGGCAAACAAACATAACAAATACCTCTTCTTTAAGTGGAGAACGACCTAGTCGGCGCAGTATACCTATACTCCTCCCCGAAGAAGGGGGTCGTACTTTCCGCCGCGGCTGGAGAGACTCAATCCTGCAAAGATCATATTTGGTTCGTCGGCACTTGACCTTCCAACCGTTGGAAGGTTTACAGTAGGGGTAGAATAAGAGGTCAATGATATGCCCAATGCCGCCCCCCCCAAAAAGAACCCGTCGTCCCTCAATCTTTTGAGCCTAACCGTCGAAGGAATGTCCTGTGCGTCGTGCGTGGGTCGGGTGGAACGGAGCTTGCTAGCAGTGCCCGGAGTGACTTCGGCCTCTGTAAATCTGGTCACAAGTCGAGCGGACATCGTCTTTGACGGAGTCCCGAACTCAACCCTTGCCGAACAGGCAGTCGTCGACGCTGGATACACTGTGAGCAGAGAAACTTCAGTTCTAGAGCTCTCGGGTCTAAGCTGCGCGTCGTGCGTTGGCAAGGTTGAACGGGCGCTTATGGCTGTCCCCGGAGTTCAAACGGCCTCGGTCAATTTGGCCACCGAGCGTGCTACTGTTGTTCATTTTCGGAATCATCCTTCGAAGTCCGATCTTCTTAACGCTGTTGAGAAAGCGGGCTATCAAGTCCGTTCCGAAAACACCCCGTCTGGCTCCGATGAAAATTCTCGACAATCCGAAGCCCAGTCCCAGCGCGTGGAGTTGATCCTAGCTGCGCTGTTAACCCTTCCAGTATTTCTTTTGGAGATGGGTGGTCACATGGTTCCCGCCTTTCATCACTGGGTGATGGCGGTGATGGGACGCCAAACCAGTTGGACGCTCCAGTTCGTCCTGACCACACTGGTCCTGGTCGGACCCGGCCGGCGCTTCTTTACGGTCGGCTTCGCGGCCCTGTTACGTGGCGCGCCAGACATGAACTCGTTGGTCGCGCTGGGTAGCGGCGCAGCATACCTTTATTCCTTGGTCGCCACCTTCGCCTCGACACTGCTGCCCCCGGGCACGACCAACGTGTACTACGAACCGGCCGCCCTGATCGTCACCCTTATCCTCTTAGGACGATATTTCGAAGAGAGGGCCAAGGGTCGGACAGGCGCAGCCATCGAGCTTCTGGTCGGTCTGCGCGCCAAAACCGCTCGGCGGAAAGCGGACGGAGCTTTTGTCGAGGTCCCTCTCGAAGAGGTAAAGGTTGGCGATCTGGTTCAAGTTCGGCCCGGTGAGAGTGTTCCAGTGGACGGCGCCGTAACCGAGGGCGAATCCTTTGTCGATGAGTCCATGATCTCTGGGGAACCCAATCCTGTCAGAAAAACCCAAGGGAACTCCGTCGTCGGCGGCACGATGAACAAAACGGGAGCCTTCGTCTTTCGGGCGACCAAAGTGGGGTCCGACACTGTGCTGTCTGAGATCATCCGTATGGTGGAGGAGGCCCAGGGAGCCAAGCTTCCTATCCAAGCCGTGGTCGACAAAATCACCATGTGGTTCGTTCCCGCGGTGCTAGGTTTAGCGGCGCTCACTTTCGCGGTCTGGATGGCTGTAGGACCCGAACCGGCCCTGACTTACGCACTCATGGCGTCCGTGGCGGTCCTTATCATCGCCTGCCCTTGCGCGATGGGACTGGCCACGCCCACTTCTATCATGGTGGGAACCGGTCGAGGTGCCGCTCTAGGGGTCCTGTTCCGACGGGGCGAGGCACTGCAGACCTTGCGCGATGTTAAGATTGTCGCTTTCGACAAGACTGGAACCCTCACCCAAGGCCGTCCAGAGTTGACCGATTTCGTTGTGACCGATGACTTCGAGCGCGAGAAAGTCTTGAGGATAATCGCTTCGGTGGAGTCACTCTCTGAGCACCCCATCGCCTCAGCTATCGTCACTAGAGCCAAAGAGGAAGCGCTCGACTCGCTTCTGGAGGTGAGCGAATTCGAAGCCCACGCCGGCCACGGTGTGTCGGCCCGGGTTGAAGGGCAAACCATCACAGTGGGAGCGGACCGGTTTCTCCTGTCCCTCGGGCACGACATCGGTCCTTTCAAAGCAGCCGCAAACCAACTTGCAGAAGAAGGGAAAAGCCCGCTTTACGCCTCCATCGACGGCCGGGTGGCCGCCGTGCTCGCTGTCTCGGACCCGATCAAGGACAGTACCCTCGACGCCATCAACTCACTGAAAGCCCTAGGCCTTAAGATCGCCATGATCACCGGCGACAACGCGACGACCGCCCAAGGCATCGCCGGTCACCTCGGCATCGATGACGTGGTGGCCGAAGTGATGCCGGAAGGTAAGGTCGATACCGTGAAAAAGCTTCGCCAGAAGTACGGAACTCTGGCTTTCGTGGGAGACGGAATCAACGACGCACCAGCGCTGGCGGCCGCAGATGTCGGATGTGCCATCGGTACGGGTACCGACGTGGCCATCGAGGCCGCGGACGTCGTCTTGATGTCGGGAGACCTTCGAGGCGTCGCCACGGCAGTGGAACTCAGTCGAGCCACCTTGCGCAACATCCACCAGAATCTCTTTTGGGCCTTCGCTTATAATGCACTCCTCATTCCTGTCGCCGCGGGAGCCCTTTATCCCCTCACCCAGACGTTGCTCACTCCGGCGCTTGCCGCCGGCGCCATGGCCTTTTCCAGTGTCTTTGTGGTGGGGAACGCTCTCCGGCTGAAGCGCTTTTCCCCCTCCCCCCCTAAAGAATCTGGCAAACGGAAACAGTCATGACTATAGGTGACGTCGCCGATCGTTCCGGAATCTCGGCGAAAATGATTCGCTACTACGAGGAGATCGGACTCATACAAGCAGCCTCCCGTACAGAATCAGGTTATCGTAAGTATGAAGAATCGGATGTCCACACCCTAAGTTTTATCAGAAGAGCCCGAGACCTAGGATTCTCCATTCAGCAGATTGGAGACCTTGTCTCGCTCTGGCAGGACCGAGAACGCGCCAGCAGCGATGTCAAGACGCTTGCTGTGGTCCACATCGAGGCATTAAAGTCGAAGATTGGAGAGCTTCAAGAGATGCTGGAAACCCTCGAACATTTGGTCGCCCATTGCCGAGGAGATGAGCGCCCTCACTGCCCCATCCTGCAAGGCCTGGGAGGTGAGACATTCCCGTGAAAAGTGCACCTCCAGCCATCTGCGTCAAAGGCCTGAGCTTGCAATTTGGAGATCGACAGATCCTCAAAGATATCTCTCTGTCCCTGGTGCCGGGGGAGGTCGTCGGGCTGTTCGGTCCCAGTGGTTGTGGCAAGAGCAGCCTGCTTCGTTGTCTCAATCGCCTCAACGAACCGCCCCCGGGAACGGTCGAGTTCTACGGACAGGACATCACAACCATGGACGTGATCGCGTTGAGGCGAAAAGTTGGGATGGTCTTCCAGACCCCGGCCCTGTTTCCCGGAACTGTGGAAGAGAACATTGCCTACAGCCAGAGACTGCAAAAGTCCGAGTTGAGCGGGGTGAGGATCGCCCAACTCCTCGAAGCCGCTAACCTTCCCAAAGATTTCGCGAAACGCTCCGTGGTTGAGCTTTCTGGTGGTGAAGCCCAGCGGGTAGCCTTGGCTAGAGCCCTGGCCTGCCAACCCGAGATCCTCCTTTTGGATGAGCCTACCAGTGCGCTTGACTCCGTGGCCAGAGAGCAGGTTTGGCAAACCGTTGCCAAGCTCCGCGAAGACACCAACCTCTCCGTACTGTGGGTGAGCCACGACCTCGAAGAAGTGCGGCGAACCGCCCAGCGAGCCTACGAACTCGACGACGGCCGGGTAGTCAGGTGCGGGACTGTCGAAGAACTGTTCGCGAACAGTTCTTCCTCTCTCGGGTCGAAGGAGAGACCCCCTGAGTGACCGCTGAAATTCTTACCACGGCCTCCTTGACCCGGATCGCCTCAGCGCTCGTCTTAGTTCTTGTCGCCGGGATCATCTCTCGGTGGCAAGTCTTAGACCTCGAAAAACACATGGCCACAGCCGTCGTTCGTGCCTTTCTGCAGTTGGTGGCGATCGGGTACGCCCTTACCTATGTTTTCCAGGCCGACAACCCGTGGGTCATCCTTCTGATTGTGATGGTTATGGTATCCACGGCCGGCTATACCGCGGGACAACGTGGTCGGGCTACCCCTCACGCAAAGCGCATCGCGCTACTGGCCATAGGGTTCGGAGGGTTTTCCACCCTCTTTCTGCTGGTGGCTCTGGACATTTTTGACTTCACGGCGATGCAGGTCATTCCCATCGCGGGAATGGTGATCGGAAACTCGATGAACGTCTGTTCCCTAGTCATGAAACGGGTGGCTGACGACGTCAGAGCTCACAGGACCAAAATCGAAGCGGCTCTCGCGTTGGGGGCGACGTCCCGCCAGGCCATCAGACCGTACCTCCATGAAGCCCTTCATACCGGAATGACTCCCATCATCGACACCACGAAAACCGTAGGTCTGATTCAGTTGCCGGGAGCCATGACCGGAATGATTCTGGCTGGAGCCTCCCCGTTGCAGGCTGTCGTCCTTCAGATCATCGTGATGTATATGCTGATCGGTGCCGCCGCCCTCACGGGCCTAGCTACGGGTTGGCTGACCTACCGACAGTTCTTCACCCCCCACCATCAACTCCGGCCCGAGGCCGTCCGGGTTTGAAGCGGAGAACCCGCGCGAGCCTCTAGGGAGCCAACCGGGACCCCCATCGACACGGGGTTTCCGGTTGGCTCCCTAGCTTTTGGTGCTCGCTTTGGCCGATCGTTGATTGTATCCGAAGCCTACCGCTAACAGAAGGAGCATCACCATTTGAGCGGCCGCTCCTTCCATGGTCGGATACATCCCCAACATCTCAATGCGAGGAAGTCCGCTGAGCGGACTGATGGGAAAGAATCCCGCCTCCTGCATAGCCGCGACTCCCTTGCCTGTGAGAACCACAGCAAGCACGGCGATCAGCGCGGAACTGTAGGCGAAAAACTGGCGAATCGGCAAAACTTTGCTGCAACGAATCATGGCCCAGGCGATTCCGGCTAGGGCCAGGACTGCCACGGCAGCGCCGGCCAAGAGCGCCCCTGTGTTCCCTTGGTTCCAAAGAGCGACGCAAAAAAGAATGGTCTCGAAAACTTCGCGATACACCACCAGAAAGGACAGTCCGAAGAGAAACCAGGCGGACCGTCCGGTCAGTGCCTGACCGAGTTTTTCACGAATGTAGCGCTGCCAAACATCAGCATTGCTCTTGCCGTGCATCCAAACGCCGACCCACAAAAGTATGATCCCCGCGACCAGCGATCCTAGGCCTTCGGTGAGTTCTCGGGTCGCGCCACTGATCGCGATGAAGTAATTCGCAACTCCCCAGGTAAATATTCCCGCGATGATGGCCGTAATCCAACCCGCGTGGACATAGGGCAAAACATCCTTGCGTTCCGCGCGCCGCAAAAACGTGAGCATGGCCACCACAACCAGGAGAGCCTCAAGTCCCTCTCTCAAGAGAATGGTTAGGGCTCCAAAGAAACTGGAACCTGCCGAGCCTGTCGTTTCAGACATCGCGGCCTCGGCCTGAACGAAGAGAGCGTCGACCGACTGCACCCGAGTCTGAATCTCGTCGCTGGGCAGTCCGTCGGCCACTCCGGCCCGCAAACTCCCCATCGCCTTCTCTACTTCGGCTAAAAGAGCTCGGTTGCGCGTGGCAAGAACCGCTTCGACGGGTTCAAATCCGTCGAGATAAGCTGACAGAGCAAGATCGCCCGCGGTTTTTCTGTCACCGGAGTTGTAAGCCGTCATCATCTCCTTGAGTCGTGTGCGAGCCAAGTTCAGCGAGCCTTCCGTCGTCTGACCGAGAGCTTCCGGATGACGGCGAAGATAGGCGACCAGTTGATCGGATGACGGGTCCCCCAACTCTTTCATCTGGGCCGCAGGGGTTGTCCCTACCAACCTTTTCATATCGAAACTCGATCGCAGGTCGGAGTCCGTCTCCCATACCCGTTCTCCTTCGGCGCTGTCGCTCTCAGGATAAGCGAAGGTCCCAACATAGAAAGCCAAGGCCCACCGATCTTCGGGAGGAAGGTGCTCGAAACTGGCCATACTGGTGCCGTCTAAGCCCTGCTCGATCACTTGATACAGCCCGAAAACGCTCCGCTCCTGGGCCCGTTCCTTGTCGAGGAACGCGATGGCGGGTGGATCCAAGCCCGCCGAAGCCGGTCCGGCCCCGTCGCCGGTCATCCCGTGGCAACTCGCACAATTCTTCTTGTAAAGTTCTTCCCCTCGTGAGAAGTCCGGAACCTGGGAAGGGGCCAACGGCACCGGATAGGCCCGAATCAGCTCAGCGGCCAGAGTCCGGGACGCTACCGCGACGTCATCGGGGGACGCTTTGGCAGCGATGGCTTTGCGCAATTCATCCACCCCAAGGAGGAGTTCGGGCTTCGCCGCGGAGTCAGGTAGAAGCTCAATCCGCTCCTTGGCCGAATCGGCGAACTCGGCCATCTCCGCGAACTCTCCGGGACTGATGACCTTCCCATCGGAAATGGCCCCTCGATAATCCACCGCGATATAATCGAGCAGACGCCACGTGGTTTGAACCGACGAAGGCTCAGCCAACGCCGTGGAGACCAAAAACGACACGATGAAAAGCAACGAAAAGAAAAGGCGGTGTATCTGCATCGCGTTAGTCTACCTACCCGAGCGACGACTTACAAGGCTTGCCTGGAATTTTTATTAGGCAAGCCTAGGGAAGTGGCCCAATCCGTGAAAAAGAGCGCGGTCTGTTAAACTGATGTTAACAATTGGCGGCCCACCCCCATCCTCGTTCCACGTTCGTAAGAGATACTACCGTCAAGAATCAACGAACGGATCGATAAGGCAATGCACATGATAAATCCTATGGAACTAAACCCAATGTCCGGAATGACGGCCAATATGTCCGGAGGCTCCCGAATGATGGGAATGGGTGCTGGAGTCATGGGGATGGGAATGGACCCTTCCATAATGCAGGGCGGAATGGGAATTGGGATGGACCCCAGCATGATGCAAGGCGGCATGGGAATGGACCCGTCCATGCTGCAGGGCGGCATGGGAATGGGAAGCTCCGACCCGCTCTCCGCTGGCGCACAGGCCTTTTTCTCCGGGATGATGGCCATCTTATCCGCGACAATGCTGATCCAAATGATTCAACTGGTGA
This sequence comes from Candidatus Xenobia bacterium, assembly GCA_037968995.1. Taxonomy (GTDB): domain Bacteria; phylum Vulcanimicrobiota; class Xenobia; order Xenobiales; family JADMJV01; genus JAEXNA01. Next base: position 8,218 of record JBBKWP010000008.1, read on the forward strand.
AAAGCGTTGGCCAAGGCGCTGGTGCCGTCGGCGGAGGAAATCCTCAGTTCGGTGGAGGGTCAGGCGGAAGCGGCGGTCCCGGAACCGAGAACTTTCTAGGCGGTCAGGGAGGCCAAGCCTCTGAGGCCGGCCACGCCCACGGCAGCGAGGACGTCGGTGGTGCCACTGGAAACCTAGTCCAGCGACCTGGTGGAAAAATCGACGCCTCCATTGCCGGAAACTTCGACAGAATGGTTGCGGCGGCGAAAAAAGACGGCGTGGATCTACAAATTCGCTCGGGCCATAGGTCCCATCAAGAGCAAGAAGTTTTGTACCAGAAATACCTCAACGGCACCGGTAACCTCGCCGCCAAGCCGGGAACGAGCAACCATGAAAAGGGGCAGGCGGTAGACTTTGCCAACAATCGAGGTGCCTACGCCTGGTTGGCCAAAAACGCCACCAACTTCGGCTTCAAGAACCTCCCGGGCGAGCCCTGGCACTACTCCCCCACCGGTCGATAGCGCCCCAGAGTTCAACGAAAGAAAGAGGCCCCGACCGTCAAGGTCGAGGCCTCTTCTATTCTTCACTGGTCCAAGCGGAGCGTAGAAACCGACGGACCATCTAACCCACCTGAGCGATTTCCGTCTTGAGAGCGAAGATCTGAAGCCCTTCGCCCAAACGCTCCACTCTCACCACGGAATCCAAGGGGATCTCGCCGGCGATGATCTTCTCGGACAGAGGCTCCAAGATATATTCTCGAAGCGCCCGCTTAAGTGGCCGGGCCCCGAACGCCGGATCATAGCCCACTTCGGCTAGGAACTCCTTGGCTCCGTCTCCTAGTTCCAGACGCAAACCGCGAGCTTCCAGCAGGCGAGTGAAGCCCGCCAACTGGATGTCGACGATCTGCGTGATGACCTCTCTGCCCAGGCGTCCGAAGATGATACGAGCGTCGATCCGGTTGAGAAACTCCGGTCGAAAATGCGAGCGCAAGGCGTTCTCCACCGCTGTCTTCACTCGTTCCGGGTCGGACTCGTTGAGAATGCTCTCCGAACCGACGTTACTGGTCATAATGATGATGGCGTTGCGAAAATCCACCGTCCGACCCTGGCCATCGGTCAGTCGACCATCGTCCATGACCTGCAGCAGCACGTTGAAGACGTCGCTGTGAGCCTTCTCGATCTCATCGAACAGAACCACTGAGTAGGGACGGCGACGAACCGCTTCGGTCAACTGTCCGCCTTCGTCATATCCCACATATCCCGGAGGAGCCCCGATCAAACGACTGACCGCATGCTTTTCCATGTACTCGCTCATGTCGATGCGCACGATGTTGGTCTCGTCATCGTAGAGAAACTCCGCCAAGGCCTTCGCCAACTCCGTCTTGCCGACACCGGTCGGCCCGAGGAATAGAAACGATCCGATAGGCCGATTCGGGTCCTGCAATCCCGCCCTTGACAGTCGGATCGCCTTGGAGACGCGGCTCAACGCCTCGTCCTGTCCAACCACTCGGCTGCGCAGGCGCTCCTCCATTTTGAGGAGTCTCTCGCTATCGGCTTCCAACATCTTTTCAACCGGAATGCCCGTCCAGCGACTCACGACGCCCGCGATGTCGGACGAGGTGACCGCTTCTCGCAAAAAGCTGTCGCCGTCTTGGCTCGCCGAGATCCTGTCCTGCAACTCCTTAAGCTCTTTCTCGGCTTGGGGTAACTTTCCGTAGGTGATTTCTGCTGTACGTTGCAGTTCACCGCGCATTTGGGCCTGTTCGGCCTCCGTTTTCAAGCGATCGATATCCTCTTTGAGGTTCTTCGAGCGGGTCAACAGTTCACGCTCCTGTTGCCAGCGGGCTCTTAAGGTCTCAAGCTCCTCTTTCTTCTCAGACATTTCTCCCTTGAGAACCTTCAGTCGCTGCTTCGCAACAGGCGTCTTCTCAAGCTTTAAGGCCTCTTCTTCAATCTGAAGCCGAGTTAATTCACGCTGGGCTTTATCGATCACGGCGGGCACGCTCTCGATCTCCATTTTGATACGAGAAGCCGCTTCGTCCACTAGGTCGATCGCTTTGTCCGGTAAAAATCGGTCGGTGATGTAGCGATCGGAAAGCTTAGCCGCCGCCACTATGGCGCCGTCCTCGATGCGAATACCGTGATGGACCTCATACTTCTCTTTGATTCCGCGAAGAATGGAAATCGTGTCCTCCACAGTCGGTTCACCAATCAAGACCGGTTGAAACCGGCGTTCCAGAGCCTTATCCTTTTCAATGTGCTTGCGATACTCATCCAAAGTGGTGGCACCGATGCAGCGCAACTGGCCACGAGCCAAAGCGGGCTTGAGCATGTTGGCGGCGTCTTGGGCGCCTTCGGCGGCGCCCGCCCCCACCAGAGTGTGCAACTCGTCGATGAATAAAATGATCTGTCCATCGGCTCGCTGAATCTCAGAGAGAACCGCCTTGAGGCGCTCTTCGAACTCTCCACGAAACTTGGCTCCGGCCACTAACGCGCCCAGATCCAGCGAAAGCACCCGCTTTCTCTTGAGGCTCTCCGGTACGTCTTCAGCAGCGATACGGGCGGCGATGCCTTCGACGATGGCCGTCTTGCCCACCCCGGGCTCGCCGATGAGGACCGGATTGTTTTTGGTGCGGCGCGACAGCACTTGCATGGAACGCCGAATCTCTTCATCCCGCCCGATCACGGGATCGAGCTTTCCTTGACGGGCCAACTTGGTCAGGTCGCTGGCATACTTATCCAGCGCCTCGTAGGTGCCCTCAGGGTCTTGTCCGCTGACTCGCTGACCGCCCCGTACAGCCTCCAAGGCTTGTAGCACCTTATGTTCATCAAGACCAAGTCCGCTCATCAGTTCGCGGGCCGCATTCTTGCTTCGTAAGATACCAAGCAGCAGATGCTCGACCGATACGAAGTCATCTTTCATCTGAGACTGTGTCTTAAAAGACTCGTCGAAAACGGATTTCAACTCGCGTCCGACATACTGGTCAGCACCCTGAACCTGAGCTTTTCGACCCAATTTGTCTGCCAGCAACTTCGTGAAGGCGGCCACCGGGAAGTCCGCCCGCTCCAGCAGGGGTGATACCAACCCTTGGTCTTGCTCCAAAAGCGCTTTGATGAGGTGAAGCGAATCCACCTCTTGATGAGAGGCTTGGCGGGCCAAGCTCTCGGCCTGGGCGATCGCTTCGCGCGACCGATTCGTCAACTTTTGAAAATCCATAGTCTTTGTCTCCCTTAAACCCAGATCATCATCTGGGTGTCCTTTACATAGTTTCTTACCCCTACTATAGGACACCCAGGACTAGCGGGGCGCTAGTGAAGTCATAGCGTTGCGTTATATCGTACCGCACATCGGTTGTGCCTGTACTCTACGGCTCGGTAGACCGCTTAGTATGTCTAGACCAAAAATCCAGTCGTGAGCCTGTGACAATTGCGCGGCGCCGCTGGTACCTTCCGCCCGACCGTGAACTTTCCGACGCTTCGTCTCCTCTAGCTCATGTAAGAAACAACAAAGGAGTAAGAAACATGAAAAAGGTATCGTTTTTGCAAACCCTGGTGGCAACATTATTCTTCGCGACGGTCGGACTGAGCACCGCGGGAATAGCTCAACAAGCATCGGGACCGATCGTTCGCTGCCTGGACGGGTCCTACTACCTCATGCAGTGCAACGCTGTACAACTCCAGGTTGACGAAACCGTCGTGATCAAACGCGCTGGACAGGAAGTCGGTCGTGGAAGAATCGTCCGTAGCGAAGGTCAGTTCCGCAGCCTGTTGCTCGAACGTGGAGAAGCCGGACGGATGGACATGGTCTATTCGACCACGACAAATTCCCAGCAAGGCCCAGCCATGCCGGTCGCCTGCGGCAAAAGCTCCACTTTCGGGAGTAAGGCTGCGGAGAAACCTATGGCCAAGACGACAGGCCGTCCCAAAAGCGACGACTTCTTCAGCGGACTGCAAGGCGGCCGAGTGTTAGACCTCACCGGCGGACAGGTCATCAGTCGCTAAGATTCACCCTCCCAAAAAGTGGAAGAGGGCTGTGATCGTCGAAAAAGAGGCGAGACCCACCATCGCCGCTCCGGAGAACCCGAGCACAAAAGGCCGTAATCCCAGACCTCGAAAGGTGTCGGCCCGTAGACTCAAGCCCACGCCCACTAGGGCCAAGCCGATCATCCAGGTTCCCCCGAGCGTTTTCCCAAGGAATACCAAAAGAGTCTTCCATTGCGCCGCTCCCAAAAGAGCGAAGGCTTTTCCACTGGCTGCCAAGGTGTAGTCTCCCAAAGTGCGGATCAGTGACATACCCAAGAATCCCACGATGAAAGCCGGCAGAAGGGGCGGTTGCTTGACCGCGGACACTTCGCCGGCGGGTCGGTTCTGGCGGACCCTCCAGGCGAAATATGGTACCACCACAGCCAAAAGCATATTGCGGGTCATCTTGGTGATCGTGGCTGTGGTGAACCCCACTTCGTCGCCGGTCAACTGTTTATAATTCGCCGCCGCCCCCAGCACTTGCGCCGTGTCGTGAATGGCCGTGCCGAGGAAAAGTCCGCATGCCTTTCCGGCCGCGAAGAGATGAGGAATGAGATAGGGATACGCCAGTGTCCCTATCAGACCAAACAGAGTGACGTTGGCCACGGCGTACACGACGTCGCTTTCCTCGGCCTCCACCACGGGTGCGGTGGTCATGATAGCGGTGACTCCACAGATCGAGGTACCCGCCGCCAAAAGATAGATCAGCTTCAGAGGTAGGCCCAAAAGCCGTCCCAAAATCTCGATTCCGACGAGTCCCGTGAGCACCGCCACGAAAACGACCGGCAAGCCTAAAGCCCCCAACTCACCGACTTCCAACAGCGACAACTGCAGACCGATCAGAACGATCCCCATTCTCAGTATGGTCTTTAAGCAAAAATTCACGCCCGGCTTGAAGCGGTCCGACGGTCGAAACACGTTGGCGATCACGATGCCTAACAAAATAGCCAGGATCGAAGGAGTCAAGGGATTGAATCCGGTCGTCGAGCGGCCGATCAGTCCGGACCCGACAAAAGCTAAGCTGAAGGTCCCCAAGCATAAGAAAAAGCCCGGGGCGTTGCCCGGCCAAGCGGCCTTCTGAGAACTCACGGCTTCCTCACGATGGCGGCCCGCAGACGACTCAATTCTTGAGGTGTGAAGGCCAAAGAAAGGAAAAAGTCTCTGCCATCTCGCTCCACCACAAAGGGTAAGCTCCACCCCAGGGAGTCGTAGAATTCCTCGGCCTCTCGCGCATCGTCCCAGCGGATGGCCCAATAGAAAGCCAAGGCCCCGGTCTTGCCATTTCGGTAGACTCGAATGCGATCCCCGTGCCAACCGGAGGCGGCGGTTGCAGGGTCCTTTACCCCGTACTGTTCCAAGACAATTCTCAGTAAAAATTCGCCGCCGGTATCGTCCACCACGAAATCCCACGCTCCCAACGACTTCGGTAAGGCCTTGAAGTCAGGAATGTCGGGTTCACGAACCAGATACTGGTACTCATCGGGGTGGTAGATCTGCTCGGTTCCCGTGGGCAGATCGGAATAAGCCGCATTGACGTCAGACCAGTCGTCACGACCTGACCGCAAAGCGCTGACAAATTCGGCCCCACTGTAGTACGGAAAAATAAGACTCTTCTGATAATAGAGCGGAGCCTCTTTAAAAACACCCATCCCCGGCAGAGGAATGGGAAATTCGGCCAGCATCCCCACCATATCTGTCAGCAGGTCGGCGTTCACGATTTCGGTCATTGCCCCCATCGACTCTGGTGGGGTCTTTTTTTGATGGTCAATCATTACGAAGGTCGCGTCCCCCTCGATGAGGGCCAGAACCCCCATCTGGCGATCTGTGCTCCAGTCTTTGGAGGACTGGAATACCTTCTTGAGTGGGAAATGCTGTCCGCCTAAAGCGTGGTCGAGTTCGTGAATGGTTACGGTGGAGACGGAGTCGACAACCATGTTAGTAGCCTTGGCCACCAACTTCGAGCGCACCGACTGCCCTCCCTGATTGTCGACCAAAAAGAACTGGTCGGACTCGGGGTCGTAGGCTCCGGCGATCTGGGAAGTATAGAGATCCTCCAAGAACGGAATCAACTCAAAGTCCAAGGGGGCCAAGCCTAGACTTTTGAGGAGCGCCTCTGTTTCGATGACCTTCTGCGGTCCGAAATCCTTAGCCATCTGGACCTTGAGAAACGCCCGCAGTTCGTCTTTGTTCTTCACATGCCAAGGAGTGAAGTACAGAAATTTCAGATCGCGCCGCTCTTCTAGTTCGCTCATGGTCTCAGCCAGGGGGGCTTTCGCCAAAGCACTTCCCAACTCCCCAAGAGCGGCCAGCGCCTCCGGAAAGAGTTCCGAACCCGGCACTCGCGAAACGTCTTGAGCAGCGACCACCATCTCATGCCAGTCTCTGACCTCGGGGTCCACCAGGGCTAACGAGGTTGAATGGAGACAGACCGAGGCCGCGAAGACAGCCAGGATCCGTCCCGCGTGATGTCTCAGACTGGTTCTTGAGAAGCTCACGCGGAGGAGATTCGCACCTGGAGAAGCGAATCCTAGGGGATGTCGACTGACCCTTTTTTACAAGCCGCGATCGAAGAAGCGAAAAAGAGCTATCAACAGGGAGGCATTCCCATTGGAAGCGTGCTCGTCAAGGATGGCGAAATCGTGGCTCGAGGACACAACCAGAGGGTTCAACTGGGTAACCCCATCCTGCACGCGGAAATCGACTGTCTGCAAAACGGCGGTCGACTTGGTAGCTACGCCGGCACGGTACTCTATTCCACTTTGATGCCATGCTTTCTCTGCTCAGGGGCCGCCGTGCAATTCGCCATCCCCAAAGTGGTGGTCGGGGAATCCACCACCTTCCCGGGAGCCAGGGAGTTCTTGGAAAGCCAAGGCGTCGAAGTCGTCTGCTACGAGAACAGCGAATGCATCGAGATGATGCGAACTTTCATCGCTGAAAAGCCCGAACTCTGGGCCGAAGACATCGGAGAGCTTTAAAGGTCGGTTCGCTCACTAGGTCGTTGCGAATTCCGCCATTAAGGACCGTCCCATCTCATCGAAGAAGTCCCTTTCGGGGTCTTCGACTTCCACCTCACGAACGATCCGCCACTCGCAAGGATGTTCTTCAATGAAACGTTGTCGCAACAAGAAATAGCCCTGAATGGCCTTCACCCAAAGGTAAGCGGAGTAGTTGAGGTGGTCCGAAATCTCGGGCTGAAACGGATGGCATTTGATGATGTCCGCCCGACGTCCATCGGCGGCCATAAAGTAATAGTCGTTGGCGCCGGCGACGAACTGAAGGACCTCGACGTCCTGATCAACGTTTCGGACGTTCAGGTCTGACCGCCCGAAGAGCCAGCAAAGTCCGCGTAAAAATCTGAATTCGGGACAATGACTCTGGCCGATGAGGTTACGGCGTCGGCGGACGTCGACAGGGACGCGACTTGAGTCGTCACCGCGGGGGTCTTCTTAGCCTCAGTGGTCTTGGGGGTCGTCTGCTGTCCGGAGGCCGCCGTTTCGCTAGCCTTCTTCTCGCTGTTCTTTGTCACCGCTTTGTAGACCACCTTAGCGCCCAGGAATACCCCCGCGGTGATAATGGCGGGAAGACCCCCACCCAGTGCGGCCGCGGTGACGGCAGTTCCCACTGCGATTTTGAGGAGACCTTCCGTGGTTTTCCCTTTGGCAATGTCACGCACGCCCAGAACACCGTCGATCACTCCGTGCACAACTCCCAGCGGAGTCAAGAACTGACTGGCAACTCCCGCAGCGGTGGTCACTAACTCAGACGTCGAAAGCATCCCAGCCATTACGGTGGCGGCGGCCGCGCTGCGCGTTCCAACGGCGAGGTTGCCTACACCTTCTAAAGTTTTCTCGGTATCCTTTTCTTTGATCCCCGCCTTGAGTTCTTTGACTCCGTTGTAAAGCAAGGGAACCGCCAAGGCTCCTGAAGCCACTGAACCAAAACCTAGGGCCACTTCCAAACCCGTGGACAAGTGATTGGCCACTTGCGAGGCTCCGTGCGCCGCCTTGCTGCCGGCAGTGATTGCCGCTTCTCCCAGAGCTTCAGAAACACCGTGATGAACGACGTTCCCGACCTCGTGGCCCGCGCTGGCGGCGTTAGCGGCGTGGTGTGCGACCTCGCTGACCGCGTGAACCGTATCCGTCCCATGGCCGGCGACGGCCGCCAAATCGCCACCGACGTCTACTCCATGACCGGCCAATTCGGATGCTACGTGCGTCGTGTGCGTAGCGTGATGACCGATCTGCTCGATCACTTCCGTGGAAAGGTGACCACCCAGGAGAGCGTCTCCTTGGTGACTGTCATGGTGCCCCGAGTGAGCGCTATGTGTGCGCGCTTCGGTGGTCGCGACGAATTGCTCTAGCGGCGAATCCTCGAGCATTGCGATGGTACCGTTGGAGTTCACCTGAACGACAGCGTGGTGAGAGCCGACCAACTTGAGGTCCGCCACCATCTGATCCATATCACTGCCGGGACGGGCCTGCTTTAGAGGTTGAGGTACGAAAGACTCGGGCGATGCCGTTTGGGCCTCAGGAAGAAATCCATTATTTTGGAGATCTTCCATCATCTCCGCCATGGAGCTACCAGGGCGAGGAGTTTTTAGCGGAGTTGTCGTCGAGAAGAAAGTTTCTTGAGGGGAAACGGAGTCTTGAGGCGCTACGACCTTGCCCGCGCTCTTCTGAGCAGGCTGCTGTGGCTTCTGGATTTTACTCGCGGAGGACACAGCGCTCGATAGATTGGAGTATGTCGTATGAAGGGCCAAGATGCGGTCTCCCAATCCCGCTTCGGTGCGGGTTCCCATATGGTACTAAAAAACTGCCAAGAAGGCTACAGGGAAGACTAGATTTTCAAAAACTTGATGCCCTTGTACCGCAGAAAAAAGCGGCTTCCCTCCTGGGCTTCGACCTCTTCGCTCGGTAGTTGAAAAGTCTAGGAGACCTAGAGCGACAGGACTGACCGGTGGCGATGACGCCTCGATGAGCCGCTCCGCGACAAAGGACGAGAAGGCCGCGCGCCACGCGTAGCGCTTAGGAAAACGGAATTTGCCTTCCGGCCGACTAAGCTATCGTTATGAACTGTCCCTCCTGCAGCTTTTCAAGCCCCGCAGGTTTCAAGTTTTGCGGTCAATGTGGATCGGCCCTTTGCGCCACACCCAAGCTAGAAGCTGAGCGGCGGCAAATCACGGTGATGTTTTGCGACTTGGTGGGGTCCACCGATCTCTCCGCCGCTATTGACCCCGAAGAATTGCGCGAATTGGTCCGAGCCTATCAGGCGATCTGCGCGGAAGTTTTCGAGAAGAATCAGGGGCACGTAGCGCAGTACCTGGGCGATGGAATTCTGGCCTACTTCGGATATCCGGTAGCCTATGAAGATAGCCCTTCCATGGCCGTTGAGAGCGCTCTTGAGATCCATGTTCGAATGGCCGACTGGAACAAGACTGTCCCTCAAGACATTCAGCTTAGGACTGGAATTCACACCGGTACCGTTGTGGTAGGAGAGATGGGCGCCGGGGCCCACAAAGAAAATTTAGCCATGGGGGAGACTCCCAATCTGGCGGCTCGACTCCAAGGCTTGGCCCAACCTGGCGAAGTGGTGGTGAGCGACGATACCTATCATCTCACTTCCCATCGCGTGGCGGCGGAATCACTGGGCTTGAAGTCACTGAAGGGGTTGCCTCAACCCAAGGAAGTCTTTCTATTGAAAGGGGTTACGGACCGAAAGGCTCGTCGCAGAATGGCGAGGGCTAGGCGGGCAAACATCCCGCTTTTAGGATACAGATCCCAGCGTGAGGGCTTGTGGAGTCTCTGGCAGAGGGCCAAGGAGTCGACCGGCAGTGGAGTGGCTCTGGTAGGAGACGCGGGAATCGGAAAATCACGAATGGCCCAATGGCTCAAGGACAGGATTTGTCGCGAGGAGTCTTTTCTCGTGTCGCTCTATCCAACGTTCGAAACGTCTCTGACTCCCTTGGTTTCTGTTCTCGAGAATTTGCATCAAGAGTTTGACAGCGAATCGGACTTCCTCAAAAAATGTCCGGACCCCGAGCAATCGCGATTGCTCAAAGAGCTATTGGAAGTAGAGCAGGGGGCTATGGTGCCCGGTCGCCAAAAGCAGAGACTGCAAGCCGTGGTGAAGTTATGGGCGCGCATGTCCGCGGAACGACCTTTACTGGTTGTTTGTGAGGACTGCGAGCATCTCGATTCCGTATCGATGACTCTCCTGAGAATGCTGATGGGCGCTCTCCCCGATAATCCCATGATGCTGGTGACCGTTTGGCGCTCGGAACCCCAAGACGAGTGGGGCGAAATCCTGAAGCTTACGGGGTTGGCGACGGATGATCTTGTCACCCTCGCAAAACTGACTGCTAACGAGAAAATATCTCACGATACATTGGTCGCTATCGCCGCGAGAGCCGAGGGCAATCCACTTTTCGCAGAAGAACTAGCACGGAATCCTAGCGCCAAAAGTACGGCCCGATTACACGATCTCTTTATGGCTCGATTGGACAGCTTCGGCGAGAGGAAGCCTACTTTACAAAGGTTATCGGCGGTGGGTCGAAGATTCAATCAGAGCTTGGTTCAGGCGCTCGACGACACGACCGACGAGCCCATACGCGAAGTTATCGATGAGAGCTTGACCCAATTGATTCTGCAGCAAGAAGATCAGGAGTTCAGCTTCCGTCAGGGGCTGTTTCATCAAACCTGCTATAACAGCTTATTGCGAAAAAGTCGGCAGCGTTTTCATAATGACGTAGCGGCAAGCATCCTTGAGCACTTACCGAGTTGGGCTGACGATGCTCCCGAAACTTTGGCATATCACCTGAGTCGCGGCTCTTCAGCTGAGCAATCGGTGCCGTATCTACAAAAAGCTGGAAACAAAGCGATGCGGATGTCCGCCGAGCTAGAGGCGATAGGACATTTTTCTAAGGCTCTGGAGCTTCTCCCCGATAGTCTTTCCGTGGTAGGGCAGAGAATCGAGCTTCTGCTGAGTCTAGGCTCGGCACACATCGCTACCAAAGGCTATGCTCACCCCGAGGTCCAATCTTGCTTCCAGCAAGCGCGCGAAATCTGTGCCCAAATCGGAGATCCGGAACCAACATTTCCTGCTCTGTGCGGTCTCTGGGCGTACAATTTTGTGGCGGGCAATTTGAGCCAGGGAATGGAAATTGCTCAAAGGCTTCTTGACTTAGCAGGGGAAGTGGATGAACGCCGATTGGCAGCCCACGCCAGTTGTGGTCAAACGTGTTTCATCCTCGGAGAGTTCGACGAAGCGGTAAAGCATTTTGAGGCAGTGCGCCGTCTCGAGAATCCAGACCATCATGAGAGTCTCGCGTTCTCCTATTTCGCTACCGACCCAGCCGTTGCGTCCATTTCCTACTACGCGTGGATTAGCCATTTGCGTGGTCAAAACGTGAAGAGTCGTGCTCAAGCCGAGGAGGTTTTGGCCAAGGCGCGAGCCTTGGGGCAGGCTCACACAATAGCCCACACCCTGTTTTTCGATGGAATTTTAGCCTATGAGAGCGGAGACGAGACGCGTTTTGCCACCCGCACGGCAGAACTGTATGAAGTCTCGGTGAAATGCGATTTTCAGCTCTGGTTAGCTCTCGCTGGCGCGTTTGAGGCCATCGCGAGAAAGGATCCCGAGCTCTACATCGCGCGGCTCGGCTTACTGCAGCAAACCGGTACGAAAATGGGAGAAACCTGGTTCTTGTTCAACGCCTATCGGCTTCTCAAGGCTGCAGATCAGTCGGAGAAAGCAGTCCATGTTTTGCAGCAGGTCAGACAGATAGCCGCCGAACGTGGCGAGAAATTCTACCTCAGCCAATTAGACCTCTAGTCCCCTATAGCGTCCGCCCCACACTCTGAGCCACCGGACCAAGCAGGGAATAGAGCGCCTCAAAGCCTTCCAAGGTCATGGACTGCGGCCCGTCGGATACGGCTTCTTCAGGTTTTGGGTGGACTTCGATGATCAAACCATCGGCACCGGCGGCGACCGCGGCTAAACACAACGCGGGTACCAGTTCTCGGTCCCCGGCGGCGTGGGAGGGGTCTATGATGACCGGCAGATGAGTCAGCCGCTTTAAGATCGGAACAGCGGCGATGTCTAAGGTGTTGCGGGTCATGGTTTCAAATGTCCGGATCCCGCGTTCACACAATGCCACCTGTTCATTTCCTTGTGACAAAACATACTCAGCCGACAGCAAGAACTCTTTTATGGTGCTCATCATTCCGCGCTTTAGGAGCACCGGAATCCTAGCCCGTCCGACCTCTTGTAGCAGGGCGAAATTTTGCATGTTCCGGGCCCCGATCTGGATCATGTCGGCGAACTGAGCCACCACTTCAACGTCCGATGGTGAGATGCACTCAGTGACCACCTTCAAGCCATAGCGCGCCCGGGCTTGCGCTAGAAGCTTGAGGCCGTCGACGCCGAGTCCCTGGAAATCATACGGTGAGGTTCGCGGCTTGTAAGCGCCGCCACGAATCATCGGCACTCCAAGCCGTTTCAAGAGGGCTCCCACCTCGCTCAACTGCTCGGCGCTTTCGACCGCGCACGGACCGGCGATGATGGTCAGTTTCTTAGCCCCGACGTCGGCCGCGCCCACGCGAAAGGAACTCGACTCGGGACGGAACTCACGACTGGCAAGCTTAAAAGGACTGCGAGACACAAAAGCGACTGAAACCCCGGACAAAGTCGCAAGCTCATCCTTAAGCTCCTCTTCTCGCGGCGCGCCCAGACAGCCCACCTGAGTTTGCTCATCTCCCCTCGAGAGGTACGGCTTGAGACCCCGCTCTTCAATTCTTCTTAAAACAGCTCCGATGTCTTTGACCGAAGCCGACTTTTCCATTACGGCAATTAGCATACTCGAGACGTTCTCAAAGGCCGACGAAGTCCCTGGCCGGTAGACATCATCGATGCTGCAACTGTTAACACCCTGTTCACCCAGTTTGTCGAATAATCCGTATAATAAAAGTGTGATCGTCTCCCACCAACCATATGTCCGCCCGACTCAGAATGCCGCTCCCACGCCTCTTAAGAACGGCAACTCCGCGCATTCTTTGGCCTTGGCGCTCCCTCCGACCAGCAACGACGGTTTCTCAAAATCTGTCGTTCCCCTAGAAAATCTCAAACCGGCCGTGAGCCCGGCGTCGCCGAAGGAAGCCCCGGACGCCTGGCACAAAAGCCAGGTCATCTACTTCCCCCTGACCGACCGCTTCTCCGACGGAGATCTGACCAACAATTTCGCGGTGGACCGATCGCATCCGGCCGGTTTCTGGGGAGGAGACCTCAAAGGCCTGACCGAGAAACTCGACTACATCAAATCTTTAGGAGCCACCAGCATCTGGCTCTCCCCCTTGGCTGACAACACCGAACAGATCAACATCGGCGACTATCACGGATTTGGTCACCATGGCTACTGGATTCGCGACCACTACGGCGTCGAGGAACACCAAGGCAAAATGGCTGACGCCCAAAACCTAGTGAAGGAAGCCCACGAACGTGGCCTCAAAGTCGTTCTCGATGTTGTGCTCAATCACGTCGGTCCAGACCACAAGTTCTTAGAAGACCCCAACAAGAAGGACTGGTTTCATAACCAGGGCGGGATCAACAACTGGAACGACCCCCGCGAAGTGGAACAAGGCGACCTAGGAGGCCTTCCGGACCTCAATCAAGAGAATCCCGAGACTTACAAATACTTGGTCGACAACACCCTTTGGTGGATCGAGCAGACCGGAGTCGACGGAATACGCCTCGACGCCATCAAGCACGTCAGTAAAGATTTCTGGGCTAAATTTGTGCCTGAGGTGAAAGAACGCTCCGGCAAAGACGATCTCTTCGTCATGGGTGAGGCGTTCCACGGTGACCCCAATGTCGTCGCCGACTATCAAAGGGCCGGAATCGACTCCCTCTTTGATCTCCCGCTCTACTTCACGATTCGAGAAACCTTTGGCCAAGGCGCCAGCATGAAAAAAGTAGCCGAACGATTAGCGCAAGACAGCCTCTATGACGCTCCAGAAAAACTCGTCACCGTCTTAGACAATCACGATCTTCCCAGGTTTTTGGCCACCGCCAACAACAACAGCCCTGGTGAGGGCGACAAGAGGCTCAACCAAGCTTTGGCTTTCCAGATGACCGTTCGGGGAGTGCCCTCCGTTTACTATGGTACGGAAGCCGGATTTTCCGGCGGAGACGACCCTCACAATCGCGAGATGATGGACTTCACAGCTCGACCCGACCTCAAAGCCAACTTGCAAAAGCTGACTCATCTGCGCAACAGTTCAGCCGCCCTACAAGAAGGCGCCCAACGAGAAATGTGGGTCGACGACTCAGTTTACGCCTTCTCGCGATCCACCGACAAAGAAGAAGTGATTGCCATCTTCCACAACGGTTCCCAACCCTCTCAGCGTCAGATACCGCTGCGAGCCGAAAGCCATCTGGCCGACGGCACGGTTTTGGTGGACGCCATCAGCGGCCGAGAGTTCACCGTTCGAGATCATAAAATAGATTTACCGTTGGAGCCGTTGACTCCAGTGATTCTTCAAGTCAAGCCCTGACACCCTTGGCAGCCGCAACCATGGGTGTCAAAAAGTCTCGCACCGCAGTTTTCAGAGAGTCTTCTCGCTCGTGGGCGCGTCGGATCTCCTCCAAAAGAGCGGTTCCCACAATGACGCCATCGGCTCCTTTTTCTACCATGTCCCGGACTTGTTCGGGAGTTCTCACCCCGAAGCCGACCAGCACCGGGACAGAACTCGCGGCTTTCGCGTCGGCGATCAACTGCGCCAACTCGTCGTTCATCTGAGTCGCGCCCCCGGTGATGCCTCGAACAGCTACCAAATACAAAAATCCCTGAGCTTGCTGGGCGATGCTCTTCCTGCGCTCCTTAGCACTGGTGGGGGCGACAAACGAGACCATCTCAAGTCCTGCGTCCGAGCAGGCTTTCGCAACGGGCCTCGACTCCTCGAAGCTTACGTCGGGAACGATCAAGCCGCATCCTCCGGATTCCGCCAGGCGTGTGCAAAAATTATCGAGACCCGAATAGAAAACCAAATTCGCATAGGTCATTACCACGGCCCGCCCGCCCGTTCTCTCGGTCGCCTCGCGGGTCAACTCAAAGCATCGGTCGAGATCGATTCCGGCGGAAAGCGCCTCGCTCGAGGTCTGCTGGATGACGGGCCCATCAGCGATGGGGTCCGAGAAAGGAAAACCCACCTCAAAAACCGTGCAGCCAGCTTCCACGGCACCCTCGACCGACTGGAGAAAACCTTCGGGACTGGGCCACCCGCAGGTCAAGTAGGGAACCACGACGGGTCCCTCAACATCGCTCGGGAAAATCATGCTCTTAGCTCCTCAGTCAAGCGTTCCACCTCTTTGACGTCTTTGTCTCCACGACCGGAGCAACAGATCACCCAGTCCTTTTCGTTGGCATATTTTTTGGCGTTGCGGGCCGCCCAGGCGAATGCGTGGGAGCTTTCCAGGGCCGCGATGATGCCTTCACAGCGGGCCACTTGGGCAAAGGCCACGAGAGCCTCGGCATCGTCCACCGACTCATAAAGCACCCGCTCGGTATCCTTCCAGTGAGCATGTTCCGGTCCGACACCGGGATAGTCGAGCCCGGCGGACAAGGAGTGCGTCGCACCAACCTGCCCATCGACCTGCAAAAGGTAAGTTCTGGCTCCGTGTAAGACTCCGGGCTGCCCGGCACAAAGCGACCGGCAATGTTCGCCTGCCGCTGTCCCGCGTCCACCCGCCTCTACGCCAACCAAGCGAACGCTTTGCTGCTCGATGAAGGGAAAAAAAGCGCCGGCCGCGTTCGACCCACCGCCGACGCAGGCGATCACTCTGTCGGGAAGTCGGGTCATCTGGTTCTTGATCTCTTCCCCAATGACCGACTGAAAATCGCGGACCATCATAGGGAAAGGGTGAGGCCCTACCACGGAACCGATGATGTAGTGCGTGGATTCCACCGTTCCGACCCAATCCCTCAGCGCCGCGTTGGTGGCGTCTTTTAGGGTTCTCGCTCCCGATTCCACGGAAACGACTTCCGCCCCAAGGAGCTTCATGCGATAGACATTGAGGGCCTGACGCCGGACGTCTTCGGCCCCCATGTATACCACGCAGGGCAGGCCGAAGCGCGCGCAAACGGTCGCCGTCGCGACTCCATGTTGGCCGGCCCCCGTCTCAGCAATAATTCTGGTCTTGCCTAATCGCTTGGCCAGCAAAACCTGGCCCAGGCAGTTATTGAGTTTGTGAGACCCGGTGTGGTTGAGATCCTCGCGCTTGAGCCAGATCCTAGGACCTCCCCACGCTTCTTCCAACCCACAGGCTCGAGTCAGCGGCGTGGGGCGTCCAGAGAATTCCGTCAACTCGCGACGCAGGGCGTCTTGAAACTCGGGAGTGTCTTTGACTTCGCGGTACTGCTGTTCCAGATCCACCAAAGCGCTGTGTAGAGTCTCCGGAACGAATCGTCCGCCGTAATCTCCAAAACGCCCATATTGGTCGGGCCAACTCTTCAACGATTGCATCGATATACTCCCAGGCATGGCCTTATTGTTGGCGGGCCGCGCGAAAAAAACTGCTCAACTTGAGCGGGTCCTTGTGTCCGGGACTGGACTCCAAGCCGCTGCTGACGTCCAGTCCTTGTACGGACTCCACCTTCAAAGCCTCTGTCACATTGTCGCTATTGAGTCCTCCAGCCAAATAGACCGGGCATCGAAATCTTTGGCCGAGCAGAAGTTCCCAAGCGAAAATCTTTCCGGTCCCGCCGGCCACCCCGGGCACATAGCTGTCTAGCAGGATCGCCCCCACGGAGCCCTCATAGGACCGCGCCCGGTCGAGGTCGGAAGCGTCTTTGATTCTCAAAGCCTTGATGGCCCGGCGACCATACCGCCCGCAGAACTCGGCCGTTTCGGCGCCGTGGAACTGCACACGATCCACCAACTCTAGTGCTCGGTCGGCCTCTCCTTGCGAAGGATTGACGAGAACCGCTACAGCGAGGGCCCCGCTAGGAACCCATTGGGTCAAACGAGACAGATCTAACCAGGAAACTTGTCTTGGGCTGGGGGCCATCACGAACCCAAAAAGATCCGCGCCTAGTTCAGCGGCAAGTTGAACATCCTGGGAGCGAGTCAAACCGCAAACTTTAATCTTCAACGGGAAGCGTTGGTTCTTTATGCGCGGGACTCCGACCCGATGATTCGCCTCGACGAAGCTGTTCAGCTAACGCTGAAAGCTCCTTGGCCTGCTCAAGAGTCGCCATGGAACTTATCTTCTTCACTCCCGCGACCGCATCGTAAAAGGCGATCATCGTCAAGAGCATCGCCAGCGCGAAAACCGCGGCCCAGTAATAGAACATTGTCAGAACGTCTTCAGCCGGAACCTGATGGGACTCCGGGAGTCGACCTAAAAACATGAGCAGACTCATGACAAAAAGCAACGTCGACCCCACGGTGCGACGGATAAGTCGCGCACTGTCGGGAACTCGAGGCACGAAATTTGGCCCGGTCTTGTTCGAGAAAGTGGTTCGATAGAAACGCCACTCCGCGATAAGGAAGGAAAGGGCACCTGCCGCTAAAGCAACGGAACAGGCTTTCACCAATGTTAACACTTGCACGCTCTCACGTTAGCTCTACAGAGGGCTAAAGTCAAACCGTGGGCTCTTCTCATGGTCCAACTGCCATGTCCGAAAATGGCGAGCATGTAAGCCGGGCTATGCTAGACTTCTGCCTATGGAGTTGGACCACGAAGTCTTTTACCGCGCTTTGCAAGCCCGAGACGCCCGTTTTGACGGGACTTTCTACGTTGGGGTCACCAGCACCAGAATCTACTGCCGACCGATCTGTCCGGCACGTACTCCGAGACGGGACCGTTGTCGCTTCTTTCTTTACCCCGCCCAAGCCGAGCAGCAAAACTTTCGCCCCTGCCTGCGGTGTCGCCCGGAACTAGCCCCCGGCCGGGCGCCGGTCGACCTTCCTTCACAGACAGCCTGGGCGACGGCTCAACAGATCAAGTCAGGAGCCCTGTCTCAAGGAGGGTCCTTGGAAGACTTAGCGGCCAACATGGGTTTGAGCAGTCGCCATTTGCGTCGAATCGTTAAGTCAGAACTTGGCGTCACGCCCGTGGAACTAGCCCAGACCCAGCGTCTGCTGTTGGCCAAACAGCTGTTGACCGAGACAGCCCTCAGCGTGACCGAAGTCGCCTTCGCCTCCGGCTTTCAAAGCCTTCGTCGACTGAACGCTCTGTTCCAGTCCAAGTATTCGATGAACCCCACAGATTTACGAAAGCGTACGACCTTTCCACCGAACACTCGACTCAACCTGACCCTAGCCTATCGCCCACCCCTAGCCTGGGATGCTCTGTTGGACTTTCTGGACAAGCACGCGTTGGCCGGCGTGGAAAAGGTGGAAGAAACCTGCTACTCCCGTACTCTGGCGATCGGCTCTCATCAAGGTTGGGTGCGCGTTCGAAGGGTAAGGGAAGGGCGTTTGTTAGCCGAGGTTTCCGACGGCTTATTGCCGGTCTTACCGCTCGTGCTTGGCAAACTGCGCGCTTTGTTCGACCTCGATGCCAACCCCTCGACGATCGAGGCCCATCTCTCATTGGATCCTCGCTTTAAAGCGAGCCTAGCACGGTCTCAAGGGGTACGGGTTCCCGGCACCGTCGACGGGTTTGAATTGGCCTGGCGTACTGTCTTAGGACAGCAAATCTCAGTGTCGGGAGCGACCAAGCTAGCCTCAAGAACGGCGCGGGAACTGGGCACACCTGTGACCACTCCCGTCGATGGACTCGACCGGCTCTCCCCCACCGCGGAGCAGTTTCTAGCAGCCGAACAGCCGACTTTGGGCCAGTTGGGATGGCTGCGCTCTCGTAGTCGCGCGGCCCACGACCTAGCGTTAGCCTTCTCCGAAAGGCGACTCGATGTTCGACCTGGCGGCAACCCTGAACAAGTCATCGCGGAGCTGATAAAGATTGCCGGGATCGGACCTTGGACCGCTAGCTACATCGCCATGCGCGGCTTATCCTGGAGCGACGGATGGCCTCACGGAGATGCGGTCCTGAAGAAACGTCTAGGAGGGGCGGGTCTATCGGACCCCGCTTGGAGACCTTGGAGTGCCTACGCGGCTATGCACCTGTGGTACTCCCCGGAGTTCTCCGGGGCCTCGACAGAGATCAAACAAAAAGATAACGGTCCAAGGAGAAAAAAATGATCAACGAAACGACGATAGAGAGTCCTCTGGGACCCTTGAGATTACGGGCTACAGAGGTCGCGATGGTTGGCATCTACTTCTCTGAGCATAAAGGTGCGCCGTCCCCTCAGGACAGCTTATCGGAGAATTCGGTTTTGCAAATGGCCCGACAGCAATTGAACGAGTACTTCCATGGCACGCTTCAAGACTTCGAGCTACCATTAGATGCCCCGGGAACGGAATTCCAACGACGGGTGTGGGCTGCTCTCACAGCCATTCCGTTTGGTGAAACCACGAACTACGGCGAGCTCGCACGGAGACTTGAATGTCCTGGCGGTGCCCGCGCCGTGGGCCGCGCTAACGCCTTGAACCCACTCTCCATTGTGGTGCCTTGCCATCGAGTGATCGGCGCTTCCGGCCAGCTGACCGGCTACGCTGGGGGAATCAACACAAAGAAGTGGCTCCTGCGGCACGAGACTTCGACCAGCGTTCCAGGCTAACAAAAACAAAACACTACCCGTGGGGGTTAGCTTCTAGCTCAGGCCGGTCGTACTCGAAAAACCTTGATCGGTTCGCGACGGCCGCGAACAAACAGGGAGCGCAGGTGCTCCGAGCGCAAATTGTCTGCCAAGCAGTCCTCGCTCACGAGGGTATCGTCGGGCAGCTTCCGAGAAAGTCGCTCCAACCTCGCGGCTCCATGCATGAGTTCTTGCTTGGCGACCTCTTCCCAAGAATCTCCCGACTTGCGCTGGGGCAACTCTCCCCCGAAGACCCCGGCCGAAACGGTCGGAACGACTTCTAAGGAATAGCGATTGAGGACCGCCCCGACTCGAGTACGCATGTGCTGAACCGAATGCACCGCACGAGAACCGTGGTCACGACCGCAGAAGGCCGCCACCACTCGGGTTCCATAACGATCAAGCACCCGACCGTCGTGCTGACGGACCGATTCCTCTAGGCTTTCCACCAACTCCGCTTCCAATTCGGTAGCCTCTAGAGGGTTTCGTCCGCGAGTGAGCAGCCCGAAACCTGGTACGTCCGCGGTCAACACCGAGACCGCCTCGCCGGGAGCAGGCTCCAACGGAACGGCCTTGGGTAAAGCTTGGGGCAGACCGACGCCTCCCTGAATCTTGACGGCGGGCGTTTCCATCATCGTCAACTCGCCAGTCAGGACCTTTCGTAACTTCTGAATCTGCTCTTTTAGAATTCGGGCATTACTAGGGCGTTGGTCGGCTTGCTTGCTCATCAGCTGCAAGATCAGTTTTTCCAGTTCAGGATGAATGTCCGGGTTGTGACTTCTAGGATTGCGCGGCTCTTCGTGGACATGCATGTAGAGGATGGAAGCTGGATCGTCAGCGGTGAAGGGGGTTCGGCCGCAGACGGCTTCATAGAGGATGACCCCCAGGGAATAGAGATCGCTGCGTTCGTCCGCCGGACGTCCCGAGGCCTGTTCAGGAGCCATATACGAG
>JBBKWP010000009.1:0-5474 GCA_037968995.1 Candidatus Xenobia bacterium
GGCACAACGGCGGTACGAGCGGCTCTAAAGCCGTGATCGGCCTGATCCCTGACTCCGATGTTGCTATCGTGGTCCTTACGAATTTCTCCGACAGCGAGCTCCCCGAGGCTTTGATGTACAAATTCTACGACCTTTACCTTGACCAACCCGAGCAAGACTACAGCTCCAATTTCCTCAAAGCCCACCTGGCCGCTCTGCCCACCACTCCCAAGCGCCCCGCCAAGGCAGCGCCACCCATGGCTTTGAATCAATATGCGGGGACCTATCACCAAGAGAGCTTCGGAAAGCTTGAAGTGCGAGTCGAGGAAGACGGTCTGCGGGCAATTCTCCCGCCTCGACTCGATATGAAACTCAAGCCTTGGAATCGAGACACTTTCCTATTCGTGGACCCAAGAGACCCCTACGGCGCGCCGCTCTTCGCAACTTTTTATCCCGACGAACAAGGTCAGGTGAACTCTTTGAAACTCGATCTCTTGTTCGAGAGCCCTGGTGGGATGTTTCTCCGCACGGCTCCCCAGAAGGACGTGCCCAAAGCGGGCAAGCTTCCCTAGACGTTAACCAAAGGATGCCACGTCGCCGTGGAATTCACTACGATCGCTCAAAGGAGAATCCATGAAACTCATTTCACGACAAGGCATCTGGGGCAAACTCTTACCCGCGGCTCTGGCCCTGACATTATGCTGGACTCCAGTCCAAGCCCAGGAACCCAGCCACTACGACGCCACCATCCGCGCCGCCAGAACATCTGCCTGGAACGCCATCACCAAAGGCCAAGGCAGCGGTGTCTCGATCGCCATCATGGACAAAGGGAAGTTCATCTTCTCCGACGGGATGGGAGTACGCGAACGCGCTATCAACAATCCGGTCGACAGTAAGACCCGGTTCAACATCGGCTCGACTTCCAAGATGTTCCCTGCGGTGGCCATCCTTATGTTGGTCGATGAGGGGAAAGTCTCTTTAGATGAGCCTGTGGTCAAGTACCTACCCGACTTCAAGATGAAAGATGAGCGGTATAAAGACATCACCGTCCGAATGTTGCTCAATCACTCCTCCGGGCTGCCAGGCTCGTCTTTTGTGATGAGCTTTGCTCCCGAAATCGATTCCCACAAGCTCCTGCTAGACACACTGGCCCGTGATCATCTCAAGCACGCCCCCGGGGCCGACTCGATGTACTGCAACGACGGATTCACCTTAGCGGAAATGGTGGTCGAGCGGGTCTCTGGTCAAAGGTTCATTGATTTCATCGACAAGCGAGTCTTTCAGCCCCTGGGCATGCACGACACCGGGCTGAGTGTGGGGGCGCTGGGCAGTCAGACAGACCGAGCGGAGACCTACGACAAGAGGACGGACCTCAAGAATCCGGCGGAAGTCGTCGAGGTTCTCGGGGCAGGCGGCTTGTCTTCCACCGCTGAGGACCTGTGCCGATTTGGCAACAGCTTTACGACATTGGGCAAGCACATTCTTTCTGAGAGTTCGCTCAAGGAGATCCAGACAGCGCAGAAGACACCCTTCGGAAAGCATTTACGCAACCGACCACCGTTTATGTCGATGGGCTGGGACTACTCCGACCTCAGCCCCTATGACGTTGACGGCATCAAAATCGTGGGCAAAGGCGGCAACACCATGTTCTACTCCGCCAATCTCCAGGTTCTGCCCAACCAAGGTCTGGTCATCGCGGTGCTGATCTCTGGCAACGCGTTCAGCGAGAATCTGACACGCCCGATCTTGGTGGAATTGCTAAATGAAGCGGGCGTGGCTCGCAAGCAAAGTCCCCTTGTGACAAGGCCCAGCGAAGCGCAGACGATCCCCGACGAATTCAAAAAGTATGAGGGCTATTATGTGAACGAGGGGCCCGGGGCGTATAAGGTCAGCTTCAGCGAAGACCAGAAACATCTCGACGTTCTTACGCTGAAAGCCAAGGGGGAGCCGGAAAGCGAGCCCGCCGCACCTCTTTACAGCCTCGCCTACAGCGACGGCCTGTTCTCCCTACCGAAGACCCATCAGACGTTCTATTTGACGACCATCGACAATACCAACTACATCGTCGCTACGCCGCACAAAGGAGTTATCGACGCAGCCTCCGTTTATGCCGTCGACTGGGTGACGTTCCAACAAGTCAAAGTGGAGCAAAATCCTGTCGGGTTGCTTGGGGACCAAAGCGGGCCGTGGTTCCTGCGAAACATGCCCACCACGATGATAACGGCTGCCATACCCTTGGTGGTCAACCCGGCAACTTATGAGGGACTCGACGGATACCTGGAGTTCGCCGGACTTAAGAAGATCGAAAACCCGACCTACGCCAGTGTCGCGGGCACCCATCTGCGGGACCAGACGGAACTGGAACTGTGGAAAGACAACGGCCACGACTGGGCACGAACCAGCAACATGTTCTATTCCGACACGGAACCGGCGACCTCAAAGACCGGAGTGAATACTGTGACGATCGGACCCAAGGGCTACAACGAGTGGCTGGAACTGGGAGAGGATGCTATCGTCCAGATTGGCTTGCCCGCTGGTGGACGAGTGCTGGTGCTGGGCCCAGATCATAAACCCATCTTCGATAGCGTTTTTGACTCCCAAGATGTCTTCGCTTCCAAAGGTAGCCTAGTGCTGTGTGCCGGGCCAATCGGTAGCCAGTTCGCGGTGACTCTAAAAGAGTGAGACCGACCCAGGCGGCTTGACCCAGCCATCGCGCCTTTCCGCGAAAAAACTACCCACGATGTGATATTTCTTGTTGGAACTTTAAGAAGCGGATCTCGGAAGGATGCGCCAGGAATTCGACGCATCGATTCGACAGTGAGAAAAACATCAAACACTCGATCCAAGCAGCCCTCCGTCCCTATCCTGAGCAAACTGGCCCTCGGCTTGTGCGCCCTACTAGTGGTCTCGTGCGGGAACAACGGAGCGAACAGCTTCGCCGCCTCCGCCCAACCTGTCCAGCCCTCTCCCAACCTCAATGCTGCCGCCATCCGAACTCAGCTTCAGGACTTGAAAACAAGCTCCAAGGTGAAGGCCTTGTTGGCCACCGTCCGTGTTGGGGACCAGGAAGTGTTGACCGTAGCTCTGGGCGATTCGATGACCAACGTTCCGGCAACGCCCGACATGCAGGTGCGGATCGGCGGGATTTCTCAGACCTTCATTGGGACAGTTCTCATGCGCTTGGTGGAGAAGGGTCAGATCTCGCTCGACGACAAAATCTCAAAATGGATGCCTGACCTTCTTGCCGCGGACAAGGTCACGGTGGGGATGCTGATCAGCAACACTTCAGGCTATAAAGACTACGTCGAAGATCCTGATTTCGTCGACCTTGCTTCCGCCGAACCTCTGCGTGCCTTCACCCGACAAGAGTTGATCGATTACAGCGTCAAAGATGGGACGTTGAACTTCGAACCGGGGACACGACAGCAGTATTCCCACACGGGCTACAGCATTCTGGCCAACGCCATGGAAGGCGCCTCGGGACAGAAGATGCCCGAACTCTACCAGGAGTTGGTTCTTGAGCCGCTGGGTCTCAACCACACCGGTTACAGCCTCAACGCCGACCTCCCCTCACCCGTCCTTCACGCCTTCAGTTCGCAGCGAAAGGTTTACGAAGACTCCACCTTCTGGGACCCCACCTGGACTGGGGAGTCCGGACCGCTGTACTCTAATTTCGGAGATTTAGGACGTTGGCTACGGCTGCACGGAACCGGGGCACTTTTGACTCCAGCCTCCTTTCAAAAAGTGATCCAACGTCCGGCTGCCGCGAATCCTACCGGACCTTATCTAGGTTTTGGCTTTGTCGTGGCCAACGGTTGGTACGCTCAAAACCCTAGCTTCAACGGCTATAGCGGTGCCTACGGCTATCTTCCTTCCCAAGATATCACGATCGTAGTCTTCACTACCGAGAGTACGGACCCCAGTAGCGGGGCTCAGGCTATACAGATCCTCAAGACACTCACCCAGACCATCACTCCGACCACTCCTTTAACGTTTTAGCCCCATGGAGCTTCCCAAAGCACGGGCCGTGTTAGCCGCTCTCTGCACGGCCCTTTTCGTGACGGGGTGCGGATCTCGGTCGCTATTTTCTCTAGAAGCTACGGCGCAACCGATATCGGAATCTCCATTACCGCCAAGCTTGGCAGACAACTCGCCGCATCAGGCCCGCTTCGTCGAAGTGGAACCCGGCGTCACGCTGGAAGTGCTCGATTGGGGCGGTGATGGTCCCCCGATGGTTCTCTTGGCCGGACTCGGAGACAACGCCCACGTCTACGACGACTTCGCCAATCAGTTTGTTGATCGGTTTCACGTGTTTGGCATCACCCGCCGAGGATTCGGGCGCTCTAGTCAACCGGAGGGCGGATACGACGTGGCTACACGGGCACTCGATGACCTCAAGGTGCTGGACGCTCTGAACGTGGACAAAGCTATCTTTGTGGGCCATTCCATGGCCGGAGACGAACTCAGCGCTCTGGGTGCGGACCACCCTCAGCGGGTGGAAAAGTTGGTATATCTTGATGCCTACGACTATGGACTGCATTCAAGTCTGAAGCAACCTCCTTCAGCGGACTACAGCGACGAGGATCTCGTCTCGGTGGCCCGCTTCACGGCAGCGAACGTACGCTTCACGGGATCGCGACCGCCTCTTTCGTCTCTTCCGGGGGTTTATCGATTCGCCGCTTCGGGTGCCGTGGTTTCCCCGGTCACTCCACCCGCCATCCCCGCAAAACTCGTTCAAGGCTCAAGACAGGCCGATTTTGAGAGAATCCAAGCACCCACTCTTGCCATCTTCGCTCCTTTCTCCCGCGAGGCGCCTCAGCTCTTTTACCACTATCTGAGCCAAGCCCAGCAAGCCGAATATGATCGCACGTTCCCGGCGATCGTCGACTGGCAGACCGACGCTATCCAACGTTTTCGCCGAGGAGTTCGCAGCGCACGCGTTGTTGAACTCCCCGGGGCGCCCCACTACCTTTACCTCAACAACGAGGGCTTGGTGGTGTGGGAGATGAGGAAGTTTTTACTGCAGAAGCACTAGGAGTTGCCACGGAAGATCCCAGCAGAGCCGGGCGGCAGTTTATCGGTCGATACATTGCCGTTGAGAGCCTGGCGTACCGAGTCCCAGGGGATTGGACAACCTATAAGCGCGATCTCTGGATAGGCAAGTTGGACCAGACCGCTTGGCCGCCCACTGTTGATTACTGGACAAACGTGAGCGATGCCCCCGGTGGTGAGAGTATGAGTGGGTATTGGTTATCGAGATTCCAGAACGTCTTCCCCAACCCGAACAATCCTGTTCTAGTGATGTCCGGTCCTGGTACCAATAAGCCTGAGAATTTCGTCGTCTTCTAGCAGCCTTTCATTTTCTCCCGATGGAACGAAGGTGGTGGGAACCGGCTACTGGCCCAACAGTGTCGACATTTACGACTGGAGCACAGCAACGGGCGTACCGAAACTCGTTAACAAGAAAAAGATCTCAGACACTTGGTACCTCGAAC
>JBBKWP010000010.1:0-7509 GCA_037968995.1 Candidatus Xenobia bacterium
ATCGCGGTGGTGAGGGGACCGTCAAGATTTTAGAGTTTAACGAACCCGTCACTCTCACCCTTATGGCCACCCGGCGAACCACCTCTCCCTATGGATTGAATGGCGGAGATGCCGGTCAACCTGGCGTCCAAGCGGTCCGCCAACCCGGGGGCGAGTGGATGGACCAGCCAGGATCATTCACAACAACCCTGCCCGCTGGAAGTCAGTTCCGATTAGAGACTCCGGGAGGAGGGGGATGGGGAACTTGGACAGCTAAATCGACCTGACCTGAGTTGCGTCGTGACCCTGTGTCAGGCTCACTCAGTGAGTTCGCAACCTCTCAGGCAATTCAGCAGGACGTGTAACTTCGCTTCGGCCACGGAGTAGTAAGTCTGGTTGCCGTCGCGTCGACTCTTTAGTAACCCACTGCCCTTGAGCTTATTGAGGTAGAGGGACACCGTGGACTGAGGCTGACTTGTGCGTTCGGAAAGCTCGTTGACCGTCGTCTCGCCGTGCAGATCCAGAAGTTCGACGAGGCGAAGCCTGAGAGGATGCCCCAACAGCTTGAACATTTCGGCGGCGAAATCGATCTTCTCAGTGCTCATCTGGTCAGGAGGCGAAACATTCATGAGTGCGTGAGTTTCCTCTCTTCCATCGCGCTATATCCACCGAGGATGTCGCTAGGATTTTTCCCCGCTCTTTGCAACAGACTCGACGCTATCAAGGAGCGCTGTCCACTCTGGCAGTGCAGTACAGGATTATCAGGGATTTCGTTAAGGTGTTCAGTGAGATAGCCGAGATGGATGTGATGGGCACCGTCTAGGTGACCTTCCTCCCATTCCGCCTGGCTCCGGACATCGAGAATATAGGACGCGTCCGGCTCGAGTTCCTCAGGACTTATCCGTTCACTCTTTTGAAGCACCAAGTCTGAGGGCAGTTCAGATTCCAGGAAATATCCCTTCACTCGGTCGAGACCGATGGAGCGGAGACCCTCAACCTTAGACTTCAGTTCGGAGGGTGAACTTAACAACAGTTCGATGTCGTTGTCATAATCGAGAAGCCATCCGGCCCAAGTCACGAACGCACCTCCTTCCGGTAGGAAGATCGCACCCTTGGGATGCCCTTTCGTAAAGCTGGAAGTGCCCCTCAGGTCGACCAACTGAGTTCGTCGGTCGGTCCCGTCGGTAGACCACTTCAGGTGAGGCGGCATCTCGCTGTCAAGCAAAGGCGGTCCAACCTTATTGAGCTCTTTCATCATGGCGAAATACTTAGGAGGCTCGGGCTGTCCGTCCAGAATCTCCTTCACAAACTCTGCCTCCGTCTCGCACCGGAAGGCCCAGTTGGTTGTTTTTTCGTAGCCGAGTACAGACGAAGGGATGGCACCCAGGGCCTTTCCGCAGGCGGAACCGGCCCCGTGCGCCGGCCAGATCTGACGATGATCAGGCAGCGCCTTGAACCTCTGGAGGGAAGCGTAGAGGGCCTCGGCTCCCTTCTTCATGGTGTCCTTCAACCCCGCTGCCTTCTCCAGGAGGTCGGGACGACCCACGTCACCCACGAAGACGAAATCGCCCGTGAACACTCCGATCGAGGGTCCGCCCGCCGGCTTGTCTGTCAAGACGAAACTGATGTGCTCCGGCGTATGACCCGGAGTGTGCATCACTTCAAGTTCGAGGTTTCCGACCCCGATGACGTCGCCGTCTCCCACCAGACGGTCCTGCTCGGAAAGGAAACCGTACTGCCAGTCCTCGTCGCCCTCCTTAGAGAGATACATCATGGCGCCGGCTTGATGAGCCAACTGCCGACTGCCCGAGAGATAGTCCGCGTGAATGTGCGTCTCGGTAACGTGCGTGATGGTCAGGCCCTGGTCATCAGCTTCTCGGAGATAGATCTCGACATTGCGTCCGGGGTCGATGACGATGGCCTCCCCTGTGGCCTGGCAGCCAACTAAGTAGCTTGCGTGGGCGAGTCGATCGTCATAAAATCTTTTCAAGTACACGGGAGTCTCCTTCGCGACGGGGTCTTTACATGTTCATTGTATATGTGTATATTTACATTTGTCAATACTTACAGATTCGATTCAAGAGACCTGGAAAGGATGATGGAAACCCATGAGATATTTGCCAGTGAGTCGCCCTAGGGTGATGCCGGCGTGCTGAGCTACGTTCTCGCCGTTCTCGTCGGGATCTCTCTTGGCATGCTCGGATCCGGGGGGTCAATCTTAGCCGTACCCATCCTGAAGTACGCGGCGGGTCTCTCCGCCAAAGAGGCCGTAGCGACGTCGCTTGCGACGGTGGGGTCCGTTGCCTTCGTTGGTTCACTGATCGCGTGGAGAGAGGGACGAGTGGCTTGGAAAGCAGGCGCTCTCTTCGCGGTGGTAGCCACCGCCGGTACCGTGCTGGGCGTGAAGATTGCCACGGCCCTCTCTGATAAAGTTCAAATGGGAATTTTTGTTGCCGTCATGGTTTACGCCGTGGTGAGGATGCTAAAGCAAGACGACGCCGAAGAATCCGCGACCGAGCAAGAGAGCCGTGTCAGCGCCGTTCTCAAAGCCTTGGCCGTGGGCGTCCTGACGGGTGTCGTCGGCGTGGGTGGGGGGTTTTTGATCGTTCCCGCCTTGGTGACACTCTTCCGACTTTCCATGAAGACAGCGACCGGAACATCATTGGTGGTGATCTGCGTCAACAGTTTGATCGGAGCGATCGCGTATAGCGGGACGGTCAGTCTCGACTGGACTTTCACCGCCTACTTCTCTGGAGCCGCCATAATAGGATTGGTCGCGGGAAATCTTTGGGCTCAGAAGATCTCAGAGGATCGACTGAAGAAAATTTTCGCTGGGCTCGTGGCGGTGGTGTGTCTCTACACCGCCGCCCAAGAATTTTATTTTCTATAAGACAAGAAAGGAAGAAACGTTGATGATTATGACTCAGCCCTGGCCCTGGTGGGTCTCGGGACTCCTCTTGGGATCGATCGTACCGCTCCTTTACATTTTGGGAGGCAAATGGTTTGGAATCTCAAGCAGCCTTCAACAGATCGGCGCGGTCTGTACGCCGAACCTACAGCTTCCGTATCTAAGAGACTATGACCGAAAAGCCGGCGCCTGGTTGCTGTTCTTCGTGTCGGGCGTGATGCTGGGAGCCTTCCTGGCAAACCGATGGCTGACCGAGGCATCGGTAGAGTTTCTACCGGCCCACTACCACAGTGTGACCGGAGCGCTCATTCTTCTCGCGGGCGGCTTCCTGGTCGGCTTCGGGGCTCGTTACGCAGGAGGGTGCACCTCTGGGCACGCCGTCACCGGTATCGCAAACCTGAACCCCCCCAGCATGCTGGCCACCGCCTGTTTCTTCGCCGGGGGACTCTTCGTGACTTGGTGCACAGATTGGTTGGTGTTCTAAAGTGATCCAGTATTTCAACGTCCTCCAACTCGGGATACTCCTGGGGATAATCTTTGTCAAGACCGAGGTCGCGCGATGGGACAGAATTCACGACATGTTCCTCTTCAAAGAGCCCCGCATGTATCTCATCATCGGAACAGCCATCGTGGTCGCCGGTGTTAGCATGCGCGTGTTGAAGACCCTAGGAGTGAAGAGCCTCGACGGAAAACCGATCAGCTACGACCCTAAGCCGTTTCACAAGGGCATCGTTCTTGGCGGACTTTGCTTCGGCGCGGGTTGGGCCCTTACGGGAGCCTGTCCCGGCCCTATCTACGCACAGATGGGCGCGGGCGAAGGGATGGCTTTCTTCACATTCTTGGGCGCCGTCCTTGGAATGTACACCTATGCGGCCCTAAAACCCAAGTTGCCACACTAGCCGATTCCCTCGAGAGCCTGGGCCTTCCGCCTGCCGGTGCCCCCAAGCGGAGGGTCCAGGACTTCCACCCTTCTTGATTCTCAGAACCTAAATAGGATCGTATCATTTTGGATTCCGAACCATTCCCGGGGACCGTAGGCGAAATCTTGTGAGGTGGGGTTCCCGATGGCGGTTCCGTCGAAAGGAAGGGAGAGCGTCGCCTTCGTGCCGGACAAAGCGTAGACGGCCTCCACTTCTTTGAGGACCTCAGAATGGGGAATGGGAATGCCGGCGGCACGAATCTCATCGAGGTTTTTCGGAAGGCGTCTGTTCTCGGCGCGGAAAGCCAAGACCGCTGTCGCCGTTGCCGCCCCGGCGATTTTGGTCCGATTGAAGCGTATTTCGGCGTCAGCGCGGACGTAGTTGGGCAAAACCACTAGCGCCAGGTTGCCCACTTTGCCGGTCAAATAATCGCTTGTCGACGGGTTAGCGAGATAGGAAGGCATTTGGACCGTTCCGCCGTCTCGCAGATCTGAATCGATGGTCAGCATTAGGTTGGAATAGATTCGAGCCTCGCGACTCAGAAAACCAGGTAAACGCCACCAGGCCGAATTCAAGTCCGGAAACTTTCCCGTCTTGAGCATCGCCACGGACTTTTGAAACCCGACCATCTCGGAACCCATTGTGGTTGCGAGTTCCTGTTCCACGGGGAGAGCATCCGTCAAGCGCCCTGCGAGCGCCTTCCACTGCGCCGCGGAAAGCTTCGATTCAGGTCCGAGCAGGCCCACATACCCGTCGAATCCGATGGACTGGACCGCTACGCCGACCATCTCATTGATCAACGTCGTCTGAGTCTCAACGGCTTTGCCAAACTCCATCACCGCCACTGTAGCTGACGCGGCTTCTAGAATCTTGCCCTGGGCCGCCCTCGCCTCGGCATATCCCACCATAGCTTGGGCCGAGGAACGCACCGAAATGAAGTTCATCACTGGACTGTTAAAACTCAACTCCTGGTCGGGTGCGGCGAAAACCGGCTTTCTCATGGCAGCCTCAAGCTCTGGGGCCACCGTTTCAAACTTCGACAGCGCCGCCTGATAGGACGAGTTCTTGGCTAAACTGCTGTGGTCCACGAATTCCCTGGTGCTTGAAGTACTGTAGCCGTTCCAGTCTTCTAGGATCTTTTTTATGGGAGCATTTTCTTTTCGCTCCACGCCTTTTCGCCCCCAGTACGGCAAAAAAGTCTGGGACAGGTAACCGTTGCGTTCTGGATCCTTAGCAACGGTCTGAATTTCCACAAAATGCTCTTGCGCCGAAACCTCGACCTCCTGCAATCGCCGAGGATCCTGAATCTTTGGAAACTGAATCCAAACAGTATAAACAACACAGAACGCGAGCAAGATCCCAAGGTAAACCAATCCCAACTTTTTCATATCAACGAATTTCGAACAAAAAGTCGAACTCCTCCGGGAAACTCCTCAAGGAATCTCCCATGAAGTTCCGACCCGCGCTCTGAAAACGTCCTAAAAACGTGTTCACAACCATGTAGAAATCGTTCAAAACTTGTTACATCGCCATTTCCTGAGACCATCCTGGGTCCATCAGCGTCCGTTATGCTGTTCCCACAGTGAAGATACAAACTTGCATAACGGCTCCCTTTCAACCCCGCCTCACCGAACGCGATCCCGGACGAGAGAAAATCTCCACCGGCCTCGAGAATGTTTTAGTCAATACCACGGGAGACTCGGTAGACCCCAACGCCACCTTCGTGGTGTTCAAAGACGACGCCGTCGAAGGAACTGACCCCCAAGGAAATCCCGTCTTACAGGTCGCCAACATCGAGCATGCCGGAAATGACGTTTTGGTAAAAAAGGGCTGGATTCCTAAAGACGCCTTTCGCGAAGTGGGCGATGCTTACTATCTTCCGACCTACAAGTACTCCACCACCTCGGCCCTTCTCTCTGGAGGCACTCGCGGATTGCTCTCGGCCGGGCTTCCCGGAGCGGTGGCCGGTGTCGCGGGGGGACTAGCCGCCGGAAAACTGGGAAAAAGCCCGGGAGCGAGATTGGCTGTTGGCGCCGTGGCCGCCGGGGCGGCCCTGACCGGACTTCAGTTGGCTGTTCACGGAGCCACCGGTCTCCCCTCAGCAATTTTCGCGGGGTCCCTGGCCGGAATCGCCGCCGCGGGTGCGGGCGAAGGCGACGCGGAAGTTCGCGACGCCATGCTGGGCGGCTCGGCTGTTGGCTTAGCGGCAACTCTTGCCACCGGCCTGCCGCTGGCCATGTTGACCGGCAGCGCCGCCACCGCCTTGGGGTCTCACGCCAAGTCTCGAAAAACTCAAGTTCTGCTCAGCGCTGCCGCGGGCGCCGCTTTGACCACCGCTCAAGCTCTCATCTCCGGCAACTCAGTCCCCCTCGCCGCCGGAATCGGAGCGGCGATAGGTGGGATAGGCTCACTCATCGGCCCAAGCGTCGGCCAACTGAGCCGCAACACACAAAAAGCGGTGGAACCGGTGGTGGGCAAGGCGGTCGCCAAGGTTCTCGAAGGACGAAGTGAGACCACCTATCAGGTGGCTTCGGCTGTGCCTCAAGCCTTGGCTTTCGGCAGTCTCGGCGCTTCGCTGGGTCTCGTCTCACCGGCCTTGACGCCTGTCGGTATAGCGCTCGGTGCGGTGGCCGGAGGGGTGGCCGGCTTCCACAAATCCGGTCAACGGATCGACGACCTTAAAGAACTTCATCAACAAAGGCTCAAAGCGTTGAACTCGCAGCCGCCATCAACACCTATTAGGGAGACCAACTAAGTCATGAATATCCTCCAACGAGTCTTTCGAGGCAAAAGCCAAGGCGCGGAATTTATCAAAGAGTGGGATGCTAAAGAGGGCACCCCAACCGTCAAACGGACTGCCCAACTGGTGGGTGCCGGTGCGGGAACGGGTGCTGTTGTGGGTCTCGCCAGTGGTGGTATCGCGGCCAAGCTCGCCATCAACAAGGTCCCCTATCAAGAAGTGACCGTGGATCATTTCGAGGCCGCCAAACAGAGCGAACTGTTGGGATATATTCCTCCGGATGACTATGAGCGCGGCACCTGGAGACCGTCCGACGACGGACGTCCCACGCAACCGGTCTATCGCGACAACCCGGTGTATGGACCCAACGGGAACACTCATCGCTACGCCACCAGCACCACCTTTCGTGGACGCGGTGAGGCCCAACCGGTGGAGTGGAGCGCCGAACAGATCAAAGACTATGAAATGAACCAAGATCGACCCTACAGCTACCGAACGGTCGAGGACACCGAACGCTATCTCAGTCATTACGAGACCGTGACCAAGTCACGTTCGGTTCCGTACTCCGACACCGAGAGTTACCAAGACTGTACCACCAGCTACAACTCTGACGGCGGGACGTCCCGCGACTGCGATACCAAATCCCGTTCCGTCACTCGCTACAAAACTGAGTACTACACGGACCAGGAAGCGGTCTATAGAGACCGTACGGTTGGCTATTGGCAGAAGTATTCTCCTAACATCGAAAGCCGTGTCGTCGGCACTGTGGAGAAGCCCAACGTCAGGTTTGAACACGGAGTCAACGTAGGGAACTACCTCGTCAAGGGCCTGGTCTACGGGGCAGCCATAGGAGCGTTGGCCGGCGGTGTGACCGCCGCCATGGAAGAGCGCTACTTTCCTAACGTTTTGCCGGGATACGAGCCCAAGCCCGGAACAGGAAGCGGACCGGTTCCGCCATCCAA
>JBBKWP010000011.1:0-3682 GCA_037968995.1 Candidatus Xenobia bacterium
ATCATGGGGGTATCATGGGGGGCAAGTACCCCCCATGATACCCCCCATGATCGAATTGCTGACTGGAGCACCGGATCATCAAGATTTGCGGAAAGGACAGAGACGATGGAGTCCACCCAAGACTTAAAGATGTCCTTATGAGGAACTGGGTCAGTGGATTGGTGCAATAGGGTTGGGACCTCGAGCAATTCAGGAGCGTCATCTGCGGTCGTTTCCGCGCAAACTACCGAACATGACGGGCAGAACATCACTCATGATGAGCCTTTAACCGCACAGAATGCCGCACATGATGGCCAGGATGCCGCACATGACACCGTACAAGACATGAGGCAAGCTCTCCACGCTCGTTCGAGATACGCGACGCGCCCGTGTTAGGTGGTTCGGTCGGCTATCTCCATGGTGGCTCCACCCGACCAACATTGCCTATTCATTTCAGACAGCGGCAGTTGTCCGGAATTTCCGGATAGCTGTAGCTTGAATCGGAGCTCAAAAAGGCCTCGTGGCCCCCGAGGCGGATCTCATAGGCGTTCGTTTCCGCACTTGGATTGTGTGAGTTGATTTCTGTTTCCCGTTGTGTCAATGTAGCCAAATTGACACAACAGGAGAAGTCGAAATGGCCTTTTTTCGAGTACGGGGTAACTCCATAACCTTGCTTCATGGCGTCCGAGTGGAAATGGGCGTTCGCCACCAGCGTCTGCACACGTTTCGGGGGGGAGTTGAGGAGTTGCGCAAGCTCCTCGAGCCGTCGGAATGGAGTCGGTTTCAGGTCCAGGTCGAGCAGAGCCATCCTCAGGTTCTGCTCGACTGGCCAGCTCTGCGTCAGCAGGCTGAGGAGTTATGCCACGCCAAATCTCAGGCCGGTCCGACCTTCGAGCAGCAGGTGGATGCGGTCAAGAAGGCCTCGCGCCAACTGGTCAAGGCGTTGCACGGAGGCGGACAAGACAGAGAGCTCTTCGCCAGGGCCGTGGGGCCCAGTTTGCTCGACGCCATCGAGCATTCCATGCGAGCTTATTCTCGATTGGGAATGATCGACCAGTCTGAACTCG
The DNA here is from genome assembly GCA_037968995.1 of Candidatus Xenobia bacterium. Taxonomy (GTDB): domain Bacteria; phylum Vulcanimicrobiota; class Xenobia; order Xenobiales; family JADMJV01; genus JAEXNA01. The sequence continues at coordinate 1,047 of JBBKWP010000011.1, forward strand.
ACCTTTTGCTCAAGCGGCTGATTCCCGATCCCGAGACCGCGGAGGCCATGGTCGATGAGGGTCGCGACGCCTTCGAAAGAGGCGCCCCGGCCAGAGCCAAGGCGGCTTTCCAGCGGGCGCGGGCTTTCGACCCCACGGATCCCGACATTCTTAACTCAGAAGCCATCGGCTGGATGGAGCGCGGAGAATTGGAGAAGGCCGAAGAGCTACTTGTCCAGGCAAGAACGCTGGCCTACCATCAGCTTCCCCATCGTCATCGCGCCTACTCGTGGTATCAGCATGAGGTGCGACCCTACATCCGAGCCACTTTCAATCTTTCGCATTTGCGGCAGAAGCAGGGGCGTTGGGCGGAGGCTTTGGATCTATGCCGGGATTGCCTGAAACGGTGCCCCAACGATGGCATCGGGGCACGTTTTCTGCTGGGGCCAATCCTGCAGAGATTGGGCAGGTTGAGGGAGGCTGCCGAGGAGCATCGGAAGGCCTGCGAGGGGAATCTTGTGGACCATCCGGACAGTTTCTTCGACCTGTGTAACGTCGAGCTTCAGTTGGGTCGCGGCCTAGTGGCCGTCGAAGCGTTTATGGGTGGACTTGCAACCAACCACCACGTCCCCGTATATCTGCTCAAGCCGCCGCGTCGCTATTCCGAGCCCAGATACATCATTCCCGCCTCCGTGGACGCTGCCAAGGCCTACGCCTTCGAGCGCGCCGAAACTTGGCCCGACCCAAGCTTGGAGGCTTTGCGCAAGCTTTGGAAGGACAGGGTGCTACGCTCACGGGTCCGGGAGATAACGGACCTGGAGACCGCCCTGGAAAGCACTCCCGTCAGCGACAAGCGCAGCGGACTGGTCTCCCGGCTCTTCAGCCTCAAAGATAACTACTTCAGCGTGGCCGCAGCTCGAGAGCTTTACAATCGAGCGCTAAATTTTGAAGGTTCAGACGCCCACTGTGACTGACGAACTCCGACGGCTTCGGGACGAAAATGCTTTTCTCAGGGCGAAGCTTGCCGAGAATGGCATCTCGTGGGAAGGCCTCTCACTCTAGGGGTTTATGCACTGTTGCCAGGGGACACCTGTTATTTCCTAGCGGCCGATCTCGACGAAGAGGACTGGCGAGATGACGCCCGAGCCTTGATGGAGACCTGTCGACTGGAAAACGGTCCCGCGGCGCTTGAGATCTCGCGCTCGGGCAACGGCGCGCATCTTTGAAATGCTTATCAATCCTTGCCGCCTCCGGTGTCAGTTTCCTAAGCCATTCCCGCATTTCCGGATTATCAAGCTTTTCGAGGTTTGCATCGTAGATATCGAACAAAGCTTTTGATTCGGCTCAGTTGGACGCGTTTCTTGAGGCGGCGGCAACCACAGCCTACTCGACACTTTTCGAGGTGGCCTGCGCATCCGGCGCAAGGCCCGGCGAATACCTCGGCCTGGGATGGACTCAGGTCGACTGGAAGCGAGGTGGCATCCGTATCGAATGCGCGGTTGTCAGGCCCAAAGGTAAGGCTCCTTTTCTGGGCCCGCCAAAGACACCAGAGAGCCGCCGTTTCATTCCTCTAGGCCCGATGGTGACGGATAGCCTTCGTGATCACCGGCGCGCTCAGAATGAGTGGCGACTTTCACGCGGCGCCAAGTGGAACGGCGAACTGAATCTCGTCTTCCCCGACCAGAACGGGAACCTCTTAGCTCACCGCAACATCGCTCGGCGCGTGTTCAAGGGCATCCTGGAGAAAGCGGGTCTCCCGCCCGAGTTCAACATCTATTGCCTGCGCCATACCATGGCCACACTTCTGTTGCAGGAGGGCGAAAAGAGTAAAGTGGTCCAAGAGAGGCTCGGCCACTCCTCAATCGTCCAGACTCACGACACTTACACCCACGTGCTGCCCACCATGCAGGAGGGTGCGGCCAGTAAAATGGAAGCGATTATGTTTCGGAAGCGGTGATTCACCTTGTCCTGGGTATCACCACAAAGTCTAAGAAGCCGCGACCGGCATAGGAAGAGGGTAGGACTCAATGAGAATCGGAACATGGAACGTTGAATATGCTTCTCCTGGGCGATTGGACGCTCAGCGCGAAGTGCTTGAGGCAAACCCTGCGGAGGTCTGGGTGCTGACCGAGACGCGCGACACCCTGGCTCCGCCCGGATGCCCCCATTGTGTTCACTCGAGACATCGTCCCAAGCAATCCAATAACAAGGTCAGGGATGATAGCCGCTGGGTTTCGATCTGGAGTGCCTTCCCGGTAGCGCAAGTTTTCGTGGAAGGAGCGGACGACGAGCGCACTGTCATCGGGATGATCGATCGCGGTGCGCTGGGTCGAATGCTAGTCTACGGAACGGTGCTGCCGTGGCACACCGATCCTGGTAAGAGCGGAGAAGAGAAGAATTGGTCCGAGCATTACCGCGTCATTGACGAACAATGCAGAGAATGGCGCGAGTTGCGCCAGCGCTACCCCGATGCCGGGCTCTGTGTGGCGGGGGACTATAACACAGATATGGGGTGGGGTGGCCTTCACGGAGAACGCCGGTTCTACGGAACAAACCGAGGTGATGCTGCGCTTCAGAATGGTCTCGCTGAAAGCGGGCTCTTCTGTGCGACATTGCCAGAGAGTGTACGGCTAGCCAGCCAGTTAGAATCCCCGCAC
>JBBKWP010000012.1:0-34370 GCA_037968995.1 Candidatus Xenobia bacterium
CGCTGGTGGCTTCCTGGCTTCCACCTTGAATCTGTCGGATAGCGACTTTCTTTCCGGCAATATGCACTTCACTCAGGACCCTAATCGTGACCTAGCGGCGATTGTGAATCAGGGTCAGATCAATGTGACGGACGGCGGCTTCGTCGTTCTGACCTCGCCATCCATCGCCAATGAGGGTCTGATTATCGCCCGGGCGGGCCAAGTCAAGTTGGGGGCCGGCACGAAGTCGACCGTGAACTTTGATGGCAGAAACCTGGTCAGCTTCGCCGTCGACACCTCGGCGCCAACCTCTGGTGGCACCTTGGTGCTATCTCGCGCCGACACCAGCAACGTTCTAGCTCAAGTGGTACGGAGCAGTGGTGTGGAAGAGGCCGGCACCCTAATGAATTCAGGCACAATTGAAGCCCAAAGCATCCTCTTTCAAGCTGGAGCGGTCGACGCTCCCGGCTTCACGCGCTCCGCGGATATCGTCGTCGATACCCCCGGTGACGCGAATTTAGGTTCCCACTTCGCCCTCGACGGACATTCTATACTGGTGACCGCGGGTGGAGACATCACTTTCGATGCCTTGGTAGCCGAGCGGGCCAACAACATTGGCGGACTGGTTTCGTTGACCGCCAACGGCTTGAACGGAATTAGCCTCAATCCCGAAGGTTCCGGAATTGCGGCCGATACTGTCAATCTGTCGGCCAGTCGCGGTAGCATCAACACCTCGATCGCGGCCAACTCGGTCACCGCAAACGCTCCCAACGGTAACATCACTTTGAGTCTTCGACCCGGAGTGATCGATGGGACCGGACACACCGATGGGCCAGTAGTAGAGCCTATCATTCCTCCAACTTCGGGAGGAGGCACGGAGCCGGGAACCGGCTCAGGTACCGGTAACATACCTCCCCCCGAACACGGACCGAATTCTGGCGGCATAACTGGTATCAGTAGTGGATCAGAGTCCAGTAGGGTCTTTGGGATTTTGAACGGCTCGGGCGGTAGTCACTCTCAGAGCACAGGACAGATTCCTAGCACAAACAATCAGGTCACGACACCGATCGATCCGGACGTCCCGGTTGGCCCAGACGCTCCCGTGGACCCAGTCGTTCAGGGAGGAACCTTGGTCGGTACCCAGGGCACTCGACTCAAGGCCACCGCCGGTGGAAACGTCTCGGTGGACAGCGTGAACACTCTGCTCATCGACCAAGTGTCGGGCCGAGAAGTGTTTTTGCAGTCCCAAACGGGAAGCATCGTGGACGCCGGCGACACGCCCGGTGCGGACAATCGGGACATCATCTCTACTGGAAGCACCACGCTTTCCGCGCAAGATTATGTGGGAACCCTCGATAATCCGCTAGAGATCGAAGTCGCAGGCAATCTTCAAGTCACTGCCCGCCAGGAGTTCGACGGGGTGTCGGGTGTCTTGAACGGCAGAGTCGACGGAGACTTTGCCCAAACCCCGGAAACGGCTGGATTGGTCCTACTCAACTATGGGATTGACGGGAACAACGGTATCAAGCAAGCCTTGAGCGGTATCACCAACGGCAATGGACTGCCGGGGGACGACACGATTGGTGGCGGTACGCTTCCGAGTCTCTTTTTCGTGACCTTATATAACTCCATCGATGACGAACTATGGTTGGACCTGTTGCGGGGCGCGGTCGTCTGGGAGGACGAAGCCACGGAAGCCGCGGAAGGCGACCTCTAAGAGGCCGGGTCTATCTCTCGAAAGAAAAAGAGCTTGTGTGGACATCCACACAAGCTCTTTTTCTTTTGAGAGTTCGAGAGCTTTATTTGTCCACCACACGGAAGGTCAAGTCCGCCGTGGCGGGGGCGTTCATAGGAGAGTCCTTACCTCCTAGGTTGACTGCCCGGGCGTCCGGGGCGAACCGGATCTCGCGGGCCTGTAAACGCTTGGATACGCTCCCGAAAGTGGGTCCGCCAGTGGTTGTACCAGCGTTAGGAACGTCAAGGCCTCCGAGCAATTCACGGGCAGAAGCTTCGTTGTCGAACAGCAGCGCTTTGAGTCGCTCCCGGCCGGGTCGGTCCGCGAAAGCCACGACTCCGGCCTCGGGGACCAAGATGCGCTCTCCCTTTTGGACGCGCGCCGAAGCGACATTACCGTCACGGGGAAAGATCGGTTTGAGAGTCCCTTCAACGCTGTGCTCCACCACCACGAGATAGCCGGGCTTGCCCACATTGATCTCAAAGACCAAGGGCTCCTCCACACGCACTTGGGTCTGATTGGGGCGCATCGAGAGCGTAATAAGGCTTGGATTGAGATTGTCCAGGTTGAAAACGGTCCACAAGGTCTGGTGCTGGGCGGTCATCGGTCGACCTTCGGATTTTCCGTAACCCGTCGTGAGAGTTTCTCCGCCCCCAAGAGCGGCTTGTGCCAAGTATGGGCTCGGAAAGACAGGATGTTGCAGGTCTTGTAGATGAGCGGTGACATTGGAGGCGACCTCCATCTGGATGGCCCCCCAGGCGATGGGCTTCAAAGATTCAAACCTCTGGCACAGGAAGTGGCTGAAAACTCCCCGTTCCTGACCATCAAAGATATCCTCGAAGGCTTCTTCGTTGAATCGGCTGGCCGTAATGTAGCAGATCTTTTCATGGCTCAAACCAGGGAGTTCCGCGGCGTTAGCCCCCAAACTCTCAAGGCTGCGCGCCGTGACCGATGAGGGCTGAAAATAGCGGCTTCGATACAACGAGGGTCCGTCTTTTTCGCTGCGCAGACCGGTGAAGCTTGTGTCAAGGATCACAGTGGTGTTTTTTGCGTCGGCCTTGAGGAGCGCTTTGTCCAGCGATTCGAGAGTGAGCCCCTTGACGCTGTCGTGAGTCAGCAGTCGGGGGGTGTTCGGTCCGCTACCGAGGCCGGCGAAGTAGAAGAGGAGGTCTTCGGAGTGGGAGCCCTGCGCGATGGCCTGTTCAATGGCGGCGCTGGTGGCCTGTTCATTGAGGAGCACGGTGGGCTCGATGCCGCGTCGCCTGAGTTGCTGGGCGAAGGCCTCGGCGTCGGATCCCGCTCCCTTAAGTTTTTGGCCGAGCGCGGAGTATTGGTCGATTCCGACCACCACGGCATGATGTTCCGAGGCGGAAAATCCCTGGCTAGCGAAAGTGAGCAGCGCAAGGAGCAGCAAGATTCCGAAGGGGCGATGATTTGACACAATAGTTCTCCTGAGGTTTGTTATACTGAATATAGTATAGACGATGACGTCTATCCACTCATGTGCTGTGGCTCACCACAAGGAGAAGATTTGATGAATTGTAAGAGCGTGATGACGAGATTATTGGTTTTGCTGCTTCTGACCGGTGCGAGCTTTGGGGCCCCGGCCGGCAAGAAATGGGCTATTGTCGTCGGCGTCGATCAGTATCAACGAAGCAGTGTCTCGGACCTGAAGTTCGCAGTTTCCGACGCAGAACTGTTTGCGGATGCTTTGGTCAACACGGTTGGCCTTCCCAAAGAGCAAGTGTTTCTTTACACCTCTAATGCGCCTTCACCAGGAGAGCAGCCGCGTTTGACCAATCTCGTGTATCGCCTGGAATGGCTCAACGAGCGTGTCTCCGAGAACGATACGGTGTTTTTCTATTTTGCCGGACACGGAGTGGAAACGGACGGACAAGCTTTCCTATTGATGGACAACGCTGACAATCGGAGTCTGGCGACTCTGGGAATGTCGAGTTTGAAGGCTGACCTCCTGTTCGACCTGCTGGCACAGTGTCGTGCCAAGGACACCCTGGTGGTTCTCGATGCTTGTCGTAATGACCCGGTCGCAGGGCGTGGCAGCCAAGACAATCCACTCACGGAGTCCATGACTCGAGGCCTCGTATTCAAACCTGAAGAGGTCTCGAAGGGAGCGACTAGCGTACGAGGGAGAAACTTGGCCACGCTTTTCGCCTGCGGGTTGGGGGAACGGTCCTACGAGTGGCCTGAAAAGGGTCATGGCTATTTTACGTACTACCTGGTAGAGGGACTGAAAGGCGCCTCCGGCCAGTCCAGCGGTCCGATCACCCTAGCCGGGCTTGCCGGCTACGTCCGAGATCAAGTATCAAACGTCTCGGGTCGCGCCGGTGAAAGTCAACAACCGACTCTGCGCTACGAAGGGCCTGGGCCAGAAAGTTGGGTTCTGGCAGCCTCCAGCAAACCGGGGGGCGCTGAAACGGAGTTGAGCGCAGAAGCCAAGCTGCAAAACGCCTTGCGGGAGAATGCCACGCTACGGGCCGAGAACGAGAGACTGAAGAAACAGTTAGAGGGTCGCTAGGCTAAACCTAAAGCCTCTGGGGGCCAGACACTGCTAGAATACCTTCAGCGAAGTCCCAGGGGCGATTCCGGTCCCACGGCGACTCGAAAACCTGTAAGGTTATTGGAAAGATTGCCCAAACTGTTGAAGCGGTAACTTGTGCGAAGAGCCATTTTGGGATTTTCTTCACTCCAGGAACCGCCCCTCACTGTGTATCTCAGTCCCGACCGGTCGTCAGGGATGACGGTGGAATAGGGCTCGTACAAGGAGGCCGTCCATTCGCGTACGTTACCCGCTGTGTCGAGCAGTCCATAGGCGGAGGCGCCATCTGGCACCGAACCCACCGGGTTGGGTCCAGGACCAGAAGAAACAGCTCTCGAGGCATTCCAGTCGCTCCCCCAGGGATAAGCACGGCCGCCGGTTCCTCGGGCGGCTTTTTCCCACTCGTCTTCGGTGGGAAGGCGAAGTCTGGCCCACTCACAATAGGCTTGGCAGTCGGCTTGACTGACTTGGCGTACAGGCAGGTTGCCCGCGGCCTGGACTCCTTTGCCCTCAGGGTCGCGCCAGGTCGCATGAGGTCGCCGCTCCCAGTCGATACCCCAAACAAAGCCAAAGCCTCTCTCTTCGGCTTCGGTCCGATAGCCGGTGACCTCCGTAAACCGCTGATACTGAGCCACGGTGACTTCGGTCTTCCCAACATAAACAGGACCGGCCGAGCGCAGAGTGGGCGGCAATTCGTCGATCTCTCCCTCCGTACTGCCGCGCCAGAACTCTCCCTCGGGGACCAGTAGCAGCGTGGACCCATCAACGGAAGAGGTTCGGCTTTTGGCGAGCGTCGGGGTTGGGCTCGGCGGAACCTTGTAAGGCCAAGGATGCATCGGTTGTTCCGAACGTCGAGCCCATTCGTTGATCAGGTAGTAGGCGATCACGTCTTCAGGCAGTCCGAGTGCCGGTCTGTTCCGGTTGGCGGCGGTCGGGAGGCCCTGATCGTTGATCAGTCCGGTGGAAGCTAAGGGAAGTTGGTGCTCCTTGAGTCCAAATGAGTCCGCGATGATCGCGCGGTATTTGGGTTTGTCCCAAGAGAACTCTGCTACTGGGAGGTCGCTCTTACTGATCCGCAGAGAATCTCGGAGGCTGACGATCTTCTCCAAAAGTGGTGACTGTTGGCCAAGCTTCGTGGAAAGGAGAATGATACAGTGGCGGTCTTTGAGGACCGCTTGAGCGACCTGGGTGCAAGTTATCAAACCGGCGAGCCCGAGAATTAGCCATCCTGCAAGGGGAAATTTTCTCATATCAACGCCACGGCAGATCGTTGGACGGAGGCGGTGGCTGATAGACCGGTGGGGGTGGCTGATAGACCGGCGGTTGGTAAGCGGGAGGCTGATAGGTTGGCGTGTTGTTCGCGGGGCGGGTCACCTTGGGGGCTTTTTTGTTGAGAGTGTAGGCGGCTTGGGCGGTGCCTCCCGCCACCACGGTAACTTTCTCCTGGATGGAGTCGTATCCGTCCATGGCGAGCTTCACGGTGTATTCACCCGGTTTTAGGCGCTCGAAGGTGGAGTCAGAGACTTCGGTCTTCTTCTCGCCGTTGAGATAGATAGCGGCCTTGGATGGCTTACTGGTAACTTGTAGTTTTCCGAATGCAGATGGGAGAGTGACCAAGACTCGCGAGACCTTTCCGGGCTCCACAACAAACTCTTTTTTGACCGACTGGAACTCTTCTTTGCTGATCTCCACGGTATGCTTTCCAGGCTCGAGGTGGGGGAAAAAGGCACCGGATAGCTTCTCTTGCTTCTCCCCATCGAGAACGAGGGTGGCATCGTTGGGGGTGCTTGAGATCGTGAGATGACCCGTGGCCGGCTTGAGGCTGACCGAAAGTTCGCTCGTTTCCCCTGGTCGTATCATCACAGTTTCGTCCATCGGAAGAAAATTCGGTTTTTCGATATGCAGAGTCCGAAGGCCGACATCCAGTACAAAGTCCGAGCCATTCGACAATCCTTGAGTGGTCTGTCCATCGACCGTCACCGTGGCTCCGGCGGGAAACGCGTTAAACTTCACTAAGCCGGTCGTTTCAGTCAGGCTGAGTTCCAGTTGGACTTCCGAACCGCGTTCTATCTGAACCTCGCGCTCCTTGGACGCGAACCCTGGAGCTTCAATTTGGAGCTTGTAGAGGCCGGGGGGCAGTTCGATCACTTCGTTTGAGGTGACGGTTCGTGGAGATTTAAGTCCTGGATAGGTCACTTGGACGACTTTGGGATGACTGCGTAAGATCAATCGTCCCTTGTAGTTTAGCCAACTGTTGTAAGCGAAGGCTCCCACCCCAAGTAGGGCAACAAACAGAGCCAGCCAGGCGAGCTTATAGACCCTTGTTGAGGACCCACCCATTTTTGAAGGCTGTGGGCTCAGGGAGGGACTTAGGTTCGCCGAATCCGATGCCGCCGTGACTGGGTTGGGAACCTGCGGCTTGACTAGGGATTTGGGTTGGGCTACCACCGGATCTAAGATTTCGACGACGGCCACAGGTGTGGGAGGTGCGGGGATATCTTCTGGAAGACGAACTGCGACGGACGAATTGACATTTGGGCGCTTTTTTAAGGGAGGCTTGAGCGAGGCATAAGCTTCCCCTTTCTGAGCTTTAGCGAACTTTCGTTCCAGCTTCAGACAGCGTTTGTCTAGAAGGGCTTGTCGGGAGATTTCCAGGGCCTCCTGGTATGACTGAGCGGCCCTAGACGGCGAACCCAGCGCCATCTGCACCTCTCCCAAGAGTTCGAACGATTTAGACTTCCATCGCGGATTGCTGCCACGTCGTGCGTTCTCAATAGCTTGACGAGCATCCATCTCGGCTTCGGTAGCCTCTCCTTGCTGGAGTTTGAGGTAACCGGATGCGATATAGACCTTTCCCAATACCTCGGGCTCCCCAAGAGTTTCTGCGAGATGGAAAGCCGCGGCGATATGCTCTCCCGCCCGCTCGAAGTTCTCCGTTTGAGAGGCAGCACGGGAAAGCTTACGATGCAGATTGATGGATAGGTGCATCTCGCGAATGGTGGTGGGGGAGGCGGTTCGGGGCGTGACGAGTTGAGATTCGTCAAAGGGGGCGCTTTGTCGCTGGGCCAAGGCGGCCCGCACCAAATCGGCTTGGAGTTGACTGGAAAGAGTATGGGGGACGGCCTCCTCCAAAAGACGCTGTGATTCCTCTAAGGCTCCGCTTTCCAAAGTCACTTCAGCTAAGCGGCACTGGCCTTCCGCGGACTCTTGCGGCGAGCCGTCCAGACAGGTCAAGGCTGTTTTCAAAAGGGTCTGAGCCAACGGATAGAAACCAAGTTCCTTGGCCCGGTCGGCTTCTTCCAGAAAAGCTCGATACGCTTCAGCGCGTTCTCCGGAGCCCAGCAGGTGGTTCGCCCGCAGAGCACTCTCAGTCTTCTTCTCATAGTGTTGAGCTAAGACACCATGGAGTCGCACTGCGGTGCGTTGGGGAAGATTTTTGTCCAGAAGTCCGCTCAGCATGTCGTGGGCGACACGAAAATGATCTTTTAGGTACCAATCCTCTTCGATGAGGCCCTTGGCGGCCAGTTCTCCCAGGGCGCGGTCTAAGGAACGGTGGGAGAGTCTGGTGCCGGTTAAGAGGACGTCGTAAGGGGTTGGCTCATGAGTGAGGTTCAAGAGGTCTAGAAGAACTCGCGCGTCCTCGGTCGCTGTTGCGACGTGGTCGCCAACCAGTTTGGTGATGTCCGAGGTCGGTTCGTCATTGTCGCTCGAGAGGCTGTGGATCAGGATTTTGGCCTGTCGAGGCCAACCGGCGGAGCGAGACTCAAGCCAAGCGGAGATTTCGTCGCTCGGTTCCCGGCCTCGCAGGTTTTGATAGAGCAGCCCGAGTCCTTCCTTTTTCCAGGGTGTCATCTCGATGACCGCCACGTTGCCTTCTTGCATGCGCTCGGCGTGAGTGGAAAGGAAGACCCAACCTGAGCGAGACGGGGGTGTCAGTTGACTTAGGGCTTTGACGACGGAGACGACGGTCGAGGTGTGACGATCGAGATCGTCGAGCAGAAGGACAGTCGGAACAGGGCTCTGCTCTAGACGCTTTCTTAACCAAGTGGCACAGCCGTTGGCTCCTTCATAGGCAAGAATTTCTTGCAGGGGACAAGTGGGGCCAAGAACCTGCCAAAGATTTTTGAGGGCATCCATGGGCTCGTGGGTTGGCGTAACCACAAGGCAACGAACCTCTCGAGTCTTGAGTTCGCAGGCAAGGTATTGTAGGAGATTGCTCCGACCGCTCCCCTGGGGGCCGACGATGTGAAGATTGAGGCCTTCTCCGGATTCGAACCCGCTCAGTTGGGCGCTGAGAAGCATCTCTTCTCTAGGCCGGGCGATTCGCTTCGCGATCTTGACGGGCGCTACTTTCGCGGAGGCGAATTCCCTCAGAAGGTCGGCCACTTCGCTGGCGGAATTGGGGCGCTCATTTGGCTCTTTCTTCAGCAGTCGGGTGACCAGGCGATCGAGTTTTTCGGGGACATCGTCACGCACGCTGCGAACCGAGGGTGCGGACTCCGTGAGGTGGGCTTGGAGCAGTGCGAAATGGCCGCTCGCTACAAAAGGTGGCGCTCCGGTGAGCGCCTCGAAAAGACAAACCCCTAGGGAATAGAGATCGGCCGACGGGCCGACTTCGCTCGACATGATCTGTTCGGGCGCCATATAGGTGGATGTACCAAGAATCGTGCCGGCTTGAGTGAATCGGGTTTCTCGTTCCAGACGGCGCGCGACGCCGAAGTCTGTGATCCGCGGTTCGCCTTCGCTCGACAGGAGAATGTTCTCCGGCTTGAGGTCGCGATGGATGATTCCTCGACGATGAATGTAGTCCAACCCCGTGGCGATGGCGACGAATCGGCTTACGATTTCAGGAACGCTGGGCTTTTCTGCGATCCAATCGGCAAGATTCCCCCCTTTTGCGAACTCCAAGACGATGAAGTCTTGTCCCTCGAATTCACCGTAGTCCAAAAGGGTGACGATATTTGGGTGGGTAAATGACGAGAGCTCTTTGGCTTCTTGACGGAAGCGTTGGGTGAGGGATTCGTCGTTGTTGCTCCCAGTCAAGAGTTTGACGGCCACGTCCCGATTGAGTTTGCTGTCGAAGGCCCAGAAGACGGCGCCCATTCCGCCTCGGCCAAGCTCGCCTTTGACTTGGAAGCGAGCAGGAAGCTTCTCCGGTCTGGCCCCGCCGAAATCGCCTGAAGACCCTCCCGGGGAATCGTCGGCGAGGGTCTCGTTGGACTCAGTTTCGTATTTTTCGGTTTCAGCCAATGCGATTCATTCCGCCTAAAGGGAGTCGGCTTCTTCCGCTCCGGGATCCACGACCCTCCAAAGGTCCTCGCGCTTGGTCCGCCGCGTCGGTCGTTTTCCGAGGGCTCGTCCCTCCCACTTCAGTGCGAGTTGAGACTCCAACGCAGCGAGTTGGCGTTCGGCCTTGATGGCTCTTTCCACCGTGACTCTTTTTTCCTCGTAGAGGTCGGCCAACTGACTTTCTAAGCCGGTCAGTCTCTCCTTGAGCTCCCTGATGGTCTCGCTTTCGCCGCTCTGGTTTCCAAAAAGGACCGCGACCTGTTCGGCGACCTCTGAAGTCTGCAAGCGGATGGCAGCCTCTTTGTGGGAACCTACCGAGGCCGAGAGTCTTCGCTGACTGGCCTCAATGTTCTCCTTTGCGAGTTTCAAATTGTCTTGGGCGAACTCAAGTTCTTCGGCGGCCAGGGCCACGTCTCCGCCGCCCTGTTGTGCCTTCAGTAGATCGTTTTGACGGACAAGAACCTCGCGTTCGGCACCATTGACGTCCTCTTGGGCCTGTAAGGCGGAAACTTGGGCCGCGGATTTTTTGGCTTCGAACTCGGCGGCCTCGGCACGGGCGATCAGTTGGCTTCTTTCTTGAGCGGCGATAGCGTCTTTAGGGTCTTGCACGCCATTGGCGCGTCGGGCTAACACCCAGTTTTCCGGTCCGGGACCTTCGTAGCGCATCATGGGCGTCTGTTTGTGATTGGTCTCCCGCAGGGCGGTTTTTGACACGTTGTCGCGAAGATAAGCCGATAGACTGCCTAAAGTCGCCAAACCGTTGGGCTCAAATGCCCCTTGCCGAAAAGCTTCCGCTAAATAGTAGGTGAAGAAGCCGTGCTGCTGGTCGGCCCACTCCCAGGAACGCTCCCCTTCGCTGCAGGCGAAGATGGTAGCCGTGTTACGCTCTAGTTGGGGGTCGATAGCCGGGAGCGGGGTGAAGACTAGACCCCGCGAAAGGGCTGGTGAGAGTAGATTGCTGCCGTCGCCGCGGCTGACGGTGGGATCGTTGCGGCAGGCGTCCAGAAAAACCAGGGTGTTTTGGGCTCCCGCGTTCTTGAGCAGATCGTTGAGAATACTACCGCGAAGCGAGGAGATCATCAAGGTTCCCTTGCTTCGCTGGTCCGCCTCCTCCGTGAGTAAGAAGGTTTCTTTGTCCAAGGAAACACCGTGCCCCGCGAAATAGAATACGAGGGTATCTCCGGGACCCACTATCTCCTTGAGCCATTCTAAGCGGAAAACGATGTTGGTGAGAAAAGGTTGATCGCTCTCTCCCTTAGAGTCAGAGGTCAGGAGAAAAATGTTCTCCTTCGGAAACTTGCCTTCTTTGATCAGGACATCTTGTAAGAGCTTGGCGTCTGAGGTGGCATAATGGAGATCGACGACTCCATCGTTTTGATAGTCGTCGATCCCCACGATCAGGGCGTACTTTTTGCCTCCCTCCCACGTTGGCGATTCAGCCAAGGCGTACGAAGGGAAGAACGTTGCCAAGAAAAGTGCTGAGGCCAGGAGCAGGAAGCCAAAATGCGCTCTGTATATCATAGTTACCCTCTTCGCGAAGTTGCTTATAGTCTCTTTGGGCGATCTGGGGAGGAAAGCCTTCTTGGGAGCCGTTCATAACAGCTCACTCCCTACGCTTCGAGAAGACGCTCCAGTTTTCCTGAATCCACTAAGCCGCACAAAGCATCGACGACATCGGGGTGATGATGCTTGGCGGCATCATTGAAAAAGCCAAGCAACCGTTCCTTGTACCCACCCTCATTTTTCTCCCAGGACTCCACTAAGTCTTCCGTTAGGGCAAGAATCCAAGCCTCCAGAGGCAGGTCGTCCCCCTTGGCGCCGTCTGGAATTCCGCTGCCGTCGTATCGCTCGTGATGGGCTTCCACCAGCGGAGCGATGACTCTCAAGTCGGGGTGGCAGTCGAGCAAACGAGCCCCCCTTTTGGCGTGTTCGCGTTGGGCGGTCGGCGTTTCAGGTTCGGCGAAAGCGAGCAGACCTACGTCATGATACTGTGCGGCCTGCAGCAGTTCTATACGGGCTTGAGCGGAACAGTCGAGCATTCCCGCGAGCGCCGTCGCTATTCGGGAACAGCGGCCCACGTGTCCGGCTTTGCCCTGAGCTTCGACGGCGTGGACGAGAAGCTCTCGCGTGCGCACCACGAACTGATTGGTCTTCTCCCTTTCGTTGACAGTGTACCCAACGGCTCCCAGAACCCGGGCCGCTTCGTGGATCTGTTCGCTGATATTTTTGTGCGGTTCGCGGTCAAAGGCGACGGCTAAGACTCCGATGAGCGAGCCCCAGTGCATAATGGGAAGACAGACCCGGTAGCTGTCCTGAGGCAAGCAGTCTTGGAGGTCATCAGGCCAATGGAGGTTCTGCTCGGTTACGGTGCGCAAGGTGAGGGCCGCAACTCCAGGCTGCGAATCACGACTGAGGACGCAGGTGCCATTGGGATAAGCCAGTCGTTGCTCAAGATCGTCGTAAGTCATATAGGAGACCTTATGGGCGTCCCAGCGGCGGCTTTGCGTTTTGAGAAGCCCTCGCAGTTCATTGAGAGTGGTGGCGCTGCTGAATCGGTCAAGTAGTATCACATCTGCTCCTGTACGCCGGCTGAGATTCCGAGAATAGGCGGAAGAACGCCCATGATAAAAATACAGACGATCCCGCCGATAAGGACCATCATACAAGGTTCGAGCAACGCCGTCATGGCGTCGGTCGAGGAATCGACTTCCTCGTCGTAATATTCCGCGACACGTTCCATCATTTCCGGTAGAGAACCGGCTTCTTCGCCCATGGCTGACATCTGAATCAACATGTCGGGGAAAACTTTTGTAGAGCGAAGCGTCGCTGTGATGGCTTGCCCTTCGCCTATCTCACGGGCGCCCTGACCAAGCTTCTTGCTGACCTCTTCATTCCCCGAGGCTTTGGCGACCAAGCTCAACGCATCAACTAAGGGGATGCCTGATTGCAACAGCAGAGAGAAGCTGCGGGAGAAGCGAGCGGCCACAACGTTGAGGAAGAAGGTGCGCAAAAAGGGGGCATTCAACTTGCAGTAGTCGACCACCCAGCGACCTTTTGCGGTCCTTGCCAAGGTCCGTAGGGCCACACCCAAGGCCACGACAAAGGCGACCAGAACTCCCATTTTCCCCCAGGAGGTGGCGAATTTACTGGCGTCCATGAGCCACTGAGTCAACGGGTAGTCTTCAGCGATGTTTAGGCCGGACCCTTCAAACGTGGGAGTCAACTTCGGCATCAAAAAGGCCATCATGGCGTAGGTGATGAGGAGCGTAAAGACCAACACAAAAACGGGATAAGTCAGCGCAGCTTTGATCTTCCTACGCAGTGTCATCTCCCGTTCCATCAACTGCGCTAGTCTTATGACGCAATCAGGTAGGCTCCCGGAACGCTCTCCAACTTGGATCATATTGATGTACATGCCATCGAAGTATTGGGGATACTCAGCTAGGGCCTGAGAAAAGCTTTTGCCTTTCTGCAAGGCCTGACCGACCCCCTCAAGCATACGGGAAAGTCGCGGATTGCTCGATTCGCGATGAATGACATGAACGATGCGTATGAGGGGCAGACCCGCATTGAGCGTGGTGGCCAACTGGCGAGTGAAAACCGTCAATTCCTTGGGCGAGATGGAGCGCTTTAAGGATATCTCCGTGCTAACGCCCTTGCTCTCTTTACCGTCTTTCCCGTTAGCCTGGGCGGAGTCGGGGAGGACCTCGATGTTGACGGGGGTCAGGCCTTTTTCTTTTAGGAACTCTAAGAGCGCTTCGCGATCAGCGGCGCGGTAGTTTCCCGATTGGGGCTTGCCGTCAGGGCCAACGGCGTGATAGCGGAACATAAACATAGAGCACAAATTCGCACTATGGAAAGCCAACACCTCCGAGATGTTTTTGGGTGCGGACCAAGCTCATACTGGAGGGGAGTTCTGTCATCTATTCTTGAATAGTTCGCCTATGAGGCGTCATCGAATTCGGGGAAACTTGCTGGCTATGGTCATGGCTTTCATGTTCGTCCTGGTCACCATTGTTATCGCTATGCACACCACCCAGGCCCGGGCGACCCGCAGCGTCACCCAATCTGAAGCCGAACTGCAGTTCCGTCAGTCCTCGGAGTTCGCGATCGCAAAACTCGTCGGAGTCACCGACCCCAATTTTGTGAAACTCCCCGGTTGGCTGAAGGTGACGGCTGAGCCCGAACTGGTCGGAGACCTGATGATGCCGGCTTCCTACGGAACGACGCTCTGGACTGGACTTCCCAACTGGAATCCTAAGGGTCAGGACTTCGCCCCCGGCCACCGCACCTACGAACTGCAACCCGAAACCAGCGACCAGGCGCTCAAGGTCTTCGCCAAGAACTTTCGTTGGTTATCTCTTCACGACAACGGCGGTTACGCGGTCTATGCTCCCGAAGGGGAGGTAACGCTTGAGAGAGGCGTAGGCTGGGCGAATCCCAATTTCGAAGACGACCGCAAAGCCGTCGACGCCTTTTCCGGGGTCCCGTTTTTAGTGGCCGCGAAATCGACCGTCGAAATCGTTGAGATGCCTTACGGGCGCGTTTATTCCGAGGATGGGCCCATCACTTTGGGCTCGGACTCCAAGGACCTGGCCGTAGCCTTTCAGGGCCCATTGCCCTTGCGCGCCTACCAAGATGACCTCAGGAAAGCTCTTCAGGCGGCGAAAACGGACTTAGAGGGAGCGGCCGTCTCGGGCGACAAGACGAAGGATATCAGTGGAGGAGCGCTCGCTGGAGTGGGCGCTGTGTTGGATATGCTGGTGTCCGGCAAACCCGACTTGAACGTCAGCCTGGAGCAGGCCATGCAGTTCCCCTTTCCAATGATTCCGGGGTTCAGCGCCACCGTGCCGGGTGTCTTTTTCGAGTTTTGGTTCCACCTTCCGTATCCGCCCGATTTTTCTAGTACCACGGCGGTGTCCGACGACCAAGCGAAGAAGAACGGCGAGGCCGTTGAAAAGTTGGACAAAGAGATCAAAGCGCTGGAAAGCGAGATCGCCGTCCTCAATGGACAAATTAGTAGCACCCCTCCCGGTCCCGTCCGCGACGGCCTGATTGCTACTCGCGACGGAAAGGTCGCTGAGAAGAACGCCAAGCAGGCCGAACTCGACGTCATCCAGGAGCAGATCAAGGACCAGTCCGAGGCGGCCACCAACGAAGTCAAGTCAAAGACCCCAAATTCGCCACCGGGGGCTCCACAAACAAGACAAGAAGACGACAGCATACCTGACACGGGTCAAAAAGGTTGGAATTATTCCGTACTCTTGTCCAAAATGTTGAACCTCCTTTGGAGCACTATTAGTGGGGACCTGAAGGAAATTGCCAAGACTGTCTCAGCGGATGTCCGACTGGTGCATTTCGGCGACAAGGAGAATATTCCCAACTTCAAATTTGGTGACGGGTTCTTCGCCGAGGCGAGTTGGACCGTTCCCAGTGGGCGCAACTTTCGCTACCAGGGGAACATGACTCTCGAAGGAGATCTTTGGTTGCAAAAGGGCTCCTTGATGGTGGTTACTGGAGATTTAGTATTGAAGAATCCCGACCCCAGTTCTTCGGCCCCTCTCAAACCGTCGGGGAAGATCGTGATCGAAGAAGGCGCGAGTTTGATCGTCAGCGGTTCCATCACCGCCGCAGGCGATCCTCGCTACGGTTCTCTTTGGGCCTGTACCCCTCCCAAGCATTTGGCCCCGGTGACAAGTGCCATCATGGCCGGTAAAAGTGTGACTCTGCCTTACGGCTCATTCTCCGCGACAAATCTCCAGGACGCTGCGGTTGCCCTGGGCTCGGCAGGTCTTGCCGATGCCCTTGACACAGCGACTGTTCAGATGGCGCCCAATCTCGCGAAGATCGCCGGCCCTTTTCACACTCGACAACCCTTTTTCGCCAGTTACGCCACCACCTTTCAACTGACAATTGTGCCCACGCCATTTGGGCCAATCATAATTCCCACTCCGATCCCCTTGACCAAGACAAATATCTTGGTCCCCCTTTTCCGCACTTTAACCATGCTGTATACCGGCTCTCTTAACATGGGGATCGGTGAGAACTTGTACCTGCACTCGGACTGGTGGCCTTACGGACAGGGTGTGGTGCCGGCCATGATCAAACTGGACCCCAGCGGCCCTATGAAGGCCTTCAAAAATGTCAATCTCGGAGTGCTGAATCCTAGTTTAGACTGGGGAGATTCCGTGAACAAGCTGACCGAAAACCTCCTTAAGGGAGCGGCCGAGTTCGCCATCACAACGGTGGGGAATGCATTGATCAAGGAAGTGATGGCGAGTGTCGTGCCGGGTGGATCGTTGCTGAGCGGACTGCTCGACACCTTGCTCGAGAAGATCAATACGAAAGGTAGTGCGTTGGATAACTTTCAAACGCAGATGGTGCAGGCGACTTTTGGGCCGGTGCTCGACCAGTTGAAAGACATGCGAAGAAAAATAGAGGACGAGGTGAAGGCCGCGCTGGCGGAATCCTATTTGCGCGAAGTGGGTGGCCCGCTCATCTACGCCGATTCCATCAAAGTGGGTGACGGTTCGACGCGGCCGCTTCTGATGGCGGGCATGTTGGTCGCCGAGAACGACATCAATGTTGATTCAGAATCTTTCGTCGGAAGTCTGACGAGTTTCAAGGGAAACATCACCGCCGGCAAAGTCTATTTCACCCCGGTCTTCACAAGGGCTTCCTTCTATCGCCCGAAGTCGGCCGGTTCGACGGCTTTGGCTCGGGTGGCTGAGACCGGGTACGGCGAGAAGTTTGACAGCGGTCTGGCTGTGGATGTCGGAACCGGCGTCTGGCAGGTCACGACGGAAGGTTGGTCGAGATGATGAAGGACTTGCACGGGCGGAGGGTATTGAGAGCCTTCTCATTGATAGAAGTGATTATTGCGCTATTCATTATCGTGGTGGGCTTCTTCGCTTTCTTCTCGGTGTTTGCCACAGGCTCTCACCACGCGGTTCAGACCCAGAACCGGGCCGCCGCCAACATTTTAGCTCAAAGCTATATGGAAGAGTTTCGAGACCACGTCTATGGTACGGAGGCTCCCAAATCTTGGACACAAGACGAAGAGAGACCGGTTCGTATGGTGATCAAGGGTAGGGAGTCGGAGTTGGTTTTTCACAAGGAGATCAGCTATTTCAACGGGAGTTTTGTGGGTAAGGCGCAGGGGAACAGCGACAAGGTGACCATGGAGATCAAGTGGCGAGAATTCGCGGGCGGAGAGAACGTGAAAGGCGACAACAAATCGATGACAGTGGAGATGCCCGTATGGCGCTAAAGCGTGAGCATCACCAAGGCATCACTTTGATAGAAATGGTCATCTACTTCTTTCTCTCCGCTACAGCGCTCGCGGTGATCACGGCCTTAGTTACCGTGGCTCGACGGACCGGCGAACACACTTACGCTCAGTACTTGGTGGCCGGCAATATGGCAACCACCATTCGATACATTCGTAAAGAATTGGAAGCCACGGCCCTCGGCAGTATCACTTCCTATGGGAAAGACGGCGGCGAACCAGGTTTTTCTTGCGTGTCGGCCTACGGAGAAGACGGTCAGTTTCAACTAGGGGAATACGGCGCCCCCCACTGGCAAAAACATGTGTACTACAAAGTGCACAAAAATGGAGGGCTAAGGCGCTGGGCTACTGAGATCAGCGACAAAAACTACTTGCCGACTTTGGCGCCGGACTCGTCGGCCGGTGATAAGGTTTTGCTTCCCGACGCGATGGCCCCGAACACCGCGGTGAAGGGTTTTCATGAGGGCAGTTCTTTTGGCGGCTTGGAAGTCGGCTTCGTGCGGCGCAAAGGCGGAGTTGACTCAATCTCCTATGACAACCCAAGAGACTCAAGCAAGCCGGAGGAAAATACCGGGTTGGTCGAGGTCGTTTTACGCACCAGCGAAGACGGTCCGAACTTTACCGAAGTCAGATTTCGTATCGCTCCACGCTACTGACGCGCACCGTCGTGTGACTTAAATTGTCTTACAGACCCTTACGACCTCTTCCAAAGAGATCATACCAGCCCGGACTTTGATCAGTCCGTCAGCGAGAAGGTCATTGAAGCCCTGCTCGACGGCCTGAGCTTTGAGTTCTTCCTCGTGCGCTCCCCGGTTGATGAGCGAACGAATTTCTGGAGTGATCTCTAAGAGTTCGTAGATGCCCAAGCGTCCACGGTGGCCGGACTGGTGGCAACTCCTACAGCCCGTTCCGCGAAAGGCTCTCGGGTTTTCCACCTGTCGTGACGCGAACATCGGAAGCATTTCTGCGGGAACTTCGATCTCTTCTCGACATTCTTGGCAGATCTTTCGAGCCAATCGTTGGGCCAGTCCGGCGAGCAGAACCGAACCGATCTGAAACGGTTCGCAGTCCATATCACGCAATCGGGCGATGATTCCGACACTGTCATTGGTGTGCAGGGTCGACAGCAGCAAGTGGCCTGTGAGGGCAGCCTGGATTCCGATCTCGGCGGTTTCTTGGTCTCGGATCTCACCGACGAGAATCACATCGGGATCTTGCCGGAGAAACTCGCGCAGCGCTTTGGAGAAAGTGACACGCTTCTCTTCTTCTTTCGGTGCGGTGTTCATTTGCACCTGAATGATTCCCGGCATCTGATACTCGATGGGATCTTCGGCGGTCAACAGTTTTCGATCGGGTCTTTGAATCTCTTTGAGCGAAGCGTAAAGGGTGGTCGACTTTCCGGATCCGGTGGGACCACAGACAAGAATCATTCCGTGAGGTTGAGATAAGATAGTCCGGTAACGTTTCTCATTCTCTTCGGAGAAGCCGAGGTCCGAGAGCGTCGTGGTAAAGGCGCCCTTCTTGAGAATACGCATCACCACGCTTTCTCCGGCCGGGACGGGGACGATACTAACGCGGAGATCGAATTCTTGAGTTCCCACCTTCAGCGATATTCGGCCGCCCTGGGTGACGCGCTCTTGGGCGATGTCCATATTGGCCATGACTTTGAGACGCTTGACGATTGGGCCGGCCTCCACTTTGGAGTGATGTGATACGATCCGTAAAACTCCATCGATTCGATAACGGATCACCATCCCGGTGTCGAAGGGCTCCAGGTGAATGTCGCTGGCCTCGGCAGAGATCGCTTCCTTGATGAGTCGGTCCACCGCGTTCACGACCGGGCCCTCTAGAGCTTCGTCGCCGAAGGTGATCACAGCCTGTTCGTTGGTCGTGATAATGGCCACGTCATCGAGACGCTTCTGTTCTAGAAATTTACTCCAGGTGGTATCTAGACTGAGATGGTCTCCCTTATAGATATATTCGAGGGCGTGATCGACGACGTCTGAGGCCGCCCGCATAAGTGTGGGATTGAACTTGCCCTGACCGACCAAAGCGATCTGGTCATAGATGTAGACGTCGGTGGGATCCTTACAGGCGATGGTGATATCGGACTCACTGAGGCTTCCGATACAGAGGCCGCCGATGTTGCGACAGAGAGCTTCAGGTAGGATTCTACAGATGTCGCGATTGAGATCCATGGACGCCAGGTCGGCGAAGGTGTAGGTGCTGAGTTGCTCTTGGCGGGTTTCACTGTCATCCACGGCGGCAGCGGCTCGATCGTCATATTTCTTTCTTCGGAACAGCAGTTGCCACATGGACCGCTTGCTACCGCCGGTGTCGGCCTCAGTCTCAGCTTCGTTGGATCGCTGCTCAATTAAGGGCTCCGTGGGCGCCACGGTCGGTGTCGGGGCTTCGCCAAATCCAGCCATCTCCGTGGCATCCTGGGCGGCGATCGGGGGAGTTTCGGGTATGACGACGCGGGCCTTGGTGGGTTCCGGCGCCAGCAACAGCATGGGCAGTCGGACCTCTTGATTCTCCAGCATCGCCAACAGCTCTTTGGCAGACTCGCATCGATCTTCCGGCTTGGGTTCTAAACAGAGATTGATCACCTTGGCGACCACGGGGTCTAGAGCGGCAGGAAGGGGCGCCATCATGGAACCCCCCGTGAAGCGTTTGAGTGAGGGCGAAGGGGGGGTCCCTGTTGCCATATAGTAAGCGAGGGCGCCCACGGAATAGAGATCGTTCTTGGTGGAACTGGTGTCGCCCAAGAGCTGTTCGGGCGAAGCGAAATCAGGATCTCCGGCCGAGCGAAAGGATGTTTGATTGGCAGCGGCCGTCGCTTCGCCCATCTTGGCAAGACCAAATTCCGCCAGTCGAAGATTTCCGTGCGGGCTCACCAGGATTGAGGTGGGCCGGAGATCGCGATGTATGATCGGTTGGGGCTGACGGTGCAGGAAGTCGACCACCTGAAGAAGTTGCTTGAGATAGCGGCGAGTCAACTCCGGCTCGAAGGCTCCGGCTTCCTCGATCTCCTGATGGAGTGTCTGTCCGCTCAGTTCGTCAGCGATCAGATAGATATCTCCCTCGTGAGAAACCAGTTGGCGGATGCGCGGGAGGTTGGCGTGCCGTAGCTTGGCCAAAGTTCGGCCCTCGCGCAAGGTTTGTACTCGAGCATCTTCGCTGGAGAGATAGCTCTCTAAATGGCGGATGACTACCGGAAGTCCATTGCGCTCGTCCCAGCCCTTGTAGAGAATGGAGAATCGGCCGTCGAGGTACTGACTGAGAATCTTATAGCGACCGCCGATCAGAGGGTCCTTGGGCTCCTCAACGGGTTCAGACTCGAGTTCCTCGGTTTGGGCAGGCTCTGGTTCCTCTGGCTTTGGGTACAGCGTTTCTCGTAGAGTCAGTCGGTCGGTGATCACAAAGTGAATCGGGCCCCCGTGGGCTCGAGACAGTTCGTCGATGGCCTTCGAGTTTGTCGGGCCGGCGGCCGCCACGACGAGGACGTCCTTTTTGAGATCCACGGGCACGACGTTATGCTGGAGCATCAACTCCTCAGAAAGTGCGCCAGGAATGGGCACAAAAGGTTTGGCAGCCAGGGGCAGCCCGAAACTTTGCGCGGCCACATCCGCCAACTGCTCTCGACTGACCCAGCCTCGCGAGAGAAGGAACTCCTCCGGGAGATCTGAGCCACTGGCGTGACACTCAACGATCTGCTCGGTGGTGAGGAACTCTTGCTTGAGCAGCAGCAGAAGCAGTCGTGTTCCGAAATCTTCGTCGAGTTTGGTTTTCATCAGCGATCCGAGTCTCCCAAGAATTGTTCTCGGGGACCTTCTCGGTCTGTTAAGGAATTCTTCTTACAGGCTGTGCCCTACGCACGGACTTTCTAGAACTTGCCCTAATCCTTAGACTTGGTACTTCCACCGGAGTCGGAACCCCCTGAACTCCCGGAACTTCCATTGGACTTCGCTGAGTCACTTTTCGACGAAGAATCACTCTTGGATGGGCTTTCGCCTTTGCCGGACGACTCGGATGTGGAGGAAGATCCGCTGTCTGTGGTGGACCCGGAGGAGCTAGACGCACCTCCTGCTCCCTTGGAAGATTTTGATTTGGAGTCAGTGACGTAAAACCCGGATCCTTTAAAGATAACTCCTGCTTGAGAAATCTTACGAACCAACTCTCCCTCACCGGCATCCGGAAGCTCGGTAGACAAGCACCGTTCCCCACAGATCTCGGGTTCCTTGCCGGTTCTGATCAGGACTTCCAGAACTTTGTCACACGTTTGGCAGCGATATTCGTAAATGGGCATAGCAATCTCCTTGAGATTGTGATGATAATGCCCTTGGCTTTTTAAGAAAAGAGGAGGTTCGTTAGAATAGTGTTAGATCCTGAAGGAGTTAGCGTCGATGCTTTGTCTTGCAGACATAACGTGACGCTCGAAGAACTGTGCGAAAAGCACGAGGGGTTCTTGCTAGACGCGTATGGCGTTCTGGTGGACTCGGACTCTGTCTTGCCCGGTGCCGACGCGTTCCTGCGCCAACTGGCGGCTACAGGTAAACCGTATCGAGTCATTTCCAACGACGCCTCAACCACTCCGGAGGTCAAAGTGAAGCGTTGGTCGGATCGCGGGCTCTCCGTACCGGCAGACCACCTTCTCACACCTTGGCATCTGCTGGGGGCACCGTGCCTGCCGACCGATACTGATGACGGTCCGTTTAGCTTGAAGGGGCGTGGTTGCTATCTCATCGGCTCCTCGTTGAGTCGAGAGATGCTACACCGTGCGGGCGGTCATCTTGTCGAGAGCTACGAGGAGCTGGAGTTTTTTCTGATTGCCGACGAAACCGACCCTCAGGTGTGGCTTCAGTGTGACCGAGGGCTGTCGCTGTTAGAGCGCGCCTACCGAGCGGGTCGCGATCCGCAACTTTTGCTGGTAAACCCCGACCTTGTTTACCCCAGCCAAACGGGCTTCGGGTTCACGGCCGGATCGATCGCACTGATGTACGAAGCTGCCTTGATGCGTCTTTTCGGTGTGGAGCGACGCTTCGTACCAGTAGGTAAGCCACAGTCCCATCTGTTCGAACTTGGTCTGCGGCACTTAGGCATAGAGAGGAGCCAGGTGGCGATGGTGGGGGACCAACTGGAAACGGATGTTGCCGGCGCTCTGGAGGTCGGTGTCACCGCTGTTTTGATCGGAACTGGGGTGACGACATTGAGCCATGACGTTCACCAACGGGAGCCGAGGGCGTTGCATTTAGAGTCCTTGGCGGGTGCTAGGGTGTAAGCGAAACTCGTAATCTACGACCCCCTTCAAGTCGAGGAAGCCAAAGTCGCTCCGCGCTCTCGGGCATAGAGAGCTGGCTTGAGGTCAGGACTCGGCAGGTCCACGAGAATCATTCTCAGATGCTCTAGCAGATGTCCGCGGCATTGCAGATGTTCGGCTTCCTTCAAGGCTCCCAGACGATGGAGTTGGTAGACACAGCGTCGTCGACAATAGCGCGTGTAGAGGTAAGTGGGCCCAAAGCTCCTCTCGGCCTGTTGAACCGCCTCGATCTTGCGAGTCATCAGATCCTCACGGGCGGTCCATCCGGAAAGGTCGAGGTTTTCCTTAAGGCACGCTTCGATCTTGGCTTGGTCTCCTTCTTCTAAGAGTCGCTTCAGTTTCAAGTAGGTGGATTTCGTTTGCAACGCGGCCAGTTCCGAACGAGTCAAAAAGGATCGCCCCTCCTTCTTCAGTTCCTCTACCAGCAGCCAATGCACGAAGGAGTCGACTTCCACGCCCTCGAGGGCGCGCTTGAGGTAAGAGAAGGATTCATCTCGGTGAGCTTGTCCCAAGAAACGTTTAAAGAAGGCACATTCCTCCCACAAGTCCCGTTGGCGGGGCAACTCCAGTTCCGCCATTTTGTAAAGTTCGTCCGCCTGACCATAGCGTTCTTGAGAAAATTCGAGCTCCGCGCAATAACGAATTCCCCATCCCCTCACCAGAGCGTCGGCCTCGGAGTGCTCCAGAGCTTTCAGGTGAGCTTCAATGGCGCCCACGAGATCATTCTGCCAGCGGCGGAGTAGAGCCAGGCGGTGCAGGGTGAGCGGCTCGTCGGAATCTTGAAGCACTCGGTCGAGTTCCAATCCGAGAAGGCCCTGGATATACCATTCGGCGAGTCGCAGTTCCTCGGCATAAGGCCACTGAAGGTCGGAGCAAGCGCCTTTAAGGACTTCGCAGATTTCCAGGAGTTTTAGAAACTGGCCGCTCTCAAAGCATGAGAGCGCCTCCGCCTTGAGTTGCACGAGCAGATTCCGACGCAGCCTTATGGCCTCGTCGCCCCGGCCTGCCTTTTCTAAGAAGCGGGCTTTCTGCAAGGAAGAGAAGGGGCTCTGGGACTCCCCGGTTTCATGCACTAGGGTCGCCCAGGAACGGATGATGGTGTCCTGTTGTGGCTCTAAGACGCCCTCATCTAGTAGGTTCACGACGGTTGCCCAAAGATACTTCCAGTGCTCGCGCCGAGCTTGCGGGTCTCGGCAGAATTCGGTCACTAAGGCGGTGGCGGTATGTTTGAGAAAGAGACGCACCGCCTGAAAATTTGCATCCTCCACAAAATCTGTGTGGGAAAGATTCTTCTTCAAGCTGTCGCAATGCAGGATACCGCTCACAACGTGGGTTCCAAGATCGATGAGTGGACGATGAATGATCAATCCGCGATGAACGAAAATGAGACCGTGACGATACGCTGTCTCACGATTCGTAAGGACGAGATAGCCAGACAGGTGCGGGTGTTCGACGACGACAGACGGTGCATGTCCTCCAGAAAATGGTGCATCTAAGGACGACTCAGCCTCCAATTTTGTGGTCGAGATCGAGGCCCACAGAATGGTTTCCAAGGGCAATGGCGGGAGCAGTTCGGTGGGGAAAGGCGACTTGTCGACCTTGATGCTCAGAGGGGCGTGGCGGCAAGCCTCAAGCCAAGCAAGTTCCGGGTGCCGCTGGGATCTCCATAGAGCACGCACTTCCCGTCTCTTGCGAACTGTCAGAATACAGGTGGGAGCACCGGCTTGGTCGGCCACCGGTTCGAGTCGCATGCCTTGCGCGCTGAACGACAAGCGCCACCACCCGTTGACAGAACTACTTTCCACCGTGACTTCCTCAGCGAAATTGAGAGCGGCCGCGATACCGACAGTCAATTCGACTAAGTGAGGTGGCGCGTCGACACCGGGAAACAAGAAGCTATCTAGGACCGCGAGTTCTTGCTCCTGAATTTCCAAACCATGGAAGCGAAACTTGAGGGTTCGCGGTGCGGTCTCGACGGTCAATTCCAGGACTGGAGCGCTGACGGCCGTGGCGACCATCTGAAGAAAATACATTTGAGGATCCGGTAAGCGAAATCGCTGCATGGTTTTAGCGGCCGTGCTCGGCGAGATCGTAAACGTTCCGTCGGACTCTATCGTGCCTTCTGAGCTAAGCTTGTTGATAAAGAGCCCGAGTTCACCCCCGCCATCTTTGACCGTGGTATGTTCCAAGATAAGGACATTATAGCAGGTGATGGGAAATTGGCACTCAGACGACTAAGAGCGCGCCTTGGAAGGGTTAGATATCGACCATAGTTCCAGGGAACTTTTTAGGAATATTGTGCGTCGGTTATGGGACAGGGAAGAAACTATTGGAACGGAAAAGAGGCTTGGTAAAGAGGTCGTATGCAGAGTCGTAGAGAGTTTTTGAAATTTTTGAGTTTGGCTGTTGGGGCATCTCTCAGCGGTTGTGGAGGGAGCAACTCGGGCGTTTTAGGGGGGGCTATCGGGCCGGCGCCTGTGAGCTACCAGTTCGTTCCACTCGTTCGTTCCGGACAGTCCCTACCCCAAGGGTCTTCGTTTTTTGGACCAGCCGTGGAAGGGGAACCGCCGTTTTTGGGCGGCGTAATGATCAACGATAAGCGCGACATCGTTTTTCACGCCGCCGACCAGACAGATGTTCGCGGTATCTATCGACTCGCCGTGGGGGATTCGGGGGCTACGTCGGACATCAAGACCGTCATTCGGGAAGGCGATATTCTACCCGACGGTACGGGGGTTGATGAATTCTCGGATGGAGAATTAAACAATTCTGGAGATTTCGCTGTCCAAGTAGAGAATGCTGAAGGCATCGATAGTCTTCAGTACTGTCCGGACGGAGGGGACTTCGTGAAGGTTGCCGAGTCTTTCCAAGAGCTCTCTGGAGACGCCAAAATCTCCGGAGAGATTTGTGAATGCTTGTCTCTTTCTGATGACGGTCGACTCATGTTTGTAGCGGAGTATTATGACGATGAGGGCGAGGCGGAGGGCGAAGGGCTTTTTCTGATGCCCATCGGTCAGGGGGGTCAGACTCAACTTATTGTCTCGAACAATCAACTGTTGCCCGGCACCACTTCAGCCATCCAGACGTTCGGGGTTTCCGAGCTTTACTCGGGAGGCAACTACCTCATTCAGGGTTCGGCTTCTCCCACCGAAGGCGGTCTGAGCACCAGCGATGACGGCTCTCCGCTCACCTACCTTGTCAAAGGTCGGGTGGGGGAAGTACCGCAACTGTTGGCAGCGCATCCCGCCCTTGGCGCGACCGGGGAGGGAGTGTTCCGGGGGTCGATCTTTATGTGTCCGCGAATGGGCGCCAGTGGTGTAGGTACTATTCTGCAGACCGACGCGAACAAGACTGAGTTGTGGCTCAATAGCGAGCTTCTTTTAGGCGCGGATGCCGAGAGCGGGGGGAGCCTCTCTCCGCGGGGGTCTCGGATCATCTCCATGTTTCCTCCCGTCTTTGGGCCGTCGGGACTCATCTTTTTGCAGGTGTACACGAACGATGGGATGGAAATCGTCTTGTACGACGGGAGTCAATTTAGGACCCTGCTGGCACGCGGCGACACACTCCTCGGAAAGGTCGTGGAAGACATCATGTTCGGGGCTCTGCCCGAATCGGTTAACGCTCAGGGAGAGCTTGTGGCCGTTGTTGTTTTTGAAGACGACGAGACTGTCGTGATGCTCGGCGTCCCGGTCTAGGAGAAAAATCATGGGAACTATTCAAAGCACATCACTTGCTACCTCAAGTCCGCTTAATCTCACTCGCGGGTTCGGTTTTTTTCCGGCCAACACGTCGATCGACAGCCCCTCGCCACCGACTATCATCGGTATCGGTGCCACGCCGAGTATCAGTCACTCCCTGCTCAACACGACCATTCCGCTCGCGTTCTGGCGCCTGAGGGCCAATGTCAGTGGCCAATTCGTGGCCGGAGTGTTCTTCGGCTATAACCTGGGATACACGGTTCAGGGGGCGACCCTGGCCAACGGTACAGCGCGACTAGAATTTCAGGATGACAGCACCCAGGGCGGCGCGGGTTTCGGATTTGGGTTCACCCTGAGCTTCGCTTTCAACATCGATCAGCTTCGCACAACGATCAGTTTTCGAAGGGGAATTCAGTCAACTTGGGAGCGAGTCTTTAACTTCTCTGCCAGCGCTACCATCGACCTTATAGGTATCACCCTGCAGATACTCCGAGCGGCCGGCGTCAACGTGCCCTTGGACCAGATCTCCGCCGCTGGAAGTTTAGGAGCCAGTGGAGCCATCTGGGGGCTTTACAGTTCGGCCAGTAGCCAGTTGGCAAGCGAAGGATCGCTAACGTTTCGGCCGAGGCTCAACGTCAGTGTGAATCTCCTTTCCGTCATTCCCCAACTGCGCGCCACCCTAAAAGCCCTCAAAAAGGCGGGGGGAAAGCTCTCGGTGGGACCCCAACTCAATATCGAGTTTCCCGTGACCATCGAGATTGTTCGTCTCACAACAGAAGACGGTGACTACAACTTCAGCGGCTTCAGTTCGGGAGTCTTCAGGTTCAATGGAGGCCCCGCCATTTCGAGTTCCGCCCCGCCGGTTCAAGACATTTCTATCGTCCACACACACACACTTGGATTTCGTTTCACCTTGGAGGTCAAGGCGAGCTTCGGAATGTGGTCGATCTTTAGTCTCAGCGCTTCGGTCCCTATCAATCTGTCTTCGGTTGTTCGGCCCACCGTCGGTGTCAATCGCGCCCTCGGCCCCTTCTTCACAACCCTGAACAACTCGCAGAACCTGGCTCACGATGAGTCCCGAGGCGCGGCGCTCGCCGCGGAGCTACCTGAGGTCGTTTGGGGCTGAAGGGGAAGCGTTTCTTCTGGTGACCGAACCCCCCGTTCGTATTCGTAACGCCTGCGATCTCTTCGAAGTTCTCAGTACAGGTTCGCTGGGAGCCAGACTTGCGGTCCTGCGCGACATCCAGCAGGATCCTAAGCGGGCGGTAGCTCTCGGCCCCCACAAGGAGGAAGACTTTGTCGACCTTCTGGTAAGGTTGATTCCCAAAAGCAGCGGTCCTTTGAAGAGGCTTCAGACTTTGTGCCTGATGAGCTATGATGATCCCCGGACGACCAAGTTTTTGACCGAGGAGTTCGCCCGCTGCAAGGATGGTGCCACCGTTCTCCACCTGGGCCAGCGGCTCACTTGGAACCTCGGGACAGAGTTCTTCCGTCCATTAATTTGGCACGAAAAGTCCGCTCAAGCGCTGGCCTCGTGTAGGGCATGCCGCGGGCTTTCAGACTTAGAGCCTCACGAACGGCTCAGAATTGCTATTCAGCTGACTGACGGGTTTGAACCACCGCCTATCACTAGAGATTTCTTGACTCTCTGGATGGATGAGTTGGCTGGTCGACATCGCCTTCGAACTCGGCAGTTGGCCGAAGGGCGCGGGGCGGAATGTATGCTTCTGTGGACTCGCTGGAAAGAGCTTGCTGAGGACGAACAGGGATGGCTGCTGGATTTGACAGAACGGTTGGACCCGCTCCTAGCGCGGCAGAGCCTTGCCGCTCTGATGAATTCCGATGTCACCACCGCCGCCATGTTGAGGGTCGCCAGTCGTTTGGGAGTGAGTCTGCCGCAGACTCTTCTTTCGAGCGAAGACGTCGAAGTTAGGGCCGTCGCCATTTCAGAGGGAATGGCGGACGACATCTTGGAGCAGTTTCTGGCGAAGGGATGTCCGCTGCCGATGGTCTTGGCAGCGGTGGGACGATGTCATACCGATCGACTACTGGAGTTGCTATCGGATAGCCGCTGGCAGGTTCGTTCAGAGGCGCTCGGTGCCTTGGGTCAAAGGACAGCAAACCCACCTCTTGGGGCCGTGCGAGACTTGACCGAGTCTGAAGCTGTGGGAACGAGGGCCGCGGCGGTGGAGTTGCTGCTGTCGTGGGGCGACGAAGATTGGCTTGAAGCGAACCTCGTTGATCGCAGGACTAACCTTTGAACGGCCGCGGACCGGAGTCATAAAGGCCCGAGCAAGAAAAGTCATACTGCTCGAGCCTTTAGTTTTTAAGGCGCTATTTCTGAAAGTGAACCTGTCCGGTCGCCATTTCGTAGACAGCACCCACGATCTGGATTTTGCCTTCTTCTTCCATTTTTCGAAGCACTGGACTGCGCTGACGAATCGCCTCGACATTGAGTCGCACGTTTTCGTCGATCACGTGATCAACAAACTTCGTGTTCGAAGCATCCTGCTTGCCGGCGAAGTCGGTGGAAGCATTGACGGCTGGCTCAATGTTAGCGAGCATGGCGGTAATATTACCTAATTCTACGCCTTCGATGGTGCTAACCACGGCCCCGCAGCTTCCGTGACCCATCACCACCACGAGTTTGGACCCGGCCGCCGCGCAGGCGAACTCCATGCTTCCCAAGATGTCGGTATTGACAAAGTTTCCGGCCACTCGTGCGACAAAAAGATCACCCAAGCCGCGGTCAAAAACGTCTTCGACAGGAACTCGAGAGTCGAGGCACGACAAGATGACGGCTTTGGGGAACTGCCCTCCCACGGCGTCGCGGACCATTTTTGAGTGATCACGTTTGGTCACAGTGCCGCTTACGAAACGGGCGTTTCCGTCGACGAGGATCTTCTGGACCTGCTCAGGGGTCAATGCATTTTGCTCGGCCTGAGTCAGTACGCGCTCCTTGCGTGGAGCCTCTTCCGCGAGGAGCGGGGTGGTCAACATGCACAGTGCCAAAGCCGACGCTGTGATCATCGTACGCAGATTCTTTTTCATCGTTGTCTCCTTAAATGTGAGTGAAGATTGACTCGGGGGTCTTGCTGTCCGAGACGCAAATACTACCCCCCAAGTTCCATGCCTTTGTGAATTCTCAAGGAATCCGACGGGCAGGTTGTACGGAAAAGTCTAATGACCTGCCCGTTTGGTTCGTTTGGAATGGAATGACGCGTGGCGGTTTTCGGCCATTGAGCCTCGTTTTCCACGGAAATCCTGACCCTGAGACGATTGAGTTAGGAGGTGATGGAGGGAAAAGAAAAGGCCCATCAATGCTGATCGGCCTTTTCGGTGACGGGTCGTCCCGCGGAGCTATTTCACTTCGGGGAGTTCGGGCGGTTCCGGCATCTCGTCAGCGGTCTGTTTTCTCAACAGCGCGATGATATCGTCTCCCGAGAGAAGTCCGAGGTCCTCGCCGGAGCGCAACCGCACGGCGGCACCGCCCTGCTTCTCTTCCTCGTCTCCCACCACAAGCATGACCGGAACTTTGAGCTTCTGGGCTTTACGGATCTTATTACCCATACGTTCGTTGCTGTCGTCCACTTCGGCTCGGAATCCCGCCTTCTTGAGGCGTTTACACAAAGCTTCGCAATGTTCAACGTGGCGGTCAGTGATGGGAATGAAGCGAACCTGGATGGGCGAAAGCCAGAGAGGGAAAGCGCCTGCGTGATGCTCGATCAAAACGCCAAAGAAGCGCTCGAGCGACCCTAGCAGTGCACGGTGAATCATATAGGGTCGATGCTTTTCGCCATCAGACCCGGTGTAGGTCATGTCGAACCGTTCTGGCAGGTTGAAGTCCACTTGGATGGTCGACAGTTGCCATTCGCGTCCGATGGCGTCCTTGATTTTGAGGTCGATCTTGGGGCCGTAGAAGGCTCCACCACCCTCGTCCACGCCATACTCCATGCCTGCCCGCTTCAAGGCCTCTTCCAAGTAGTGCTCGGCGTCGTCCCAGTCTTTTTCGTCGCCAACCGACTTCTCAGGTGGCTTGGTGGAGAGATACGCCTTCACGTGGTCGAAACCGAAGCACTTCAATGTGTAGAGAGAAAAGGCCAAGATAAAGTCGATTTCGGCGGCCAGTTGGTCTCGACGCACGAAGTGATGAGCGTCGTCTTGGGTAAACCCGCGCACTCTTAGGAGTCCATGCAAAGTACCGCTGCGCTCGTAGCGATAGACCGTTCCCCATTCCGCATAACGGATGGGAAGTTCGCGATAGGAGTGCAGGTTGGCGTTGTAGATCAGAATGTGGAACGGACAATTCATGGGCTTTAGGTAGTAGGGCTGCCCGTCGATGTCCATCGGCGAATACATTCCGTCTTTGTAGAAGTCGAGATGTCCGCTGGTCTCCCACAGACTGGCTCGGCCGATGTGGGGCGTAGAGATGAGATCGTAATCGTTTTCAAGATGGGTCTCTCGATAAAAGGTCTCGATCAGGTGCTTCATGAGTCCACCGCGAGGATGCCAAAGGATCAGCCCAGTCCCCATATCGTCTGACTCTGAGCTGAATAGGTCCAGTTCGCGTCCCAATTTACGGTGGTCGCGCTTTTTGGCTTCTTCCAGCATCTGGAGATACTCTTTGAGTTCCTCGGCGGTTTCCCAAGCGGTGCCGTAGATACGCTGTAACTGCTCGCGATTCTCATCGCCCCGCCAGTAGGCTCCTGCCACGTGAGTGAGTTTGAAAGCTTTGCGATCGATCTGGCCCAGGTCGGCGCAATGCGGACCCTTGCATAAATCTTCAAAGGTGTCGTGCTTGTAGGTGGAAATCACCGTCTCTTCGGGCTTCTCCGCGAGACCTTGGATCAGCTCCAGCTTGTAAGGTTGATTGACAAACAGTTCTTTAGCCTCAGAAAGGCTCAGTTCGCGATAGCTGAAGATGTGCTTTTTCTTGAGGATGTTTTTCATGCGTTTTTCGATGGACGTTAAGTCGGCATCGGTCAACGAGCGAGGCAGATCAAAGTCGTAGTAAAACCCGTTATCGATCGGCGGTCCAATGGCGATCTTGCCTTCGGGAAACATCTCTAGCACGGCTTGGGCCATGACGTGGGCCAAGCCGTGTCGAATATTGTAAAGCTTTTGCTCTTTGCTAAGTTCTTGGGTGGTTTCAGTTACTGACACTGTAGATTTTTTCTCCTGGCCGCGATTTTTCGCCGAAGCGGTGAGCGATCCCCTTCTCTTTAACGGGAGAGTGCCTCGGATTGATAGATCCTGTACCTTGTATTTGGGTCCTGCGCTCCAATCCCGGGATGCGACAGGAGGGATTGGTTTATTATTGAATAGTAAATATATACGAAAAACATGTGTAGAACCCGAAGACTGCGGGAACCATGTACGGACGGAGAGGCCATCGAGCGGCACTCCAACGGGGGATAGCTAGGTAGAATTATGATTATGAATGACAGAAATATTGAGACTGAGGCCGGATTGTCCGGGGCGGAGAAAAGGGTTTTCTCGCGCTTCGAGTGCCTGATGGATCTTGAACTTTCCGAAGAGCCGAAGGCGACCAGTGTCTCCAAGCCTCAACCAGCGGAGGCGATCCAGGCGATCGATCTTTCACTTCTGGGCCTTGGCTTTGAAAGAAGTCCAGAATTATCGCCTCTTTCTCTCGGTGAAACCGTGACCGTGGCCATTCACGGCTTCCAACCTGTTCAGGCGAAAGTCCGCTGGAACGATGGCTCGCGGGTCGGTGTTCAGTTTTGTGGTCGCCTGCACGACATCATCGAAAGCTGGGTGGGCGAAGTTTTGGCCGCCCAAGGCGTCCGGGTTCAAGATCTCATCGGCGTCCCCAGCCTTTAACTAAGAGAACTCCACTCTTTCTTCTCACCCAAATCTTGGGGGAATGACTGTTTTCTCAGCGAAGCTCAGCTCAAATTCAAGCGGTCTAGAGACAAGCTCTAGATTATGTGGCGCTTAAAGATACCAAGCGCCCTAGAGGAGGTAGAGCCATGAGTGGTCGATTTGGTCGACTTTTGACGGCGATGATCACGCCGATGACGGACGATGGGTCCGTCGACTACGAGGGAGCAAGAACGCTCGCCCAAACACTGGTCCAAGACGGCAACGACGGTCTGGTGATCTGTGGAACAACCGGTGAGGCACCAACCCTTCAGGGCGACGAGAAGGTCGAACTCTGGAAAGCCGTCAAGGACGCGGTTGGGGCCTCTGTTCCAGTCATCGCGGGGACAGGATCCTATTGTACTCGCAGCACGATTGAGCTTTCTAAGAGAGCCCAAGATGTGGGGGCCGACGGCCTTCTTTTAGTTGCTCCTTACTACAATAAGCCCTCTCCAAAGGGTCTGTTGGAGCACTTTCGAGCAGTTCACGAGGCAACCGCCCTCCCAATCATGCTCTATAATATCCCGGGTCGTACAGGCATCGAGATTCCCCCTGACATTCTCGGCGAACTGGCAGAACTGGATAGAATTGTTGCCGTCAAACAGAGTTTGCCTATCGATCCGGTGAGTCGATTGTGCGCCCGCCTTTCTCGAAGCGGGGCGACGTTGGAAACGTACAGCGGTGACGACAGTCAGACCCTGCCCCAACTTTCCGTTGGCGGAGTCGGCTTGGTGTCCGTGGCTGGGCACGTGGCCGCTCCGCAGATTAAGCAGATGCTGGAAGATTTCGCTCTAGGGAAAGTAACCGAAGCCGCAGCTATGCATCAACGTCTTTTTCCGCTTTTTGAGGTCTTATTTATTACCTCTAACCCCGTTCCGGTGAAGATCGCGCTGAAACTCCTCGGTCGGCCGGCCGGTCCGGTGCGCCAACCGCTTTGGGAGGCCACCGCCGAAGAGGAGAAACAGGTCGCTGACGTGATGCGCGAGGTCGGCATCCTTAAGTGAGAATAACGCTCGGAGAGGGAAAGCCTCTGCGCAGCCAGTTGACCCTACGAGGCGACAAGAGTTTGAGTCACCGCGCGCTGATCTTTGGGGCCATGGCCATCGGAAAGTCTCGACTTCTAGGCCTTTCCTCCGGAGCGGATGTGGCGAGCACCGCTCAGTGCTTACGTTTATTGGGAGCGAAGATTGAGCTCAACGACCTCGGAGACGTTAGGGTTGATGGATGGGGCGCCGAAGGCCCCTCGGAACCTTTGGCCGTTTTGGATTGTGGGAACTCGGGAACGTCTCTGCGGCTGCTTAGCGGATTGGTGTCGGCCCATCCGATCCTAGCTATCTTCGACGGAGACGCCTCGTTGAGAAAGCGACCTCAAGGGCGAATACTTCGCCCTCTCGCTGAGATGGGTGTGCAGGTCATGGCCCGTGGCAGTGATCGTTTTGCGCCGGTCGTTCTGCGGGGTGGTGCTCTCAATGATTTTCGCGGTGAGCCGGAGGTCGCTTCGGCTCAAGTGAAGAGTTGTCTGTTGCTGGCCGGCTTGGGAGCCGGAACGGAAGTCCGTTTGCTGGAGAAGGGCGCGACTCGAGATCATACTGAAAAGATGTTAAGAAGTCTTGGTGTACCGTTGACCACTGAGGGTCTCAATGTCCATCTCCCCGCGGGGGATCATCATTTTCCCGGTTTCGAATACGATGTCCCGGGCGATCCGTCATCGGCTGCATTTTTGGTGGCCGCGGCGCTCCTGTCTCCTAAGAGTCGGGTGCTGTTGGAGGGGGTCTGCCTCAATCCGACACGTTTGGGTTTCTTTGAGATTCTCCGGCGAATGGGAGCTGACATCACGATAACAGCGACCGAGGAGCGTATGGGAGAGCCGGTGGGTACTATTGAGGCCAAGACGTCGCGACTGATAGGAACGGTGGTGGAGCCTCACGAGGTGCCGTCGGCTATCGATGAGTTTCCGCTGTTGGCGGTGGTCGCCACAGCCGCGGAAGGCAATACTGTGGTTCGCGGCGCCGAAGAACTTCGAGTAAAAGAGAGTGATCGTATCGGCTGCGTGGTGACGGAGCTTTCCAGAATGGGGGCCCGTCTCACTGAGCATCCCGATGGTTTCACTGTGTACGGTCCGTGTCGACTGCAGGGGGCCGCTGTGGAATGTCACCATGACCATCGTTTGGAAATGAGTTTAGCGGTAGCAGCGTTGGTAGCTGACGGTCCTACCCATCTGCTGAATGCAGGTTGGGCCTCGGTGTCCTTCGCGGATTTTTGGGAGCACTATCCCGGTTCTGTCGTGCGTCACGAGACTTAGGGATGAGTCGACTTCATCGCGCCGACCTCCGAACTCTTTGGCTTCTCGGCGATCCTGTGAAACACTCCCTATCTCCATTGATTCAGAATACCGCCCTCCAAGCACTCAACTTACCGTTGCTCTACATTGCCGCCAGGGTAAGGCGTGAAGAGTTCCCCGATGCGGTGAAAGGCCTGTTGAGCATTGGAGCGGTCGGGGCCAACGTCACTGTTCCGCACAAGCAGGCGGCGTTTCGATGTTGCGACAGCCTCACTGAGCGCGCTCAAGCGATGGGGGCGGTGAACACCCTTAGCTTTGTCGATGGGGAGGTGCGGGGCGACAA
>JBBKWP010000013.1:0-22021 GCA_037968995.1 Candidatus Xenobia bacterium
CTCCACAAAGCCGCCTCAAAGGAACCTTTGCTCTTCAGCGAGGTGGCGGTCAAGCTGATCGAGATCGGCATGCACTCTGGTAAGCTTGTCGGAGTCTTGCAGCGACTCGCCGCTGACGAAGAACAACGCTGGAAGCTTCGACAAACGGTGCAAAGTCATCTCCTCTATCCCGTCTGCATCGCCAGTCTATCGTTGGTCGCGGTCGTCTTCCTTCCACCTCTCGTTTTGGGAGATCTGCTCAAGCAGGTGGTAACCCTTACTCAGGAGCCCCCGGCCATCACCAAGGCCATCCTTTGGTTTTCTACAGCTTTGTCTTCCCCTGGATTTCTCAGCGTCGCCACGCTTTGTCTCATCGGAGCAGCTTTGGCCTTGCGCTCGCCCTTTGTCCGCGACAAGATCGCGTCTTTGGAGCCCCTCGCCTGGGAGGTACCGGGACTCGGTGCGCTGATCGGCACGGGCGTGGCCCTGAGATTTCTCAGGATCTTCTCCATGACCTACGAAGTTGGCCTGACCGCGCCACAATGTCTGGTTCTGGCCACCGAGGCCACCGGGTCTCGACGCGCCCGGGCCGCCGGGCCCCGCATGAAAGACACGCTGATCGAGGGCGGAACGCTGAGAGACTGCCTGGAGATCGGCAACTTCCTGCCTCCCCTGGTCTTAGAAGCCGTGGAAGCCGGTCAGCAGACTGGGGAAGTCAGCGGTATGATGGACAGCGTGGCCCGCATTGTCGAGGCCGAGTTCGAATATCGAATAGAAACCCTTTTGACGCTCATCGAGCCCCTATTCATGGCCATCCTAGGCGTGTTCGTGGGAGTCTTCGCCTTGGGCTGCCTGCTCCCCATTCTCAAGCTTTCAGAGTCACTCTAGGACGCTTCGACGCCAATGAACTCCGAGAAGCGGCTCCGAAACGGCTTCGCGGGCCTCTTCCACGGTGGTATAGCGATTATCGGCGTTTTTCTTCAACATCTTTAGCACAGCCGCTTCTAGCTCCAGGGAGACCTGAGGCTCACGATTTCGCAAGGGCGGAGGAGGCTCGTGGATCTGTTGGTGCACTAGAGCAGTGATGTCGGTCGCCGGGAAAGGACGAGCTCCGGCCAGAATTTCGTAAAGAACCAAACCCAATGCGTATTGGTCCGAAGCCGCCCGAGGCTTGCCTCGGATGTGTTCTGGCGCCATATAGGCCGGGGTCCCCAAAGCTTGTCCCACGGCTGTGAGAGACTCGTCCTTGGCTTTGTGCATTATGCCTAAGTCCATCAGCACGAGATCGCCGTTCTCGCGAAGAAAAATATTCTCGGGCTTGACGTCACGGTGAACAAACCCTTTCCCGTGCAAGTAAGTGAGAGCGGAGCCGACCTGCTCCAACACTTCAAGAGCCAGTTCCGGAGGACGCTCCACCATCGATTTTAGATGGTCCTTGAGGGTCTTTCCCCGCAGAAGGTCGGTGACCAGATAGAGTCGCCCATCGGTGGTGAATCCATATCCGTAGACCGGAAGCAGATGCGGATGCGACAGCTTCACGCTGGCGGCGATCTCTCGGTCGAAGCGCTCCGCTGCCACTTTCTCGGTAAGTTCCTTGCGAAGGAATTTCAGAGCCACTTCCCCCCCCTGAGCGTCACGGGCCGCGAACACCTCCCCCATGGCGCCGGCGCCAAGCTTCTCGCCTAAGATATAGCCATCGAGAAGCTCGACTGAAGACGCGCCGTCCGATGCGAGTTTGAAAAAGCTTCCGCGCCGTCTCGCGAACCATAGGGCGCCGATCACTGTCAGCGCGAAGCCGCATCCTCCCAGGCTCCACCAGGGATTTGCCTTGGTCCATGCCTGGAAACGTTCGCCCGCGCTCATGGGAAGCCGAAGAGTGCCAAGAGGGGGAAACCTTCCGGCTTCCCTGAGGCCCGCGACCGAAAGATACTCCGCGGGACTAGTCCATGTGGTTCTCCAAAGCTGCACTTGAAAATCCACCACGATCTCTCGGTTATTGGCAGCCTCCAGTCGGTCGAGATCCAGGGTCACTTTCTGGCCGCTTCGTCCGATGTAATCGTAGTTGCCTTCCCCATCACGTCGCCAGACCTGCGCGAAATCGGGGTCCAGATGGAACTCCGTTCGTAGGAAAGGGGGGGGACTTTCTTGAGCGATGGCAACATCGGCCCACCAGGAACAGAGGAGAAAGAAGGCCGCCCCAAACGCCAACAAGGCCGTCCGAAGTGAAGGGCGCTTGGGGTATCTGGCCGGGCTAGAGCTCGAGTTCATCCCCGAACTTCTCGCCGCGATACAGCAACTTTTCCTCCGTTAACTGACCTTGCGCCGCCGCGTCTTCAGGTCGCGCACGGACGGGCGGGGTGTGCTCGACGGCCTGGTCCGCGAGTTGCACCTTGGCGTCAGGGAGCAAGGCTTCCACGCGATCAAAGCGATCCGACCCTTGAGGAGTATCCGCATGGTCTGCGACCAGACCCTCGGCTTCTGCCTTGAGGGCGTCAAGAGCGGCGGAGCTGAGTCGTAGATGTCCCGCGAGCTTGGCCAAAAAACCGACCTCGTTCTCGGACAATTGTCCGTCGGCAAGTCCAACCGCCAAGGCGTAGCGCATCACCTGAGGACCCAATTCCGGCTCGTCAGGAATCTCGATGGCATCCTGACTAGGACCCTCCAGCGCGGCAGCGATCATCTGCATAATTTCCGCCCGGGAAAATCCTAATTTCTGTAAGACTCGGTCGAGAGCTTGCTTCTCGAAATCACTGATATCGCCGTCGCACCAAGCTGCGGCGAAGAGGACCGCGGCTGTCGCGTCTCGGTATCGATTCACATCTGGCTCCAATTTGACAAGGTAGAGACCGCTTCTGGAGAAATCTTCGGTCTCCTTTGGAAGGGGCGCCCCTTCACGGCGAAGTATGGTGAGAGTGAATGTTGGATCAAAACGCCGTGGCCGGTCTTCTGGCCCAAACCGAAATGTTCGCGAACCTCTTACCTGAGCACTTACAGGCCGTGGCCAAAGTCACCAAGATCGTGGCCTTTCCTAAAAACAGTGTCATCGTTGCCCAAGGGACCACGTCCGGCGAACTTTACATCATCGCTCAAGGTCGAGTAGACGTCATCGCGGAGGACTCGAGCCTCGGCATAGAACAGGTGATCGGCGAACGAACTCCCCCGGAATCATTCGGTGAGATGTCGCTCTTGACGGAAGCCCCACGCTCAGCGACGGTGAGAGCCTCGGAGGATACGGTCTGCGCGGTGCTGGCTAAAACGTCGTTCGATTCGGTTCTCCGCAACATCCCGGCCGTCGCCGTGGAGCTGAGTCGGTTCCTAGCCAAACGACTCTTTCAGAGCTCTCAACTGCGAGGCTTTCGATTTCTAGGATCCGACGAATTGGTCTATGACAAAGAGCTCTATCAAACGATTTCCGATCAAGTTTTGCGCCGTCACCACGCCATTCCGCTCTTCCTCAGGGGACAGACCCTCACCATCGCGATGACCCGACCCCACGATGTCTCAGCGGTCGCCGCTCTGCGACGAGAAACTCCCGGGCTAGGGCTCGATCCTGTGGCCTGCTCCACTGAGGATTACACTGCTTTCGTCAAGCGTTTCTTGCCGCCACCCGCGGCCCCCAAGGCCGATGAGTCCGAAGCTCCGGTACAGTTCCATCTGGAGAACGGCGATCTCGTCAAGGTGCCTTTCGGCACGCTTCTTCAGGTAGCTTACCGGGCCAAAGGACAGAAGATTTTACTCGAAGGCTCCTCAGCCGAGCCCGCTCTGTACTTGACTGGAGAGAACGGTCTCGTACCGCTTCACAGCAGCTTTGGCCTCGACGCCGTCACAGCTTTGCAAGGACAACTCAAAGCCCTTTTCGGAGACTCCTCGCCTCTCGACGATCAGCGCACCCGGAACGTCTTTCTCGATGGGAGCCGTTGCGAAGTCAAGATCTCTCGTCTCAACACCTTGAAGGGTCCTCGCTATGCCATCGGCCTGACGGATCCCCGTGAAGCGATCCCGCATCCATCGCTGCTTTGGCCGTCCGAACTGGTGAGGACGACCGTGGAAGACGCGCTCACTTCTGGCGGTGGTGCCGTGGTTGTGGTAGGACCAACCCATTCCGGTCGTAGCACCACGCTCTATTCGATGATGACGATGCTGGAGAGCGAGCAGACGCGAGCGAATATTATCACTTTGGAGAGCGAACCGCTGGTCGGTCTGGACAAGGTTGCTCAAGTGCGCGTGGAGGCCGACTTCGCCCGCCAATGCGACTCTCGACAACTTGCTGTTGCGCTGAAGGTCGCGCTTGCCCAACAGCCCGACACTTTAGTGGTCGACGAACCGAAGAGCGAGGATTTGGCCAGACTCTTAGAGGCTGCCGAAGAGGGCTTGACTGTTCTGACCACCATTCGCGGAGACGATCCGCTCACCGCTTTGGCTCATTTGTGCAGTGGAAAAGACCAGATCCTAACGAATCTTGCCAACCTTCGTCTGCTGGTCGGTCAACGCCTGATACGGAAGATCTGCCCACAATGTCGCCAAGAATATAGTCCTTCTCCTGCCGTTCTCTCTCAGCTGGAGATCTCCGGTCTCGGAGACCGCAACGATCGCTATCACCAAGGGACAGGCTGTGGACACTGTCGAGGCACCGGCAGTTCAGGCCGAGTAGCCAATTTCGAGATTCTTAAATTCGATGGATTTCTGACGGAGATGCTGATCGGCGGACGAAACGTGGAAGCCCTTCGCAAAGCCGCGGTTTCGAACGGATTGCTTACAAGCTTTAAGAGCACAGCCCGGCAACTGGTGGCTCACGGCCAGATCGCTCCTACTGAGGCGTTGCGCCTCTATGGCGGTTCCGGAAAGAATTAGATTCTTGAGCCCTCAGTGCTACGATCTAGAGGAAGACTTCGAAGACTTCCATCTCGCTCTCGGCGCCTTTGAGCGACATCTTCCCGATCGACACAAGACCGTCGGTTTGGCCCATAAGAGCCTTGGTCGATTCACCAATCAGGATCTTCGCTTCGTTTTCCCTCGTCAATTTCTCGATTCGTGCTGCCATATTCACGTCCGCCCCGAGCGCTCCGAACTCGATATACCCAGCAAACCCCATGTGTCCCAACGCGAACTCCCCAGAGTTGATGCCAACTCCCACTTTGAGAGCAGGCATTCCTCGGTCCACCCAACTCTCATTGAGCAAAGCTAGACGTCTATGCAGATCCTTCCCCGCCAAAACCGCGGAGTCCGCGTGGCCGGGTTCAGAGAAAGAGGCCAGCAACGCATCTCCAATGTAGCGCAGAACCAACCCGTTCTGCGTCTCAATGGATTCCCCGGCGGCCTCGTAAAATTCTTTCATCTGCAAAGCTACATCGTGTACCGCCCGCTCATGGAAAAGCTTCGAGTAGTCCCAAACATCGCAAAAAAACACTGTGCCCTTGCGGGAGCCGAAAGTGTCTTGAGCACTTTGAAACCTCAGAATCTGCTGACCAAAGCCTAACAGGTCGCCGTTGCGTAGAACGGTCTTACGCTCCACCGCTCGTCCATTTACGGTCGTGGTGCTACTGGGCGCCTCGGCGGTCAATACAAATCGGTCCTGAACATAATCAAGCTTGGCTTGCTCGCGACTGACCGTGCGATCTAAAAGTGGAACGGAATTCTCTCGTTTTCCCGGACGCCCGATGGTGGCGCATTCCAAGCTAAGGGGCCAACACATCCCTTGATGAGGAGGCGTCAGGCCCTCTAAAAAAGCCAACATCTGGGAGCGCTCTACACAAAAAGATGATCCCGCGACATCGATCACGTCGCCCACTTGTAACGATCCAGGAAGCGCCGGTTGCTCGTTGAGCTTCACACAACTCTCAGGCTCCACCTCAAGCCAGAGTTGGTCGTCCTCGAAAACAAGCCACGCTCCTTGACTTCCCGCCAAGGGAGTTCTCGCCAAAACGATGGGAGTCCGCTCTTTGTTGAGGAGAGAGACCAGAAAATACCCGGTCAAGCAAAGTTGACTGAGTTCGCTGGTATCGCAAGCCTCCGTCATATCGCTGTCAAAAGGCTTCACTCTCTCAGACACGGTCATTATCCATGCGAAAACGTTTAGTCGGTCGCTCCCCGAATCCTGTGAGGGGTCGAGTTCGCAAGGGCCATCGTTAGGGGGGAACGACGTCGAAAACCGCGCGCGACTTGCTT
The DNA here is from genome assembly GCA_037968995.1 of Candidatus Xenobia bacterium. Lineage (GTDB taxonomy): Bacteria > Vulcanimicrobiota > Xenobia > Xenobiales > JADMJV01 > JAEXNA01. The sequence goes on from JBBKWP010000013.1 coordinate 6,145, forward strand.
ACGAATCGATCTTTGGAATCGTAAACGAAGATGTCAAGAACGTTCTTCCCCGACTTCCATGTCCGCGTGGATAGGAACCAGTGGAGAGGTTCGTCAGTGGCCAATATGATCTCACCGTTGCATTGGAAATAGACTTTGGGGTGCTGATCGTAAGTCTTGAGGAATATCCGTATCGTGTCCTCGCGGTCGACAGACGTACGACCCACGACTCGCTCGAAAGAGCGTGGGGAGACCGCTTTATAATCGTCCAGATAATGGGGGTTGCTCACGGCTTCGCGATAGCGGGCCAAGACATCGGGCGGCGAGGTCACTTGATAGTTGTTGAGTTGTCGACCTGGTCGGGCTTCCAGCAAATTGTTGGAATCATACCAATTGACCATCTTGACTCGTGGAAATCTAGTGGGCAGCGCCGAATAGAGTTGCGAAATCTTGGTCTTTGCGAACTCCCCGCTGGGCATCGGCGAAAGGCTACTCTGACGACTGGCGGCCCACTCCCCTACCGCGATCGGTTTACGGTCAGAAAACTGCTCGTATACTCCCTGCAAAAGGTCGGTGGGGTGAATTTTTTCCCCGGGGCGAGTGCGGTCGTTGTCCAAGAAGGGGACGCTATAAAAATTGACTCCCACCCAGTCCACGGCATCGTCGCCCGGATAGTAGTCCTCGACTCCTTGGCTGGGGACGGTGTTGGGACACCACATCATAGCCACCTGCGGAGCCCTTCGGGTAGCCTCGTAGACCAGGCGAAAAGCCTTTTTGTAAGCCTGGGGATCGGAGTGATAGGGCGTCCATTCCCCATTCATCTCGCTGGCGAATCGCAATATCACGGGGAAGTCCAGCGACACCATATCATCAACAAACTTCTTGAGATAGGCGTCGTCCTTGACATCAGTAAGGGACTTCGGCTCCCAAGCGATATGGGGAAAGGCGCCTCTCTGCTTGAGATATCGGGCCCATTTTAATGGAAAGGGTTGACCATAGGTTCGATACATAAAATAGCTGGCGTGAGGCTTCGTCACCAGTTTCTGAAATTCGTCCACGTCGCCGTGGGTTTGAGAGTCGAAAGGCAGTCGCTTCAAATTGTCGTCCCGGTCGATGAAGGCGCCCAGATAGCAACCGCTGGACGGCTCTAAGCGCTCCAGTTTCCGGGACGGTGCGTTTTTCCCTGACCGGGACACATAAAGCGAGAGTTCGGTGCTCACCTGCGCGGCCCGAGCTTCTTCGGCCAGTGCCGCCTGGACCTGTCCCTTTGAGCGATAGATAGCAGACTCTTGGCGGAATGCCTCAGCCGCCGTCGCGAACTGTTCTTTCTGCAGCGCGTAGTCCCCGACTTTTCGCCAATCGGTCGCCATGCCCGTCGATCGAGCTACCTCCACCATGGCTTTGAGTTTAGCCTCTCCAGCGCCCGTGCCTAACCTGGCGGGCCCAGGGAGAACTTTGGGGAATCGACTTTCTGGGTCAGTGACGAAGGAAGATGAAACTTCCCTGGGCGATTCCATCGCCAAAGGAGTGGGCGTCGACGACGACCTGGGTCGCCGTGGTGCCGACGTGGCCACCACCCCAGAGCTCGCAGAAATGGGCGTGGGAGTTGTTGATGGTGCTGAAGGCGCAGTAGGTGTCAGTGAGGTCAAATGCGCCGTCGCTGTGGAGTCTGCGCTCGTCGCAAGCGGCGTCGGAGTAGACACCGAAATTTGTTTGGGCAAAGGCTGCCTGAGGGAGCATCCGCCCAACAGTGCAAGAACCAGTGTGAGAGATGCCAACCGCAAAGGACTTGACTTCGCGGCTGGATTCACACTGGTTCCTCTCTCTGCAGCCTAAACGCTACTTGGAAAACTGAACGAAGAAGCGTCCGTAATGACAAGCTGTGCAAACTTTGACGACCACGCCGAGCGACTGATCTCCTTCGCCCACCGGAAGCTTCCCGTTCCAAGGCAAGGTCGCCCACTCTTTCTTCTTGCAGACCGGGCAGTCGAGATCGTTGTGTTCTTGACTGATCTTCTCGATAAAAGCTTTCATTTGGATACCCTCCCGAGTTTCTTTTTTGAAGCTTAATCATTTGGCGATCGAAATCTTGTGTCCTGCCTCAGAAACGATGGGGGGCTTGAGAGCCAGGAGGCGCGCCCCGCTCGACCGAAACGCTCCCAGTGAAGATTCTGATGACGGCGGCCCATGGAGGATTCGGTTCGGAGCGCGTTCCCCTGGGCGGCGGCGCCGCGGTATTCGAGCGTCTCTGCTCGGAGTGGTCTCGCGACCCCGAGCTAGACATCAATCTCTATACTTTGGGCGCCGGACCGCTCGCGCCGCCCAACGTTCGATACCAACAACTTGCAGAACCCCGCCTCGAACCCAGCCGCCTCGGTGCCTTGGAGTACTCCACGTTCTGTCGGCAGTTCGAAGTCGCCACGACCGAGTACGCCTTAGAGATCCGACCCGATCTGGTCCTGAGTCACGACATCTCGGAAGGCCCCGACCTTACTCGACTGAGTGCCGCGGGCATACCGGTGGCCACCATTTTTCACGTGGATGTGGTCGACATCTTTTCGCGGCTCTATCTAGGGGGGCTTCCCTGTGGCCCCAGCCAGTTGAGCTCCTTCTATCGGCGTACCCGCAACCTTCCGTGGCCTAACGTCTTGAAGCTGGTCTTCGAGAAACAGGAAAGGGTGATGAGCCTCGGACACCTCAGCATCGTTCCCTCAGATGGAGCGGCAGAACTGCTGCGGCATTGTTACCCTAACGCCCCGTCGAGAACGGAGGTCATCGGTTGGGGCGCGCCTCGGTTAGAAGCTGAAGAAGGCGAGATCTCGGCTCAAGCCGCGCACCTAAGAGCGCGACACGAGATACCCGACGACCACGACATCGTCTTAACCCTGTCTCGACTTTCTCCGGAAAAAGCTCAACATCGACTGCTGGAAGCCGTTAGCATTGCCGAAAGAGAAGGCATCGCTCCCACCAACTTGACCATCGTCGTAGCCGGCGCCCCAGCCTTCATGCAGGGAGAGCGGCACGCTCGAAAACTCCGAGCGCTGGCCGCGAACTTGAGTACCAAGGTCCTCTTTCCCGGCCACGTCGGTGGAATCGAAAAGTTGGGCTGGTATCGAGCCGCCGATCTTTTTGTGGTGAACTCGTTCCACGAAAGCTACGGACTGACCACGCTAGAGGCTATGCAGCAAAGCTGTCCGGTGGTCGCGGTCCGTTCCTTTGGAACCGAAGCCACCGTCACACCCGACGTCGGCCGACTGGTGCCGCCCGGAGCCGAGCTGTCGAGAAGGCTATGGGGAGAGATCTCGTTTTTGCTCGGAACGGAAGGTGAGATGCGTCGAGAAAGGATGGGTCAAGACGCTCAAAAGAAGGCCTCGACGCACACCTTTGAAGCGGCTGCCCAAAAAATACGAGACCTGTTGAAGGAGACTTTGGCAGGCAGATAGCGGAGGATTCAGCTTTGGTGTGGGGAAGCCCGGCCGCTATGAACGACACTAACAAACGCTACGGCATCCTCGTCGGCGGTGGCCCCGCCCCCGGCATCAATTCAGTCATCTCTTCGGTGACCATCGAGGCCAGCAAAAGAGGCCACTCCGTGATTGGGATCTACGACGGCTTCAAACATCTGATGGCCGGTGAAACCGACATCGAATTTCTGACCATTCCCAAAGTAACCCGGATCCACCGGATGGGCGGTAGCATTCTGCGCACCTCGCGCTCGAATCCTACGAAAAAAGAAGAGCATTTGCGCACCACGGTGGAAACCCTCAAAGACATCGGCATCACCCATTTGGTGACTATCGGTGGAGACGACACCCTTTTCTCGGCCACCAAAGTCGCCGAATATTCCAAGAAGTACCTCAATTACGATCTCAAATTCTGTCACGTCCCTAAAACCATCGACAACGACCTCCCGTTGCCGGCAGGCATTCGCACCTTCGGCTTCGAGACGGCCCGCGCCGAAGGAGCCCGCATGGTGCACACCTATTTCGCCGACGCTCGCGCCACCGGACGCTGGTTCGTAGTCGTCGCTATGGGCAGGAAAACTGGACATCTGGCGCTAGGAATCGGCAAGTCCGCTTCCGCCACTCTCACCTTGATCCCGGAAGAATTCAAAGGAAACATCTCCTTGAAACTGGTGGTTGACAACATCGTGGCTTCCATTATGAAGCGTCTGGCGATGGGGCGACCTCACGGGGTAGCGATCGTTGCCGAAGGCTTCCTGGAATTTATCGAAGAGGCAGAGTTGAAGAGCCTGGTGACCACTCACCAAAGTCTGGACTACGATGATCACGGTCACCTCAGGCTCTCGGAACTGAATTTCAGTGACATCCTTAAGTTCGCCATCAAGCAACGCCTCGACGAATTCGGCATTGAACTTCGCATCGTGGATCAGGAGATCGGCTACGAACTTCGCTGTATCTCCCCTTGTGCTTATGACATCGACTACACACGAAACTTAGGCTTTGGTGCGGTTCAGTTCTTGGAAGAGGGCAACTCCGCTGCCATGATTTCCATTCAGGGCGACCGTATCGTCCCCCTAACCTTTGACGAACTGCAAGACCCCGACACCGGGAAAACCAGAGTGCGTGAAGTCGACATCAACTGTCTCAGCTTTCAGATCGCCAAAGAGTACATGATTCGGCTCGAGAAAGAAGACTTGGAAAACCCAGAAATGCTCAAAAAGTTGGCTTCGGCCGCTCACTGTTCTCCCGAGGATTTCAAGCGAGACTTTGCCTACGTCGCCTGTGACTGAGGTATCGTGGAATCATCTTTAAGGCTCATCGCAGGCGCGATGTAGCTCCTCCAAAATCGCCATCGGGTCTTTGCCCGATGGCGATTTTCTTTCAGTACCCCGGAAGGAACAGTTGGCAGAGGCGTGTAGCCCGCACTTCCGTTGACAGTATGCTTTATTTTGCATAATATACAAAAAAAAGTATTGAATGAGGAGTTTGCGTGGTTAAAAAGAATCAAGAGGGTCTTAAGGCGTATCATTTGATCGTGGCCGAAAATCGACTGCATCACTATCGAGAAAAGGTGTTGGTGAGGCTGGGAAACGAGATTCGGGAGAGGGGTTGGACGCAAAAAGAAGCCGCTGAATACCTTGCCGTCTCCCAGCCAAGAATCTCGGACGTCGTGACTGGGAAGTCTCACAAATTCACCCTGGACAAAGCGCTAGAGATGGCAATAGCCATGGACATCCCTGTGACACTCGACCTCAACCCGAGCCTACCCCAAGGTCGCAGCCTTACCAGCGACACGGAATTCGAGTGCCATCAGTCGATCCTGTTCTATTCAGACATTATAGACCACAACCCCGACGACAGCACCGCCTATGCACGCCGTGCCCGTGCCCATTGGCACCTCGGTCAACTAGAGGATGCCAAAAATGACTACCTCAGGAGTGCCGAACTCGATCCCGGTCGCAGTGGGCCGCGCAGTAATCTGGTCATCATCTATCAGAAACTGGGAGAGTACGAAAACGCACTGCGCGAAGTCGATCACCTTCAGGCACATTTCCCGGACGAATCGTTCGACGCAAATCTCGGTCTTGTGTTGGTGGATCTCGAGCGATACGACGAAGCATTGGTCGCTTATGAAAAGGCCATCAAAGCCGACCCGGTCCGCCCGGGTCCTCACTGGAATCGGGCTCAACTTTTCGAAAAACTGGGCCAGAAACGGGACGCTCTGTTGGACTATCAGGCCGTCCTTCGATTGGATCCCACCTATCAGCGAGCGCAGCAGGCCTTGGAGCAACTGGTGGAGTCGAGCGACTAAGCTTTAACGATTCCGCCTCTTATTCTTGACCTTGGGATTCTTGGTGGCTCCGAAATCTTTGAGGACCTGGGTGCACGATCTCTCGACTCGAGAGACTCTCGACGACGCCACGTCGAGCGGTCTGCTCCCTTTTTCATAGCGAAATCGATAGTTGGTGGGTCCATCGTCGATATCTCGAGCGGTTTGAGAGTACTCCGCGCTGCTCTCCACGTTGGCCTCGGCTCCCGCGTCCAGGAGTCCTAAACAAGAGTCCGCGTTGCCTTCAAAGGCAGCCCAGTGGAGCGGCGTCCAACCGTATTTGTCGACCGATCTGACGTTGCCCCCATGGTCTGTCAGTCTTTTGATCAGGACGGCGCTGTCGGCAAGCCTGGCTGCTTCCATTAAAGTTATGCGATCCTGGAAACCGTGTTCCACCAGGACCGCCAGGCAACGAGCCTCTCGGGCTTGGAGACTCCGGTCCTTATAGGGGCGTATTAGGTCCCAGGCATCGCGCCCTTTGGGATCTTTAGCTCCTGGATCCGCGCCGTTCTCGATGAGAAAGGACAGGGCCTCGGCATTGTCGCCCTGAGCGGCGCGCAGCAAGGGGGTCTCCCCGTCCACCACCTTGTTCACGTCCGCGCCTTTATCCACCAACTCTTGAAGCTTTTGGATCTGTCCCGAATAGGCCGCGCGGTGCAGAGCAGAATCCGGGTCCGGAGCACGACAGGCTAACGCGGAGACGATAAAAAGACACATTGCAACGGCGAGAGCACGACGGGTCATCTCTCTTAATTGTTGATTCGTAACGAAAGACCTATCAACTATTTAGGGCGAGTCTTCAATTCGTCTGGACTCAACCGCATCAATTTGTCGACATACTCGAAAAGCTCGGGGTTTTTCGACTTCAGGTTGTCGTGATTGTTGTCAGGCTTGTTGTAGTCACGGTGTCCGCCGACTTCCTGAGTGAGGTACGCTTCTACCGCCTCCGCCATATACTCACGAGCGTTGTCCTTGGCTCGCTTAGACGTGAAACGATCAACACCCTTAGCCGCGGCTTCCATATCTTTTTGAAACAGTCCGTCGATCACCTCACGATGATGAAGGTCCGGCAAGGTTTCCGCGATATAGTCGATGGCGTGTCCCGATTCATGGAGCAAGACAGAGTGGTAACCCGAGTTCGTGGCCGGCAACTGCACCGCATTGTCGTCGAGCACGATCAAACGGTTCTCCCAGTAGTGGGCTCCGTCGTGAAGGTTCGCCTCTTGTCCAGTGATCTGAGCGTAACTGGCTTCCGATAGAGGGCTCACCATGCGGGCACCTTTTTTCTTAAAAGGCACCACTACCGTCTGGTTTAATGGACTGAGGGTCTCGTTCTCTGATCCGTCTTGGAAGATAGCCTGACCATTGAGCTCGGTCAGCAGCTCGCGAAACAGTTGGGAATCCGACTCTTCGGGTTGAAGGAACTCGTCGTAGTCGGCTCTTGTGACTCCCATTTCTCCTTCAAGGTACGAAACCGGTAAAAGGTCCTTGGTCACTTTCACTGCAAAAGCTAAGTTGTGGGCCTGAAACTCTTTCATCAGAGTCTCGGCCAGTTGGGTGGGACGGTGATGCTCGATCATCGCCGACTGAAATTCGTCGGTGACTTCAGACTTCTCTTTATCGATCGCCTCATTGACCTGGGCCGTGACCTGCTCAATGATCGGTTTGGCTTTCAGTGCGTCCTCTCGAAGGCTGTCAACTGTATAACTCCATAAAATATCCGTATCAGCCAGGGTCTCTCCATCCGACAGAGCCACATAAGCGAGATTCTCATCGGCCAGTTTGCCGAGCCAGGCCTCAGGCAGAGTCGCAAGCTGCTCAACCGCGGAGTCCTTCATTTCTCCTTGCAAGTGCTTTCCGTGGAGCATTTTGGAGGCCGCGGCACGTGCGCCGTCTGTTCCCTGGGTCGGAAGCGTTCTATAGAGTGAGGGTATCTGCATAGCCTCAATTTACTTGAGAGTCCTTATCGAGTGCTGAAAGCGAGAACCGGCCAAACCCAGGACTCATCAGCCCGGTCCCAAAGGGGCGCCCATGATCCGTTATGTCACAGCTTTCCTTCTCCTAATGTTCTGGCAGGTCGCCTGGGCCCAGACCCCCACGCCCAAGCCCGCGCCAACGGTGGTTATACCGATGGATTCTCCCTCACCCTACTTGGCTCCAGGAGCCTCCGCCACACCGAACTTAGAAGCCGTCGAACCGAGCTTCGCCACGCCCCAGGGATCATTAGAGAGCTTTATGACGGAAATGGCACAGGCCGGCCCCTTGCGACCGGACCTGTACGTACAGGCGCGTCGCCATCTGAACCTCGCAGACATTCCTGCGGTGATGCGAGACGAGCAAGGATTAAGCTTGTGCCAACAACTCTACGCCATTTTATTGACCGACGGGCGAAGTCCAAGAACTCTCAAGCTCAACCCCCAGTCTCAAACCGTCACCATCTATCGGCAGCCGTCGGGGGATGAAATCAGCATGGAACGGCTCGAGGACGGCCGCTGGGTCGTCGACCAAACGAGCGTCAAACTGATACCTAAAATGTATCTTGTCCTCGGGAGACAGGGAAAAATCACCCTTTGGCGCCTCGACGCTTTGGACTTCGAACTGCTCGGCATTAACGGAAACATCTGGCTCTGCTTGCTCCTTCTCCCCTTGCTGTCCTACGGAGTGGGACGCCTGGCCACGTTGGTGCTGGGAGCAGCTCTCGTGAGACTTCTTCCGAAACATATCGGGCACGAGATCCTCCACGAGAAACGAGCTTTGCGACCGTTAGGTTGGCTGTTCGCGAGTTTGATCTTTTGGATCGGCATCTCGGCCCTGGATCTGCCTTCCTGGATTTTGTTGGTTCTTACCATCGCAGTCAAAATCGTGGCCACCGGAGCAGCGATCTTGACGGCATTCCGGGCCAGTGACTATGGGGCTCGGTACGCAGCGCGGCTGACCTCGAGGACGGTCACTAAGTTCGACGATATGTTGATTCCTTTAGCTCGACGGACATTCAAAACCGTGGTGGGTATCCTGGGTTTGCTATTTTTAGCTCAGAATCTGGACATTGAAGTGTGGAGTCTGTTCGCCGGTTTCTCCATTTTTGGAGCGATGGTGGCCCTCGCCGGCCAAGATATGGTGAAGAACTTTTTCGGCTCGATTACGGTCCTGATGGACCAACCCTTCACGGTAGGCGACTGGATCGTAGTGGATGGAGTGGAAGGGGTCGTGGAAGACGTCGGCTTCCGATCGACTCGAATCCGAACATTCTACGACTCGTTGGTGACTCTGCCTAATTCTAAGTTGATCACTGCTTCCGTGGACAATTACGGGGCCAGAAACTATCGCCGGTACACAAAGAAGCTCCCTATTCTTTGGAGCACCTCACCGGAGAAATTGGAAGCCTTCTGTGAAGGGATCAGAGAACTGGTACGCAGCCATCCCTATACCCGCAAAGATTCTTATCAGATCTGGGTCAACGACGTGAGCGACTACGCTATCGAGATCTTGATCTACGTTTTCTGGGCGGCTCCGGACTGGAACACCGAATTGCGGGAACGCCATCGATTCTTAGTGGACATGCATCGACTGGCAAGCGACTTAGGCATCGAATTCGCACTCCCAACTCAGAAGCTCTTTCTCAATCAATCCGAAGACCCATCAGAAAACATCGAGGACACCTTCGATCTCAAAAGCTTCGAAGCCGTGCAGAAACAGGGACGTGACGCGACAAAAGCGCTTCTTTCACGGTCCCTGCCCAAAGATAAGCCGCCGCCTGAGGTGATCGGCTGAAGGCGGCGCTCCTACGCCCTCGGCCATGACGCTTCGCTAAAGCGGGATATTCCCGTGCTTGCGAGCGGGTGGAGTGACCCGTTTGCCGCGCAACGTACGCAGTGTTTCGATAAGAATTCGGCGGGTCTGCTTGGGCTCGATCACGTCATCGAGAAATCCACGAGACGCTGCCACGTACGGCGAGGCGAAACGCGTCTTATAGTCCTCTATCAACTCTTGGCGCTTGGCCTCGGGATCGTCTGCCTCCGCCAACTCGCGGCGGAAAACGATGTTGATAGCTCCCTGAGGGCCCATCACCGCGATCTCTCCAGTGGGCCAGGAGAAGTTCGCATCTGCACGGATGTGTGACGAACACATCACGTCGTATGCTCCGCCGTAAGCCTTGCGAAGAATGACTGTTACCTTGGGAACGGTGGCCTCACAATAAGCGAACAGCAGTTTAGCACCGTGGCGAATGATGCCGCCATGCTCCTGTTTGACGCCGGGCAAAAAGCCAGGAACGTCTACGAAAGTTACCAGCGGGATATTGAAAGCGTCACAAAACCGCACAAAACGCGCAGCCTTTTGGGAAGCTTCGATGTCGAGCACACCCGCTAACACCGCCGGGTTGTTGGCTACAATGCCAACTGGGCGTCCGTCCATGCGAGCAAAGCCGACTGCAATGTTGCCGGCCCAGTCAGCCTGAACGGGAACGAAAATACCATCGTCGACCACTTCAGTGATCACTTTGGAGACATCATAGGGCTTGTTCGGGTTCTCCGGCACCAAGGTTTCAAGGTCTCGACACAGTCGATCCGCCGGGTCGGAAGTTGGACCGAGGGGAGCATCGTCGAGGTTATTTGAAGGAAGAAACTGTAAAAATTCCCGCAAGAACCTCAAGCACTGGACTTCCGAATCGAAAGAAAAATGGTTAACGCCAGACTTGGTAGCGTGGGTTTCCGCACCGCCAAGGTCTTCGAACGTCACTTCTTCGTTGGTCACGGTCTTGATCACATCAGGTCCGGTGATAAACATATGCGACGTTTCGCGCACCATCAAAACGAAGTCTGTGATGGCAGGTGAGTAGACCGCCCCACCCGCGCAGGGTCCAAGAATCACTGAGATCTGAGGCACCACACCCGAAGCTTGAGTGTTACGATAAAAGATCTCGGCGTAGCCTCCCAACGAATCCACGCCCTCTTGTATCCGAGCGCCACCGGAATCGTTCAAACCGATCACAGGGGCACCGTTCTGAACCGCAAGGTCCATAATCTTACATATCTTCTGAGCGTGAGCTTCGCCAAGCGCTCCTCCAAAGACCGTGAAATCTTGGGCAAAAAGGTAGATGAGTCGTCCGTGCACTCGCCCGTGACCGGTTACCACCCCGTCTCCGAGATAAAGCTTCTCTTGCATACCGAAGTCCTGGCATCGGTGGGTCACGAAGCGGTCCAGTTCTCGAAAGGATCCTGGATCGACCAGTTCTTCGATTCGCTCTCGCGCCGTCAACTTGCCTTTTGCTTTGTGCTTCGCCTGACGCGCGGCTCCGCCGCCTTCCGAGGTTTCGGTGATCAGAGCATGAAGTCTATCAAGTTTTTCTTGGTAAGTGTCCATTCGTATTCCTAGGCTAATTGATGTTGAAGGTGAAGCACTGATACCTTGCCCTCGGTCCTTTTCTCCCAGACCTCCTCGAGGTTTACGAAGCCCTGCCGCACGGTCTCTACCGTTGCGAACCGGGAGCACGCTTCTAGGAAACTGGCTTCCGTCTCTAGTCCTGGGAAATGGGTGCGACTCAGAAAAGGCGTGCGGTAGTGCATTGGCACCACGACCTTGGGACGAAGTTTCTCCACCAAAGCCGAAGCCTCGGTTCCACCCAAGGTGTAGTCTCCTCCACACGGCATCAGGAGAAGATCCAAATCGCTAAAGAACTCCATCTGGTCACCGTCGAGTCCACGACCGATATCTCCGAAATGGGCCAGTCTGCGATCGGCCCATTCTACGAGCGTGAGAGAAACAGGGTCAGAGTCTTCTCCCTCTCCGTGCCAGCCGATCTGACCACTGACCACTAGCGGTCCGTACGGACGCTTAGCGATGCCCCGGACAACGGTGACCCGACCGGGCACTTGTTCGACAGCATTATGATCAAAATGGTCGTGGCTAACGACGACCAGATCGACGTCAAAGACCTTGGGGCTCGGATAACCGATGCTCGGATCGTAAGGGTCAAAGAGCACGCAAAAACCGTCGCTTTTTACGGAAAAGCAGCTATGGGCGAAGTAATCGAGACGCATACGATGGATTGGTTAAACTCTTCACCCTAGAGTCCTCTCCAGAGCCGTCCGTGATGACGAGACCAACCTCACAGGTCCGTGCGACTGGGGGGAGATCGAAGTGACACGAGGTAATCCGAAATTATGAAAAGCAACGTTCCGTTCCTTAGTGCGCAGTGGAAAGAATTGACTCTCTTGAACTTCGCCTTAGAACCTGATTTTCTCATCAATATCCTACCCGTTGGCTTGGATCCCGATCTCTTGCACGGAAAGGCCTACGCCAGTTTGGTCGCGTTCGATTTCGAGTCGGTCAGGGTGGGGGGTATTCCCTGGCCTGGGTACACCCGTTTCCCTGAACTCAATCTTCGCGTTTATGTCCGCTGTTCAGAGGCCGGGCGCCGCGGCGTCTTTTTTATTCGAGAGTTGATACCCGGAAAGTTACCGACTGCGATCGCCAGAATGGCTTACAACGAGCCGTACTCCGCTTGTCCCTTGACTCGAAACCAGCAGACCTTGCCCAATGGAGCCCAGCTTCAGAGAACAGATTGGACCTGGAACGGCGAACCCAACCACTTAGAAGTAGAAGTCGGGCCCGAGACCATGGTACCTGGTCCCGACGAAGACTCCACCTGGTTTAAAGAACAGGAATGGGGGTTTGGACTTTCGCGACTCGGAGAGCTTCTGCGGTATCACGTCACTCATCCTCGATGGATGGTGCGCGCAGTCCACCGTTGGGACTATCAAGTTGACTGGCTCGGACTTTACGGTCCCATCTGGGCACGCCAACTCAAGGGAGTGGAGCCAAATTCTGTGATGCACTGTATCGGCTCGGAGATCGCAGTCTATCCGCCACGATCCATCGACCGACCCAACTACCACTGACGGCCGACCATGCTCAGCCAACTCAGACCCTGGATAAGCCCGCTCAAATCCTTCTTGGCCCGCCCCTTTGTGAGCATGGGTGTCTCCGCGACAACCCTCGGGTTCGTTGGAGTGCTCTTGGCTCTCGGCGCGGCAGTTTCCGTGCGACTCGGTCTCCCCAGGGTCGCTTTCGGGCTGGCCCTTTTGGCACTGGCCACGGATCTGATCGACGGTGAAGTTGCTAGGCTTTCCAAAACCTGTACACCCCTTGGCAACTACATCGACGCCATGGGAGACCGAACTCGAGAGTGCCTTCTTCTTCTCGGACTTCTGTGGACGGCTCCAGACCTTGTAGCTCTGGCCATCGTTGGAACGTGCCTTACCTCGTTTGCCAAGGCCCGCTGTGCCCTCGTGCTCACAATGGACAATCGCGACTGGCCGGGATTCGGAGATCACCCCGATCGAGCGGCGCTCATTCTATGGGCCTATTTTGTTCAACCGGCGTCGCTTTTGCCACTATCCATTTTGGCGTTAGCGACATGGGTGGCCTGCGTCCGCCGGTTCTTGTTTGCGCGATCCTTGATCGAAGAAGCCCCCAGCGAACTGCTACAGCCCTACTTGCGGGAGCCCGACGCCCCTGTCTCTTCTTTGTACCATCGGAAAAAGTAGACCGACAAGCCGATGAACATGTAAAACACAGCGGCGACCTTCATAATGGCCCCCCCCAAAATCTGGTCGTCCAACGGGGAAAGATCCACGATCCGAGGAGCCGCGGCGTAGGTTGGATAGAATACCGTCATGCCAAAGGTGAGGAACGCGAACAATGGGATTTGACCGATACTAACGCCTAAAATGTAGAGGATCTTGACCCCTGGATGCGTTTCTTGACCGGTAGATTGCGGATCGATCAACGGCAGGTACATCAAAATCGCGGTCCCGACGAAACAGACATGCTCCAACAGGTGCACAAAGTCGTCTCTTAAAGCGAATTCGTAGAAGGCCGGTACATGCCAGAAGAGCAGCATGAAGTTGAACAGCAGTCCGGCCACTACAGGCTTCGTCAGGAATCGGAGCACGGTTCCCAGTCCCTCGGTTCGGAACATAAATTCGAGCAACCAACGCGGCGTACCGAGGATCAAGAATGGCGGCAGTAAAAACACCAGAATCACGTGCTGAATCATGTGAACACTGAACAGATAAGTCTCGCCAATGTGATCGATGGGAGTGGCTACCGCAAGAATCAAAATCAGAACGCCGGCGAAAAACTGCAAAGCCTTGATTTTCTCGAAAGGCTGGTCCGGGGCGAGGTACTTCCGCAGGGGCCAAACCGCCACGACATAGAGAACCGACAGCGCAAGGATTCCGTCCACAACACCCGGTCCTGGGGTCAATAATCCAGCAAAAAACTCTGTCATTTCGTGGACCCTTTCTTCGACGGCGCGTCGACCTTCAAGTCCGAAAGCCAATCCACCATGGCTTTCAACTCCTCATCCGACATTTTGTGCGCGAAACTGGGCATGGCGTTCACGAAGCCTTCCCGCACGACTTTCCCTGGCTCTAAAAGAGACTCTCTAAGGTAAACCTTTGAGTTGCCATTAGGATTCATTTCAGCCGCCCTGGTCCCGATGTCATCGAGTCCCGGCCCCAGGGTTCCACGAGCTTCAGGAAGTCGTGTTACGGTGTGGCAATTCACACACTCATGCTCGTAGAACAGCCGTACACCTAAATTGTCCGCCCATTCCTGGGGCACCGCAATCACTCGCGTTTTATGCTTATAGGCAGAAATAAGAACGGCCGCCCCCAGAATCACTAAGATGATGGGAAGCAGCCGCTCTAGTCGCATGAGAGGACTCTTTCTGGGTCCCGCTAAGCGCCGACCGCGCTCAATTCCGGGAACAGAATGTGAGAATGCTCTTTAGCCTTTTCGCTACCTTCATGAGGGGCGTCCGCCCCTTCACTGTGTTGCTTAGCCCGCATTTCCCAAATCTGCTCCATAGGAGGATGCTTTACAGCGTTCTCCAACGGCGGATAGACCGAGATGACCGCCATCAGAGCAAGAAGGGTTCCGGTTCCGATGACCATTCCCAAACTGAAAATCCCGGTCAAAAGCGGTGAATCATCCCAGAGGTGCATGAAGAGCGCCACCACTACAATGAACTTTGTGATACCGAAAACGGCCAACAGTCCGATTTTGAAGGTGTCGCCGGCCCGAGCCAACGGCGGATAAAGTACCAGAACTTCAAGGGCTGTGATGATCCCTAAGACCAGTGCGGTGATTGTATATCGGGCAACGATGGACAGCCCGCGAACTTCTTTGTCTTCCTCGTGCATTTCGAAGCCTCCTTAAAGAATGTATTCAAGCAAGTAGACAGCGACGAAGATCACGATCCACACGATGTCCACAAAGTGCCAGTAAAGTCCGGCGATCTCAGTGTCGAGCGCTCTCTTTTGAGTCACGCCTCCACTGAAGGAATAAAAGAACAGGGACAAGAGCCAAAGCACTCCAATCGCCACGTGGCAACCGTGTGTCCCGGTCAGAACATAAAAGCTGCTACCAAAGAGCGAACCGTGCAGTGTCAGACCCGCGTGATAGAAGTGGGTGAATTCATAGACCTGAAAGCCCAAAAATATCGAACCACAAAAGGCCGTTCCGAGACAGTAGATTCGGAACTTCGTAAGGTCTCCCCGTTCGATGGCAGCCAGTGTCAGAACCATCAGATACGAACTCATAAGAAGAACGAACGAACTTGTTGAGGTCAGTGGAATGTCGAAGATCTCCTCCGGCGTGGGCCCGGCGACGCTCCGACCGCGGTAAACGAGGTACGTGCTGATCAAGGCGCCAAAGAACATACAGTCCGAGGCGAGAAACAGCCACATCAGAATCTTTCGATGGGGCAGTCCCGTCGTTCCGATCTCGTGAGGATTTTCTATCAGATGGCCCGCGTGAGAACTCATTGGTTGTCCTCTTCCTTGAAGTGAATGTTATATCCGCCGATAGGCTCCATTGCCCAGGCGAAAATCGCCGCGACCCCGGCTATGCCACCAACAATGGTCAGCCAGTATTCGCGAACGAGAGCACTGAGGTAGCTCATGCTTTCCAAGTCTTCAGCGCTCGGAATATACCAGCGATGGGTCACAATTCCAAAGCCGCCAATCGCGAACCCAAGGGCAGCAAACATCGGGAACCAACTGCCACCCGGCATATGAATTCCGTGCTCGTCGTGACC
>JBBKWP010000014.1:0-14562 GCA_037968995.1 Candidatus Xenobia bacterium
TCTTCGATCGCACTCTAGACCCTCTGGCACGGGGGTTCGGTCTGGCCCACGCGCGAGTCGTCCAAAGCGATGGAAGTAGGGCTTTGGTAGTGGACAACCTTGCCCCAGGGTTCGCCCAGCCCGTGGCGGAAGCGACATCCGTCGTCGTCTTAGGTCGCCGCTCCTATCGTGTTTACGAAATTTTTCTGCCTTGGATCTTGCTGTTGGGCGTCCTCGGACTGATGACCTATGGCATGGCGACTCGACCTCGGGAGCCTTACAAGGGTGTTTTTCCATCGTTCCTGGACTGGGCGGTGTCTCCCAAGAGCCTATGGATCGCCTTGATGCTTGGTGGAGGCCTGCGCCTTTGGCAGAATAGGATCGCTAGCGTTAGCTTAGAACCTGGGATTCTACCTTATGCCGTCACCATCTTGGGGCTGTCGACGCTTTTGCTCTTACGACACCCTTTCGTGGACTGGATGCTGAAAGGCTTGAATCTCCTCACTTTCGCTCGCTGGATCTGGTTGGGCTACTTGGCCGTGGCAACGTGGTCGGTCACTCGCGAGGCACTTGAAGCAGGCCAACTCACAACGGCCGACTTTTTCTCCCGTCATCTCTTGGGCTGCGCCGTGGCTCTCCTCGCTTTACATTGGGCCTCTCGCGCACCCAAAAAGGTGAATGTTCGACGATTTCAGGGCTCAGGCCGGGCACTGGTGAAAGCGTGCGACCGGCATTCGCAGCTGGTGATATCAGAAACGGGGGCGCTTTTCTTGGCAGTGGTGATCGTTAGTTTCGAGCAGCCTAGTCCAAGAATATTCGAAATGCTGGGACTCTATGCGATCACGTCAGCGGTCGGCGCTCTGCTCATGAAGTGGACTCTCGAGGGTTGTCCTCCTTGGGCGGATGGACCCAAAGAGAAGATCTGGGGCGCGGTCTGTCGAGTGTCGACCATCGCAGCCATTTTCTGCGTTCCCTTAGTGGTCGCTTCAGGTCTCTATCCGGCGGTGAAGAATCTTTCGCCGATCGCCTGGGTGTTCGCATTCTGTCTGGGAATCTTGGGAGGACATCCTTGGTTCTCTAGCACTAGGGATAATTACGAGTTCGGTTGGGTCGATTCCGAAAGGCGACCTCGTTGGAGTGCCGGGAGAGTGTTGGGAAGCACGGCGATAGGATTGGCTTTGCTCACTCTGCTCGTACCTATTGGCAGCTCAACTTGGAATCGCGTCCGCCCGCATCTTCGTTCAAGCCTTCTGGTAGTCAGTCGGAGTCCGCTCGACTCCGATCTCAGAAAAGCTTTCGGGTATCGGGTGCGCGTCATTCGTGTCGAAGGGCAAGCTTTAATTCTAGGGCAAGATCTTTCGAAGAAGGAACTCGGAGCGGCGAAAAAGATCGTCCGCAAGCATCTTCCCCAAATTCGGACGGTGGCGGTACCGATCTCCTTGTGGCGCTGGGAATACGGGGCGTGGTTTGGATTGCTCCTTTCCTTCGCCTTCCTGTTTGGCTCTCTTCCCCGAGCCGTTTTCCGGTCTCGGTACGTTCTTGAATCTCAGACCGCGGTTCTCACCTCGGCTAGTCTGGCTGGGGTGAACGGAGCCTTCGCTCTGGGGGCATTTCTGGGTTGGTTCTGGCTCAATCCTTGGCCGTACCTCTTCGCTTTCTTGACCCTTCAGTTTTACACCGCACGCCTCGCGTCCCCGCATCTGCAAGGTGAACTACCCACCTTTTCGGCGGTGGTCGCGGCGCCGGAGGCGGAGCCTGAGCCAGTCTGTTCGGCAGCGACCAAGATGTCCAACTTTGTGCCTACCAGCCTGCCCAAAATTCGAGTGGAGGTGGGGCGAGGACTGCTCGGCATTTTGGCTCCGGCCCAAAGAGCGACTCTGCTCAGTCGAATGACTGCCGTTCGAGCACAACTGCACGCAGAACTGGGCGTGGTCTTACCTGGGGTCGCCTATAGTGATGACCTCACCCTCGATCCCCTTGGGTTCCGGGTGAACATCCGGGGTGTGAGGTCGGTCGAATCACAACTAGACCTGGGGCCTTTAAGCGATCCTTTCGACCTGGTGACGGCTCGGCTTCTGACAATATTGCGCGAGCAAGCCGCCTGCTTCGTTACTTTAGATCAGACGCAAGAGCTTCTCAAGACAGCCGAGTCGGTCTGCCCTGTGGCTTTAAAGATGGCCCTGGAAGCTCACTCAATGGTCGTCATCCGTGATGTGTTTCGAGTTCTTCTCTCCGACCAGGTGTCAGTGAGAGATCAAGAGACCATACTCAACGTCCTGGCAGGAGGTCAGGGATCTGCCAAAACTTTGGCCGCACTATGCCGACGAGAGCTCGAGTGACGCCGACAGGGTAAGTTTAGCAGTAGCCGGCGAAGGTGAGGGTGATGTTGCGACCGTCGTCTTGGATTTCCACTGTATAGCGTCGTCCTCCGCCTTCACTAGGTACCACGAAGATGCCCTGATTTCTTGGCGGGCCGACGTCTGCGACTTCGGTAATCAGAGTGTGCATGGGGTGAAAAAGGCTGACTGGAGGAGTGAGTGTTTGTTCATACCCCCCGTTGAAGGCGAAATAGACAGAGAAGACGTGGGAAGACTCTAGCTGCAGAAGCACTGGGCTGGCCCCGTCAGTGTGAGCTTGGTCTAAAATCATATGCAGAATCTGCACTTCGGGACTGCTATCATCACAGGCTCTGGGTAGCACACCGCTAGCTTCCGTGGGTTCGGGTTCTCGTGAGGCTCTGCTAGAAAAAAAACGTTCAAACATTATGGCTCGACCAATCTATAATTCGAGGGTAGACCGGGCACTAAGGCACGAGAAGCACTGGACGTCGCGCGGTGACGGCGACTCGGTGGCCGGGGCCGATGCGAGCGGCCTCCTCGGTTAAAGGGTGGCTACCCAGCACGATCATCTCGGCCTGAATCTCTTCGGCGATTTCGACAATCAATTGATGCCGGTGCCCGATGCGCACGCTGCTAGTAAGATGGACAGTGACGTCGGCCAGCCGAATCAGAGATGCCATTTTCGTTTTCGAGCCTTCTTCCAGCTTCGCATAAAACTCTTGCGTTTCGGGGTCGGAGGACCCCGGTTCATCGACCGGCTCCAATACATGCAGAAGATGGATGGTCGCGCCCAAGGTTTGAGCAAGCTCGCAGGCTTTGGCGAAAGCCTTATCGGATCTTGGGCTGAAGTCTGTACCTACTAATATCGTTTTCATGGGGATTGGACGCTCTCTCTTACTTAACTTCAGTTTAAGGAATTGGGGAAAGGTTCCTGCGACAAGGATTCACTATCGACGGCGGCGCAGGATCAGCGTGAGACGGCTGAACCCAAAGTCGTCAATCCCAATACCAGCTGAAGTGAGGACCCTACCCAATGAGTGATCTGATAGCTATAACTTTCGACAATATTCACGACGCCACCGCCGCCCGATCCAAATTCCACGCCATGCAGAAAGAGCATCTGGTAGAACTGGAAGACAGTGCCATTGTCTACAAGAACGACAAGGGTCAGGTCAGAATCGATCAGACCGTCGATCTCCCCGCCGCCGGCGCCGCCTCGGGCGGGTTTTGGGGTTTGTTGATAGGATTTATCTTCAGCTTTCCATTCGGTGGCCCGTTGCTGCCATTCGTGACCGCCGTTTTTGGCGCGGGCTTCGGAGCCTTGAGTGGGCACTTGGCTGATTACGGAATCGACGACACTATGATGAAGGATTTGGGAAGTCATCTTGAGCAGGGACGCTGCGCCTTGTTTATTCTGGTTCGCAAACAGACCATCGATCGAGTTTTAGAGTCGTTGGAAGGCACCCACGGGACGATTCTCAAGACGTCGTTGTCTCGCGACTTGGAGAACAAATTTCGCGAGGTCTTAAGCCATGCCGCGGCTGCTCATCGTGGTGAAGACATCATCGCTCCCTAGGACCTCGCAAGGATCCTAAATCGAAAGTTGGAAAAATTCTTGAAGCAGTTCGCTATTGGGCTCTTTTTTCTCATGACCCTGCCCGCCTGGTCTACGCCGGAATCGCTCAAGACGACGGCTGAGAAAACAGACTTTCAACAGACTGGCCGTTACGCCGAAGTTCTCGCGCTCTGCGAAGCTTTCGCTAAAACCTGGCCCGCGGCGGTGCGGGTGGAAACCTTTGGCACGACTCCGCAAGGTCGACCAATGCTGGCCTTGGTGGTCAGTCGAACGGGCGCCCTCAACCCAGAGCAGGCCCAGAAGGCCGACATTCCTGTGATGCTGATGCAGGGCGGGATACACGCCGGAGAGATCGACGGCAAGGATGCCGGCTTCTGGGCTTTGCGCGATCTGTTGGAGACCGACGATCCGCTTCTTAAAGAATTGACGCTCGTTTTCGTTCCAGTCTTTAACGTCGACGGTCACGAGCGATTCGGGGCCTGGAATCGACCCAATCAGATCGGTCCGCTAGAGATGGGGTGGCGAGTCACCTCACAGAACCTCAACCTCAATCGAGACTACGGCAAAGCCGATGCTCCGGAAATGGTGGCGATGTTGGGCCTGCTGAATCGATGGGATCCCATTTTGTACGTGGACCTGCACGTGACCGACGGCGCGCAATTCCAACCAGACATCGCCATTCTGGTAGAACCGATTTTTATTGGGGATGCTACTTTGCATGCCGCAGCCAAAACGTTACAAGAAACAACACTCGATGCCCTGAAAGCGGCCGGCTCAAAGCCACTTCCTTTTTACCCCTCGCTGGTTGACTACGGAGACCCTGCTTCCGGCTTCAGCGACAGCGCGTACACGCCGCGTTTTTCTACAGGATATTGGCCCCTTCGGAATCGGCTCGCGGTGCTGGTGGAGACCCATTCCTGGAAAAATTACGGGAGACGGGTCAAAGCGACTCATCAAACCATTCTTGAGCTTGCGCGGGCGACCGCTCGCGACGGAAAGATTTGGAAGCAACAGGCCGCCAGTGCCGATAAGCGGGCGACGACGTTGGGCGGGAGTCAGCAAACGTTGACTTTCGAAACGACCCAAAACCATACTATGATTGATTTTGAAGGGTATGCCTACAAGCGTGAACCGTCGGCGGTTTCCGGATCAGAGGTCCTCGTCTACGATGCCGAAACCCCAGAAACGTGGCACATCCCGTTCTATGACGAGGTCATTCCGAAGATTCAGGTGGTCGCACCCAGGGGTGGGTATTTGATTCCCGCGGCCCATTCCCAATGGATGACGCAGAGACTGAAAACGCATGGAATCGAATTCGCTCCGCTCGTGGAGGCGCTCAATGAGGTACCCTTGGAGGTATTCCGAGCCGAGTCGGTAGCCTTCGGCAAGAAATCTTCAGAAGGTCATATGACAGCGGTCTTGACCGGTGATTGGTCGCCAGAAGTTCAATCCATGATGGCGGGCAGTCTATACGTTCCCATTGCCCAGCCGAAAGCTCGTCTGGTTATGGCATTGCTGGAACCCCAGGCTCCAGACTCCTATGCAGCGTGGGGCTTCTTCAACGCTCATTTTGAAATCAAGGAATACATGGAAGACTATGTGAGTGAACTGGTGGCCCGCGAGATTTTGGTCCGTCGACCGGAGGTCGCTCGGGAGTTCCAGAAGCGATTGGCAACGGACCCTGAATTCGCGAAAAGTCCAGAGGCGCGGCTAGAGTTCTTCTATCGACAGTCTCCGTCGTGGGACGAGAGTTACAATCTCTATCCGATCATGCGTACGGATGCGTTGACTATCGACCTTCCGCTCTAGAAAGTGAAAGTGGCTAGGAGTCTCTAGGAGGCTTCAGCCAGGTTCGAGCTTTGGTCTGAGGTTTTTTGCGTCCAGTAGGTTTCGAAGTCTCGGACGAAGTCTTCCTGCTGAAGGGTACCGTGGTAGGAGTTGATGCCTTCTTGCTTGAGGGCTTGTTCGGCGGTCATACCGCGAGCGATGTTCATACAAGCCGTCATGACGCCGGTACGCCCGACCCCGGCCTTACAGTGGACGAAGACCGGTTGATTCTCGGGCGCTTCCGCGATTTCGATGAACTTTTCCACCATGGCGATGGTGGGTGCGTGATAATCTTTCACATCGACTTTGAAGACCTTGATGGAAGCGGGATTCCACTGCGGAGGATTCCACTGATTGTCGCGATCGTCGCCTCGCAGGTCTATTCTTGTCTTGACTCCGGCCTCAGCCAGCCAGTTCAAGCCGTCTTGATCGGGTTGACCGCCACGTAAGTAGGTGTCGGAGAGGGCTTGAAAATTGGGGATGTCAGACGCCGGCGGGGGAGTGGTGTAACGCGTCATGGGGATCGTGGCGCCGCGGGCGAGTCGCTCGGCGGTGTTGTCCAGTGTCAGGTTACGAAGTTTCTCGTAGGCTTGGCGAACCTCGGGAGGACTACCGATGGGGGACGATTTCCGGAATTCCCAGAGTTGACCGCGAATGATTTTCTTCCATTCTACGGAGTCGCTCGAATGCGGGGGTACCATCTCCTGAACGGCGCTGTCGATAGCTTCCAGGGCCTTGCACGAATCGAGCGTGGTGTCGTCCGAACGCTTAGCGGCTTGGCGCAAGCGTTGGTTCCAGTCTACGATGGGAGTGAAAGCAAGGTTCTTTGGAGGTGTCTTAAGCATGCTGTGAGTTTAGCATCGGCCCCTGAAAACGTCCTGAACGAGTTGTTAAAACTTGTAGGTTTCAACCATTCCAAATTTGTAGCCGTTTTCTTCGGTCACGACCACGTTGGAAGGCTTGCCATCCTTGGCTCCTGGTTGGCTCAGTCTCACCAAATGGACCCCATTTTCCAAACCGACATATTCGTATTGGAATCCCAAATAGATATCCACGTTAGCCGCCGTGCGAAACGGTTCCCAAAAACCCTTTCGAACGCGGGCGTCATCGGCCTCGATCAGGGCCCGTGCCTGTTGAGGTGTTGTTTTGAGATCTTCCGCCAGTACGGTAGAGATCCGTGCCTTGCTGGCCTCACTCAAAAGATTCCAGCCCATGATGTAGTTCTGGGCCTGGATAGCTTTGTAAAAGTTCAGGGGAGTCTGTGCGATGGCTCGTGTATCGACTTCGGCGGCCGCGAAGCTGGTAAAAACAAAGAGAAAGAAAAAGACGGCTAGGAGTCGGCGAAATCCTGACATGAACAGCCCTTACGCGGCCGGAAACAGGAATTTCAACGCGTGAGGCAACCGGCGACTCCAAGCACCTTCGTTGTGCTCGTCGAGGTGTCCTACGGCGTGATGTAGGTCCTGGCCCAGTTCGAAACCCAAATTCTCCAAGATCCCTTTGACCTGGCGAGTTTGGCCGACGCAATCGCTGGCGTGGCCGGAGTCACCGGAGTCGAGGTAGACGGTGAGAGGGCGCTTTCTCTGCGAAGCCAAGGAGTCGCGAAAGCCTTTGAGCCACCAAGACCCGGACATAGACCCGACTCGGCCGAAACGGTGAAAGTACTTCCAGCCCGTATAGAAGCTCAACACTCCACCTAACGAAGACCCGATGATTCCGGTGTGTTCTCGACCCGGTTTCGTTCGATAGATATTGTCGACGTGGGGCTTGAACTCTTCTGCCAAAAATTTGGCGAACAGGTCGGCTTGGCCGCCGTCTTCTGGAGGAACATAATCAGACATTCGGCTCATTCCGCTGTCCACTGCGACGACGATCAGTTCACTGATCTCTCCTCGGCGGATCAAGCGGTCCAAGGACTCCTTGGCCTGCCAAGACCCGAACCCGCTGTTTTCGAAAATATTCTGACCGTCCAGCATATAGAGAACTGGGTAGCGTCGTGAAGCGTTCTGACGGTAGCCCCTGGGCAGGTAGACTCGGTAGGTGACATCGCGGTTGAGGCAGGGTGACCAAACGGTGGGAAGCGATTGGGGGTCGTAAGCTTTTTCCGAAGGCGCGACGCGCGCGCCGTGGGACTCGGGTTGATAGTCGAAGATCTCTCCATCACAGACGTAGGTGACGGTGAAGGTGGATTCGTAGTAGCGGTTGCCGGGGTCGCGGCGTACACCGTCGCTGAAGGAAAACTGGATAGGGGTGCCGTCAGCGCCGTCGACTATGGCGGTCCAGAGGAATTCACCCTCTTGACGACCGGGTCCACTGATGACCATATCTTGTTGAACGAAAGCGCCTGCTCCCACTCGATATCGAACACTGACCTGCTGAAACCCGCTGTAGTATTTGATCGTTGCCTTCATCTTGGGTTCACTCTAACCGGACCTCATGAAATCATGCTGAAAACTACAGGAAAACCGTAAGGATCAGATCAGGGCGTATCGGAACTGGACTTGGCTTCGGCGCTTTCCGTTAAAGCCTGGGTTGGAATCTTGACCACCCGGTCGCCTTCTTTGAGCTTCGTGCCCAGCACTTCCCAGTGGCTATCGCCTTTGGTACCCACGTCGACCGGGAGTTTTGTGAGTTTCTTGTTCTGCAGTTGCCAGACGAAATATCCGTCACCTTGACGAACAAAGCAAGACACTGGAAGAGACAGTCCTGTTTTCTGGGTCAGCAGAAATCGGGCCCATAACTCATACCCAGTACCTAGGTCCGCGGGCGGGTCGAGCAGGCCGATACGTACTCGGACCCTTTGCTGTTCGACGCCTAGCGAGGACCGTTTCGTGAAGCCCTGTGGCTCTTTGAGCCGAACTTCACCGTGTAACGGACTGTTCAAAGCTTCGCCCGGGTCAAGTACGACGGGAGTGCCTCTATGCAGTTTCAGAGCGTCCTGTGAGAGAACGTCGCAGATCGCCTCCAGGTCTTCCAGACGTCCTAAGCGCAGGAGTTGCGTCCCCGCCGGCAGGTCGACGGGCCCTTGGACAGAGCGCTCCAAGACGACCCCGTCGATAGGAGAGCGGATCTCGGACTCGTCGAGTGTGTGAACACTTCGTGTCATCATCGTCTGGGCCTCGGTAACGTTTGCACTCTGCGCGGCGGCTTCGGTCTGACGACGGGCTAGACGGGCCTGCCAGGAACTGACGCCCGCCGCTGCTTCCGCCCGCCGTGCTTCGAGCACGGAAAGCTCAGCCTGGCGCCCTGCCAGTTCCGCTTTAGCCTGTTCCACGGTTAGTTGGGCGGTCTCAACCCGTTGCTGAGGAAGCGCCCCTCCATCCACCAGAGCCACGACTCGCTCGAACTCTCTTTGACTGTTGGAGAGAGCGGTTTTGGCAGCGGAAATCAAGGGCCCCATTCGGGCGGATTCAGCTTGAACGGCATCGAGACGACGCTGGGCCGCCTCGGTCTCCCGTTGCTCCACGGTGGAGTCCGCCATCACTTGTTGTTGCAGTTGTTGGGCTTGAACGCGGGCCGACTGTCCCTCAACGTCTTGGCTGATGGCCACACGATCGAAGGAAACCAATCGTTCTCCCTTTCGTACCCGGTCCCCGGCTTCGAGTTCGATGCGACCGATCCGTCCGGAGACGGGTAGGCTGACAGGAAAATCTCGACTCAGCACGGTTTCGGCTCTTTCAGAGAAGCTCACTTCTAGTCGTCGACTCTCCACTGAAGTCGTTTCTACTTCAAGGGGCTTCGAGCAACCCGCCAAGCAAAGCAAGGTCACGGGGCACAGCAATAGCTGGACCGCTAGAGACTTCATTTGACGGCGAGATAACACGATCAAAAAGCTACTCTCGAATCTTCAAAACGTCAAGCCAGGGCAGTTGACGGACGATGAGGGCTAGAACGGCTTGAGATGCCGTCAGGAAAAGTAGCATAGCGAGCGTCGCGGTGGTCACGATTTCGGTGGTGAAAACGAACGGTAGACGAAAGATTTCGGTATCGTAGGCTCGGGTCACGAAGTAGGTTAGAGCGGCCCCGCCGCCCCAACCGAAGACGACTCCCAGACTGTTGAGCAATAGACTCTCGCCGGAAAAAATGGCCGTGACCGCGAGCGGGGAATAGCCGAGTACCCTGAGAGTCCCCACCTCCCGTTCTCGTTCGGCCAACGCCACTAAGGCGGTATTGAGTACCGCCCCGAAGGCGAGGAATCCGCAGAAGACAATGATCACGCTCAGCATCACCCCGAGGTTCTGCTGAAGAGTTTTCTCCATCTGATTCAAGGAGTCAGCCCGCCAAGTGACGCTCAAAACCTCGGGCCGGCGGCTCATCTCAGAGACGAACTGTGCGCGGCTTTCCGGCTTGACAGTCAAAAGTATCTTGTCGGCGACGTCGAGTTCACCGATCAATCGCGACAACTGTCCTGACTCAAGGTACGACCCGAGTCCTAGGGATGTATCCACTAGTCCGGCCACTACCAAGGAGGTGGTCCGTCGGGTCCCACGGCGCAGATCGAGTTGCACGCTGTCGCCAATTCCCACACCTAGCAGTTCGGCGAGCTTTCTCGAGAGCAACAGGCCCTGGCGATCGGGATCCAGGGTGTCCCTGAGTCCTGGGGTGAGACGCAGGGGATCCTCCAAGAGTGGGCTTTGCGGCAACCCCTGCAATATGATCTGCCGCTCCTTTTGACCGTTGGGGTGAAGGACCGTGGCGTTGGCGGGAACAGAGAGTTGAGTTTCCAACAGTTCCACACCGTCCAGGGTCAAGAACTCTCCGACGAGATCGGTGCGGGCCTCCGGTTCGCGCAACAGGACGGTGACGTCTTGCTTCTGGGCCCAGCGAAACTCGTGATCGATAAGAACGCTGATAGCGCCGCCCATGGCCAGCGATTCCACCATGATGGTGGTGGCCACAAAGGAGGACCCAAAAGTCACTGCGCTACGGAACGGATTGCGAAAAATAGCCCTCAAAATCAGTTTCGTGGAGAATCCAAGGAGTGACCAGAGAGGTTTGAACGGCCCCTTTTCGAGCAGAATACGTCCTCCCTTCTCAGGGGGCGGAGGCCGCATGGCTTCAGCCGGAGCCAGTCGGGTGGCCGCCCGCACCCCGAAAGCTGTGCCGAGTAGTGCGAAACCCAGCGACAGACCCACCGAGATGCCAATGAGATTGGGATAGAGGCCCGGTTGATCGATGGGCAGTTCATAGATGCCGCGATAGACGTTGAGCAGCCCTTTTTGCAATACCATTCCCAGTCCGATTCCGCCTACCGCTCCCAAGGCTCCTACCGCGAAACCAAATCCCATATAGTGAATGGTCACGGCTGTAGAGGAATAGCCGAGGGCTTTCAGAGTGCCCACGATGGTTCGCTGACCGGCCACCAGTCGGCCGATGACGACATTGAGCACCACAGCCACGATGATCAGGCATAAGGTCGGCATCACCGAGGCACTGATCTCAAGACCTATGATGTCGCTCTCTAAGAACTGGACGCTCAAGAACTGGGAACGGGGGATGGCTTCAATGACTCCGTAAGGATGGAGTCTCGCCTCGAGCCGTGCCAAAACCTCACGCTCTCGTTCGGGGACCCCACGCACGTCATCGGAGAACTCTCCCAATATCTGATTGTAGGAGTTCTCCAGTTCACCGGCTTCCTGAAGTTGTCGCAGCGGCAAAAAGAGCACCGCCGTGCGCAGAGGATCGGGAGCCAAGGACCCCCCGGGAGCCAGCACGTACACGAATTCGGGCGATTGAACCGAACCCATGACCTGGAACGCTTGGCGTTGGCCTAACAAAATGATCTGGAGGCGATCTCCTACGCTCAACTGATGAGCGGCGAAGAAAGCCGACGATGCATAGGTTTGATTAGCCTCCAGATCCTCGAGTCCGGAACCCGTTTCCGGGAGCAGTCGATTGAAGACCTTGCCCCCGTGGGGAACTCCCACCATGGTCGCTTGAACAGGATCCTCGAATCCTTCAATTTCAATTCTTCCCTCGAGAGCCACCGCGCCTTCGAGTTTTTGGACGCCAACCTCAGATTCCAACTGTCGAACCAGATTCTCGGGTACTGCTTTAGCCGAAATTCGAAAATCTGCCAAGGCGTACTCATCGTAAAACTGATCCCGAGCATCGCGGAGATCGAAGAACACGCCATAGGAAGACAGCAGAAACGCGATACCCAGAAGACCCACAAAGGAAAGCGCTCCCAGACTACCCTTGCGGTGCCAAAGATCGCGTCGAAGCTTTCTGAGAAGTTGCCAGG
Organism: Candidatus Xenobia bacterium; assembly: GCA_037968995.1. Taxonomy (GTDB): domain Bacteria; phylum Vulcanimicrobiota; class Xenobia; order Xenobiales; family JADMJV01; genus JAEXNA01. The sequence continues at coordinate 11,966 of JBBKWP010000014.1, forward strand.
TCACGATCTTGAAGACACGCCTTTCGGAAGGGGAGTAGGGCTAACTTGTAAACTGACTCTTATGAAGCGTTTACTTTTGATCGACGGCAGCAACATGATGTTTCGCGCCTATTACGCGGTCCCTGCCCATCTCTCCACCTCCTCGGGTCAACCCACGAATGCCGTTTTCGGTTTCGTATCGATGCTCAACAAACTGTTGAGTCGTCGCCAACCGGAGTATGGCGCGGTGGTCTTCGACCCTCCGGGGGGTTCCTTTCGGCTGCGAGAAAGCGCTGACTACAAGTCCAATCGGGAGCGCATGCCCTCGGAGTTGGCTAGTCAAATCCCTTTAATCGACCGGGTGGTGGAGGCCTTCAATTTTCCAGTGCTCCGTATCACGGACTTCGAAGCTGACGATGTCATCGCGACCTTGGCGAAACAGGCCGAAGCTCGCGGCCAAGAGGTCATCATCGTCTCATCCGACAAAGATTTCTCCCAACTCTTGAACGAGAACGTGTCGATGTATGACGGTATGAGGGAGGTCACTTATAATCCCGAGTTGGTGCGTAAAAAATTCGGAGTTCCGCCCCACCTTTTCGTGGATTTCCAAGCACTTTGCGGGGACAAAATCGATAACATTCCTGGTGTTCCCGGGATCGGCAAGAAGACCGCCTCGAAGCTCTTAGAAGAGTTCGGAACCTTGGACAACCTCTTGGCTAACCTCAATAAGGTCAAGGGCAAGTTGGGAGAGAAAATAGCCGAGCATCGTGAGGATGCGCTATTGAGTCGACGACTGGCTCAACTCGACTGTGCCGTGGACCTGGATCTCACTCTTGATGAGATTCGTTATGAAAGCCCGGACCAGGCTGTCTTGAATGAACTGTTCACCGAGTTCGAGTTCTTCAGCCTTCTCAAATCGGGGAAGGCCGATGAGGTGACCTCGAGCGCCGAACAGGACGCCCTTACGGTGATGGCAACGCCGGCCGAGTTCAGCGCCCGGACCAAAGCCTCGAAACGATGGGCTGTTCACCTCATGGCGGAACGAGACTTCTTTGAGTTCCGCACGGTGGGACTTGCTTTGGCGAATCTTGATGGAGAAGGGGTCGTATATGCTCCCTTTTCCGGCGATTTCGTGGCCGCCGGGAAAGATTTCTTTGAGACCTTCGATGGGACCCTGGTAACCCACGACGCCAAAGACCTCTTCCGTTTTCTATTGCAGCACAATTGGAAATGCGCGGCCCACATCGCGGACACCAGAACGGCGTCGTATCTCGTCGACCCGGGTAAGGGTATGCCGCACGATCTTGAAAAGTTGGCAAAAATTCGCCTCCAACGCGTGCTGCCCAAATTAGAGGACGTGATAGGAAAAGGGAAGTCAGCTCGTCTGATGACCGAAGTCTCCACCGAGGAGTGGGCCAACTATTCCGCGAGCCTAGCGCGGGCCGTCGCTAATCTGTACCAGGTTTTAGAAGCGAGCCTGGAGGAGGGTGATCTTGTGGACTTGGCCATTAAAGAAGTGCGTCTGTCCGAGGTCTTGGCCGGAATGGAGCGGGCCGGCATCCACGTGGATCGGGCCGGTCTAGACAAACTTTCCGAAGAGTTCCGACACGACTTGGCCGAACTCGAGGCCTCTATCTTTAAGCTGGCCGGGCGCGAGTTCAATGTGGGAAGCCCCAAGCAGTTGGCCGAAGTTCTCTTTGAAGACCTCCAACTTCCGGTGATCAAAAAAACCAAAACCGGCTACAGCACCAACGCCGAGGTCTTGGAAAAACTAGCCAAGGACCACGAGATCGCGCGAGTTCTTTTGAAGTACAGAAAATTCGAAAAGCTAATAACCACCTACGTTGACGTCCTGCTTCGAGAACTCCATCCTGTAACCGACCGTATCCACACCACCTTTGGACAGACGGTGAGCACCACGGGACGGCTCATCACCTCAGAGCCCGATCTCCAGCGGACGCCTGTGAGGACTGAAGAGGGCAAAAGGATCCGCCGCCTTTTTCGAGCCAAACCTGGGCATCTCTTCATCGTGGCCGACTGGTCGCAGATCGAGTTGAGGATTCTAGCCCATCTTTGCGGTGATCCGATTTTAGTGGAAGCGTTCGAGCAAAACCTAGATATCCACCGCAAAACCGCGGGGGAGCTTTTTCACAAAGCGCCCGAGGAGGTCACGAAAGACGAGCGCAACACCGCCAAGACCGTGAACTTCGCAACGATATACGGTCAAGGTGCGAGCGCTTTGTCCCAGAATCTCGGCATCGCAAAGAAAGAGGCCGAGGAGATCATCCGGCGTTACTTCGAGGTTTACAGCGGTGTGCAGTCTTGGATCGACGAGACCGTGGACCAAGCCCGGGTCAGCGGGAGCGTCCACACATTGGCCGGACGGACTCGTTTCATTCCCGAGCTTTTTTCGAAGAATTTCGCGGTCGCTCAAGCCGGAGAGCGCATGGCCGTGAACACGCCGGTGCAAGGCTCGGCGGCAGATGTCTGCAAGGCTGTCATGCTGTCGATCGCGTCCCGCCTGTCGGCCAAGCCCGAGTTGAAAAGCCGCATGTTACTTCAGATCCACGACGAGTTGATCTTCGAGTGCCCCGAAGACGAGGTCGACGAAATGCGCG
>JBBKWP010000015.1:0-19772 GCA_037968995.1 Candidatus Xenobia bacterium
GCGGTGGCTCCCGCGAAAAAGGCTGCTCTCAAGAAAAAAGCTGCTGCAAAAGCGGTGGCTCCCGCGAAAAAGGCTACTTCGAAGAAGAAGACGGCGGCAAAGAAAGTGACATCGAAGAAAAAGTCAGCTTCTAAAAAGCGCTAGACTCTACTTCCGGGAAAGTCCGTGAAAGCAGCGGCGTTTCCAGTGCTCGTTTAATTGGACCTACCACCAGTCGCCGGCACGCTCTTCCTTAACCGTCGTTCCATCAGGCAAGGGTTCACACAAGATCGCACCCGCGGCGATGGGTGGCGTGAAACAGCGCAAATTCCAGCTCCGCTCGGCGCCGATTCCTAAGAGGCCTTTGCCGAGAATGTCGGTGAAGCGGCCTTTGACCAGAAACGGCTCTAGTCGATGCGTGGGACGCCCGTTTTGTACTCGAAACGCGATCTGGGCCACGCGACAGAACTCTCCAGGTTCGTGAGGGGCGTCGCAAGGCGCCAAGGAGTCTAGAATGATTCCGTTCTTTATTTTCCGAGCGAGCTCTCCGGTGGTGTGTTTTCCCGGAACCATGGCGAGGTTTGAGTAACCGGGCCGAGGCGGTTGCCCCCAGGCACGAACCGCCAACCCAGCGGCGCCGACTCCAAATTTCTTGGCGTGATAGCGGTCGACGAGGTGATGGTGGACCACGCCGTCGTGAATCAGCGAAACTGGGCGGCGAGCTATGCCTTCGCCGTCAAATGCAACAGTTCCAGGTCCACTAGGGAGCGTCCCGTTGTCCTCAATCGTCACGTCTTCGTGGAGCCAGGTTTCACCCCACGGCGCGGCGCGATCTGGTTCTTTGAGAAAGTGTGAGCCGTCGAGGTGTTCACTGACCAGATCGCGCAGTAACGCTCCGGTGGCGTCCTCGGTGAAGACCGCGGCTTGTAAGCCTTCCGGCGCGGAGCGAATCTCCTCGGAATGAGCACTTCGCCAAGCTAGACTCATCAACAAATCCGCTGGGCTCTCCCTCAGGCGACTGGCGACAAGATGAGCTGATAGCGGCAGTCCGTCGGTGGCTTTTACGTTAATATTGTAGACCACCCTTTGGCCGATCTGTTCGCCGGCGCGAGTGATAAGGCAGAGTTGCTGCATACGCAGACCCGCGCGGATACTAATGGAGCGACCCGGAACGATGGAGGGAACGAGAAACCTAAGGCGGTCTACCAGTCGACTCAAACTGTTCAAATGAGGCCTGGGTTCGATGGAGTCAGGCGTCAGCGCCTGTCCAGTGAACGGCAGGCCATGAGAAAAGAGAATGGCGTCCTTCGGACCCTTGCGCGCGTCGTTGACGGCGCGGTCTAGCAAGGCTTCGGGGGTCTCTTCGAGAGTTCCCCAGGTCCATCCCGAACGCCCCTCTTGATTGACTCGAAGGCCCCAACCTGAAGATTGGCGCCGATAATCCGGTTCGGCGAGGTCGATTTCCGTACGTTCTTCCCAAACGACCTCGGCGTCACGGCAACGACGAAGCGCGGTTCCAATCAATTTTCCTACAGGTGGTTTCACGAAGACCGACTTCCCCAATGGAGAGTCGCTGCCTGCATGGTGGTTGGGAAAAGTCTGGAGGAGCGAACTCCTCCAGACTAGCTCGTCGAATCTTAAACCACAGCCTGGTCCGTTGAGGTGATCCGGATGGCGTGATATTTTGCCAAGATATTCCGAACTTCCGTCTCTTGGACTCCATTGGTGTTCAGATGGACGGCGATAATGGCGCCGTCATTCTTGATGGTTTCGTCGTACTCGACTGCAGCGGCCTCGTCAACGCCTAGGTCCTTGAGGTATCCAGTCGCGCCCCCGACCGCTGCTCCGCCCGCGGCTGTTCCGAGGGCTGCTGCGGCGGCAGTTGCCAGCGCGCCGCTTCCCACAACGATTCCGTATCCCGGAATAAAGAGACTGGCGAGACCGGCGATGGCGCCAAGTATAACGCCCGCTCCGGCGCCTTCCATGGCTCCTTTAGCAGCGTCGGCTCCTGTGGTTGTGGTGATGCCACCCTCCACTTTGCTTTCGAGTTCTTCGAGATGACGTCCGTCAGCATGGAAAGAATTGGCGTGGGCTTGCCCCGCTAGAAGGTCAAACTGTTCTTTCTTAATCCCGTGGTCGAGCAAAGCTCCACCGGCCTTGACGGCCATGTCGAAGTCGTTGAATCCAGCTAAAATGGTAGGCATAATAAATAAATCTCCTAAGTGTGGCCCGATTATGTGTGGCCTGATGATGATGAACGTAGAGGAGATAAAATCCGTGGTATGACCTCGGTGTTCTATCTGCTCGACTTTGAGCCTAAAACGATCGGCCGCGGACCACCATGATCGAACGGATGTATCTAGAGCATACGGAGGTGGTAGTCTGAGTGGATACTAAAACGCCAGCGCTCTCGAAGCTCGAGAGACCAGGGTGCGAAGATGACCTTCTTTTAAGCAGTGAAACTGCTCTACGAGTTCGCGAAGGGGAATCCAGTGGAGAGGCAAAGGTGCCTCGCCCTCCCCATGAATGTCGACGGCCAAAGGGTAGGCTATCTCAGGGGTGACGCCCGGCGACGGGAAGTAGGGTCCGCCTAATTCGAAGGTCTTGCGAACGGCCAAGCCGTTCTCGCGCAACAGGGCGACCTTGAGAAATTCCAGAGCCCCGTTCATGTCTGTAACCTCTGAGGGTAGCCTCCAGGCCGGGGCCTGGAGATGATTGCTGTGACCGGAAAAGCACTGCGCCGCAGGTAGATCCTCGTCCATCACTCCGAAGTAGACAGCATCTCCGCATCGCCAAAGTGGAGCCACGGTGATGGTGTTGAGGCTGCTCCGAGTAGTTTCGACGTACTCCAGGACCTGTTCGGAAATGACCTCGCCGTTCGCGTCAACCTCCTCAAAGATTCGACACTGGAGACTGAGAAAATCGACCTTGTCCACGGTTCGGCGAAAGGCTCGGCGGGGAGGGGTTTTGAGCAAACAGTCCATGGTTGTTGGACTGGTCGGGCCGGCACCTGCGTTAAGTTCTATGGACTCACCAATCCAGGGTCCGGTGGGTCGGCCCAGTTTCCTCATCAACTCAAAGCAGTGGGTCTCCAGGCGCGAGTCGGGGAGTCCTCCAACTTGAGCGGCTCTCAGCAATTGGCCGGCTTCGATGGCGCGAACCTGATCCCGGGCAGTGGGCGTGTTCACCATCATCGGCTTCACCCGGACAAAAAGGCAGCGGATTTCCTCTTGAATACCGCCAGGGGAGGGATAGGTGGTCGACCCTTCAGCAAAATCGAACATATCATCGCTGAGCAGTCCGGCCCACCGGTTCAGAGTTTCTTCCACGGTCTGGGCCAGCGGCTTGTCCCCGGCGATGACCGTCACCGGTTCCGTGATGTAGGTAGGAGATAGGGCGCCGTCGAGTCGGTTTTTGCACAACGAAAGGATCGGTCGAGGGTAGCTTTTACGGGCTAACACATACAGTTCGCCGTCTTGTTCAAAGTAAGGAAGGGTGTCCACGGTGAGATTGGGCCGACGCACGAGTTCTCGAACTCGCTCGGTGGATTTGTGCTCATAGCAGGTAAATTCGAGAAAGTTCAATCGCTCCTGGTAATCGCCGGGGCGAAACAGAACGCCTTGGCCATCCCCGACCTTTTCAGCGACGATCAAGTAGTTTGTGGAGGGAAACCCCATAACCTGGCCATCGACGCGACGCAACTCGAACTGCTCCCGAAAGCGGTTGTTGACGATCCAGGGATTCCAAAGCGGGGAGGAGGCGAGCACCCTGAGTCCCAGTCGGTGGGCCTGACCTTCGAACTCTTCCTGAGTGAAGTAGGTGTATTCCTCGAGGATCTCCGTCTCCCAATCGCTGACATAGTCTTTGCGTAGGATGAACTCCACCGCATGAACGTGGGAGCAGCGGAAACGTGACCAGTCGGTTTTCGCTCCCTCGCAATTCTGATAGGAGAACCCTCGCTCCGATTCCGATTTGAGGAACCGAAACTCTTTGGCGAACCGTCGAAAGAGATCCGCCGAATGGGGCGGAAGATCCAGAAGAACTTCTTCCTCGGGAGGGCGAAGGAAATCTCGAATGATCAGGCTGCCGTGGGGGCGCAGTTGTGCGACCTGATGGCGCAGCGCGAAAGCAGCCTCCTCATGATTGTAATCGTTGAAAGTGGTGACGTGGTGCAGTACCGATGAGTTAAAGATCGCATCCAGGCTTTCGGGCTCAAAGCAAGACTTCCCGATATCCCCCGCGCGAAAGTCTAAGTTAGGGCGCTGATATCGGCCCCGAGCCCGCTCCACCATCTCGGGGTTGATGTCCACTCCTGTAACCCTCATGGTCGGATAGAGGGCGGCGAGGGCGTCGCTTCCGGTCCCAGACCCCATCCCCATGTCCGCCACCCAACCTTGCCCTAAAACATGAGCGGCGGTCAGTGCGACTTTCTGCTGCATGGACGCGTCCATCCCGGCTAGGTATCGCTCATAGTCCGCGCCGCCGCCACGCCTTTGGCGACTGTAGTTTGGGTCTGTGGACATGCTTTGAGGCCCCCTTTTCGTCGAAGCAAGTTTCCTTAGGATACCCCAGTCGAGGAAAAGACGCTTCAGATGGGAACAGTCTTTAGGTGATTGTGGTCTATCATCCTCGTTATCTCTTTGGCTCGAAGTTTCTCAACAGGTTTCACCCTTTCGAGTTCGACAGGGCTATTGAGGCCATGAATGTGTTGGAGAAGGAATTAGGTGGCGAACTGGCGCCACTTGTTAGGAGTCCCCGAGAAGCTGCTCGATTGGACGCTCTGGCCGCTGTTCACGACCAAAAGTATCTTTCAAAGGTTCGTCAAAGCCAGGTGATCGCACGGATCATTGAGGTTCATCAACTGTCGATGTGCCCGAGATTTCTGATGAAGCGATGGTTTCTCAACCCCAGTCTGTGGTGCGTGGCCGGAACCTTGTTGGCCGCCCGCGAGGCTCTTAAAGATGGGCTGACGTTCAATTTGGGAGGTGGTTTTCATCACGCCAAAAGAAGTTGGGGCGAGGGTTTTTGTCTTTTTTCCGACATCGCCTTGGCTCTCCATGATTTGCGTACCAATGGGGTGCTTGAACGTGATGACACCGTCTTTTATATCGATCTTGATGTCCATCAGGGCAATGGAGTTAGCTGCGATTTTGGAGACGACCCCACGGTTCGGATTCTCGATCTCTTCAACGAGGATATCTATCCCTTTAGGGACCACAAAGCCCGCGAGGGGATAGATGTGGCTCGCCCGCTTCCCTCCGGCTGTCGAGACGAAGAATACTTGGAGACCTTAGATGACGGTCTCGCGGAACTTTTCGCCGGACATCCCGCACCCAAGTTGGTAATCTACAACGCCGGGACGGACGTCTTCGAAGAGGACTTGCTGGGCGACATGAGACTGACCCGAGAAGGCGTCAATCGCCGCGACTTAACCGTGCTTGAGGCGGTCCGTGGTCGGGGGATTCCCATGGCCGTATTGGCCAGCGGTGGCTATTCGAAGTCGAGCGCTCAGCTACTGGCGAACTTTGTGTTAGGCGCCTACCGCTACGAGAAAAATCGCCCAGCAGCGGTCGTTTAGACTGCTCAGAAGGCCGCCCCAATCCTATAGACGTTCGGCCTGTATACCTTAGCATACCCCCCACCGGGTGCCCGCGAGTGTCCCCTCGAGGGGACTTCAAGCGTATCGTGTTCGTATGGAGAGAACCGCGAAGAACCGACGCAGGGTGGACAAAAGCAAGACGATTCGATCTGTTTTGATTCTCCTCGCGGCTACCTTTCTCTTCACCCAGACCACGAAGGCCTCGCTTGAGAGCGAACTTCCCATCGTGACAAGCCTTGCCGGAAGCCAACAACGAGGAGTCACTCGTGTCCTGAGTTCCGACGGTAAATTGGTGGCGACGCTCTACAGAGAGAACCGAACTCCACTGAAACGTGCAGCGATTGGTGACAACGTTGTCAATGCTCTTCTAAGTATAGAAGACCATCGCTTTTATCAGCACGATGGCGTTGATTGGAAAGGAGTGGCTCGGGCGGCCATTCGAAACTTAACGTCTGGTCGAGTCGGGGAGGGAGCGAGTACCTTGACCATGCAACTCGCTCGCCATCTTTATCTCGACTCAGAGCGGACTTGGAAACGAAAAGCGCAAGAAGCCTTATTGGCTCGGAGAATCGAGAGCGTCGCAACCAAGGACGAGATTCTAGTGAGCTATCTCAACGAAATGTATTTTGGGGCTGGCGCATACGGTGTAGGAGCGGCGTCGAGTCGGTATTTTCAGAAGCCTCCGAGCAGGCTGAGCATCGCCGAGTCCGCTCTCCTGGTTGGCCTACTTCAGTCTCCGACCTTCTTGAACCCGATTCGCGCTCCTGAAGCGGCGAAGGCTCGCCAACACGAAGTTCTGGCTAGAATGCGCGACCTCGGCGCGATCACTAAAGAGCGGTACGAAGAAGCACTTAGCGATGCCGATTCCATGTCTTTTGCCCACCTCCCTGAGCACACGGTTCCTATGCTGAAGTATCCCTACTTTACAACCTTCGCGATAGGAACGTTGGTCTCTGAGTTGGGCGAAGAGGCTCTCTATGAGCAATCGCTCACCGTTCGAACGACTCTAGATCTTAAGGCTCAACAGTCGGCGGAATCTATTCTCAAAGACGTTCTGGCGTCCCGGGGTCGGCAAATGGGTGTTTCGACAGGTGCTGTGGTCGTGGTCGAAAATGAGACCGGTTACGTGCGGGCTATGGTCGGTGGCGATCACTGGAGTGACGAGAACCAGTTCAATCGTGCATGGCAGGCCAGCAGGCAGCCTGGTTCGACCTTCAAGCCTTTTGTCTACGCCGCAGCTCTTGAGAGCGGTTATCAGCCCTACAGTCTGATTCTCGATGCCCCCTTAAGTTCAGATTCCAATGTTCACTCCTCATGGAGACCAGTGAACTACGATGGCCGCGGATTGGGGCTCATGCCATTACGCGAAGCTTTGGCTCAGTCGAGAAATCAGGCCACCGCCCAATTGATGGCCGAGATCGGACCACAATCCGTTGCCGAATTGTGCCACCGCTTTGGCATCGAAAGTGAGCTTCCTGAAGTACCATCGTTGGCGTTAGGCTCGGGTGCCGTGACGCCTTTGGAGATGGCCTCCGCCTATACCGTGTTCGCGAATGACGGCTGGTTGGTCGAGAACCACGCGGTGATCGATGCTGTGTCTAGTACGGGTCGACGAGTGATCGATCATCAGCATCCCTGGGTCCGCCAAGCGACCACTTCCTCTGTCGCGACCCAGATGACGGACCTCTTGCTAGGGGTTGTCGATACCGGTACCGGCCGAAACGCGGCTATATGGGGACTCAGTGTGGCGGGAAAGACAGGCACAACGGACGCCAATAAAGACGCGTGGTTTGTGGGATTTAGTCCCACTTACACAGTCGCGGTGTGGATGGGAAATGACGACAATACTCCCACGGCGGGCCTCTACGGGGGCTCCCTTCCTGCAGAGGTCTTTCGGCGAGTGATGTCATCTCTGCATCACAGGAAAATGCATTTCGATGCTCTTGCTCAAACCGCCACGAGTCTCACGCTCTGCCAACAGTCACATCAGGTCGCCGGCTCGTATTGTCCCACGACTTATGTCACCACCACCTATCTCCCCGTAGATGGGGGCCCCCAATGCCGCTCTTGCTACAGAACCTACCCAACCGCCACTCAAACCGTTTACGAAAGCAACCCCTCCGAGCTGTTCCCGACGACTTACACCTACGAAGATGTCGGGGGGTATTAGGGCAGGAGGCCGCTCGAGAAGTTCAAAACATAAATCGGTGAAGATCCTTGTAAAGGTCTCGATCTCCACCCATGGGTTCTAAGAGTATGAGTGTACGGTCCATCCGGCTCACCTGTTGGGTTCTCTTTCTGGGACCGATTGTATTCTATCTGGTTTGGGTCTTGTTACCTCGTCGGCTGCACGGTGCGCTGGTGGACCAGAGCGTGGAGGCTTCGGACGCACGTTTTCTGGAGGACCAACGTAACGCCAGGGACCCCGAACTCAATGGGTATCTCAGTCCCACGTTTCTTCCTGTCTGGGGTGTTGCGGGAACCCGAGACTCTGAGGCTGAGGTATGCAAGGCGTTGAATCAGTGGACGGATCGTCTCGACGAGGGCGTGGGGAAACCGCTGTTCCACGTCGCTATGCGGAAGTTGGGCGACGCGAAATATGACAAGGCTCACGCGGCCTTCTCTGAACTGGTTCCCGCCCTCCGGAAGCAGGCGGCCAAGCCCCTCTTCGTGCCGGTTTACGGCGATGCCGTCGGGTACAGCGCGGCCCTTTCGTCCCCCAACAGCATGGGTATTCGACAGCTTGCTCGCGGGTTGGCAGGCTACGCTTCGTCCTTGATAGGAGTCGGTCGTTACCCTCAAGCTATGGATGCCTATCTCGGCGCACTCGATCTCGCATCCCACCAATCGGATGCAGCGACCTTCGAAAGGGCTCTTGTAGGAATGACCATCTGGGAAGAGGCAACGACTGAGTTGGCGATCCATCTGAGTCCAGAGACGCCAATGCCTGCCACGGAATGGAAACGACTCGCGTCCGGTTTGTCACGACGCGTTCCCTCGTTAGACCAGTTGGAAATCGTGCTGCAGAATCAGATAGCTTTTGATAAGCATTCGCTAGATTTGCCGACCTTCAACCCCTTGACTCACTCCCTTTCCGATGACGACGTTTGGCTTGTAAGGGCTCTGCGATGGACAGGCTTGATAGCCCGCGAGGAAAGGATCTCTTCGAACATTATGGGTACGGTCCTAAAACGTCTGGAACGTGGTGAATCGTTCGAGACGCTTCCGACCGATGTGCGTCAACCCTCTGACAGTGGCTATTTTCTTGGCAAAGTGAGTTGGACCGTCACGGCCGTCTCGCCGTCTTATGAACATTATACGGCGGCCCTCCATCTTTTGAGGGCCAAGGTCGCGGGATTGGCCACTGTAGCCTGTCTCATGGAGTACGAGAGAGCCCATAAGAGCTTCCCGGATACGTTGGCGCAAATGCGCGAGTCAGGGTCGACAGAACCTCGAGATCTGTCCTGGAACCGAAGCGATTACAAGTATAGGAAGACTCCTCAAGGATTTGTCCTGCTCATGCCGATTCCCATCCAGGTCATGGCCCAATTTACCCAAATCCCTGGAGCCGATGTCATCAATGCCGGTTCAGGCTTTGCCAGTGTCACGGTTGAAGGATATCGGTTTCGGTATCGGACGCCTGTAGGATTTCAGGAGTGACTCCATCGAAAAGCACGTCCACAATGCACTTTCTTTGGCTCATCTTGCTCCTTCTCATGAGCGTATCCACTGCACGCGCTCAAATTTTAGATTTGACGGTTCAGGAGGGGATTGGGGTCGAACAGTTGCTGAAAGCGTATAGGAGGGCCGAAGACCCCGAAGAGCGAGAGCGAATCGCCCTGTTGTTGGCAATGAGGGAAGAAACGCCCCTGACTCAATTGATAGAATTGAGACGGACGGAGAACGCTCCCCGGGCCCAAGACGTTTTGAACGTGGCGCTGGCGATGCGGGGACAGGAGTCAGCTCAGAAGCTAGTTCTTGACGCTTTAGCTGCAAGTTGGAACGAGGAGATGAAGCGCTGGCTTGGATTCGTGGAGTTCATTGGTCAGGACTGGGCTTTAATGGGGCTCTCGCCCATTCTAGACAATATGATTCCACTGGAATACTTGGGCCGAGACGGTTTGGGTGACCATGGTCCGGAATATCTGCGCGCCTGCGACCTCGCGGTCAACATTATCGCTCGCGCTCGGTCACGAGGCTTCCCGTTCGCTGTCGACGGTCAGACTCAATATAACGAGGAGGAGCGTGCGCAAGTGCGGGCTTTTCTTCAGGGTTTTCGTCCTAAAATAGAGGTTTTCGATCACACCGATCCGTGAATGTCGCAAACACGGCCAACCTGACCGTCTTGAAGGCGGACCTTGATTCCGTGGGGGTGACTTGGCGATTTGGTCAGGATATCTTTGACGATTCCTCTCGTCTTCTTGCCTGTTCGCTGATCGGCTTTGAGGACAATGTCCACATTCAATCCTGGTCGAATTTGATTTCGTTGTTGTCCGCTCATAATGATGGGTTCACCGACTCCTAAACTCTCGTAGAATATCGCTTTCCCGACTTCGTCGATTCCCCTTTCTCCAAGGAGTCTGTCACCGTCAGACCAAAGATTCTACCCAGTTCCCTTGTTAGGAGTTTAGGTGCGCGGTCTCTTTCAAAAACAACAGGTCCTGGTAGGGGCGATTCATCTTCACGCCATGCCGGGAACCCCCAAGTCGAGGACGTCTCCTGATGCCATTGTCAAACAGGCCGTGGCAGAAGCGCAGATTTTACGGGAGGCCGGCTTTGACGGGCTGATCCTTGAGAACATGCATGATCGTCCTTACTTGAACGGGAGGGTCGGTCCCGAGGTTGTGGCCACTATGGCGATTGCCTGCCATGAGGTCCGTCGTGTTGTCGACTTCCCAGTCGGGATCCAGATCCTCGCGGGAGCCAACGAACAGGCTCTGGCCACGGCCTTTTGCGCGGGTGCGGACTTTATTCGAGCCGAAGGATTTGTGTTCGGTCACATGGCCGACGAGGGACTGATTCAAGCGTGCGCGGGGCCCCTTCTACGCTATCGTCAGCAGATTGGAGCCGGGCACGTTAAGATCTTGTGCGACATCAAGAAGAAGCATTCATCTCATGCCATGACCTCGGATTTGAGCCTGGCCGACACAGCCACGGCCGCACATTTTTTCCTGGCTGACGGTCTAGTGGTGACCGGGATGGAAACCGGCAGTTCCACCGACCCCACAGACGTGAGAGATGCTGCCGCAGCCAGCGAACTTCCGGTCTGGATCGGATCCGGCCTGAATCCTGACAATCTCGCAGACTACCCGGACGCCCACGGATTGATCGTGGGAAGTTGGATGAAAGCTGAGGGGGATTGGACTCAATCCGTTGACCCTCGGAGGGCAGCCCTTTTGGTAGACGCCTTGAGTCGAGTCGCTCGGTGACGACAGGAACCCATCCCACCAACCGGTGAGCCATCCAATGGTTGATAAATCATGAAACGGGTCGACTTGGTCGTGGTTGGGAATCTTCTTATAGACGATCTTCCCAACGGCGTGAACATTCCCGGCGGCGCGGCTCTGTTCACGGCTCTCGCGGCCCGCTGTCACGGCTTGGAGGTCGCCGTTCACAGTGTCGTGGGCAATGACTATCCGGTGCACCTGCTGGAGGAGGCCGGAATCCAATTGAGCCTTAAGCGCATCGATGGTCCTGGGGGGAGAACGATCATTCGCTATCCCGCGACCGGTCGTACATTGGAACACTATGGTCCCTTACATCGAGAATTGAGTCCAGATTGGCCTCATCCGTTTCGCACGGACCTGCTCCATATCGCTCCGATGCCAACGGAAGCGCAGGCCTATCACCTCGAACGAACTCCCAAGAATGGAGCTTTCTTGGACCCGTATCCCTTCTTGAGTCGGCAAACTTGGTCGATGTTTGAGCCGCATCGGGAGAGCTTGGCCGCGCTGCTCCTCAACCAGGAAGAGTTGAGGATGGACCTCAACGATTTGGGATCTCGAAACTGGCTCGTATTGAAGCAAGCTGAAGCGGGTGGAGTCACTCACCATCCCTCCTTGAGTTGGGATGCTGTTGCCACCGATGTCGTAGACCTCACCGGTGCCGGCGACGCTTTCGCGGGGGGACTGGCGGCAGGTTTTGTGCGTGGCCTCGATCAAGCCGAGGCGCTAAGACAGGCCGCCGAGACCGCGAGTTGGGTGCTGGGAACCGTTGGGGCCCAGGGCCTTTTGGAACGATCAATGAGAGCACGCACGGAGCCTCGTCAGTGATTTTTGAACCGTTGTTACCGGCCGTGGCGATGAGCACTCCCGAGATTTGCCTAGGATGATGAAGGCGATCGTACGGGTTGTCATCGCTGTCTTTTTTCTAGGCGCGGGGGTCGCGCACTTCAGAGACCCTGAGACTTTTATGAAGATTGTCCCACCCTGGTTGCCGAGTGCCAGAACGTTGGTTTACGTCAGCGGATTCTTCGAGGTGGCGGGCGCGATAGGACTCTTGCTCCCGGCGACTCGAGTCGCCGCCGGTTGGGGCTTGGTGGTTCTCCTGTTGGCGGTCTTCCCGGCCAACATTTATATGGCGACGGAAGGAATCAAATTTGGAGATTTTCCACCACAAGACTGGATGTCTTGGGCTCGCCTTCCGTTGCAGTTCGTCCTCATCGGACTGCTCGTGTGGAGCTGTGAACTCCTCAAACGGCCATAACAGGTCGCTTGTTGACCAATTTTCTGCCTATCGAAATCTTTTTGCGCAAGCCTTCCCTGAAGTTCCGCCGGCGGAGTTGGGTTTTCAACACGCGGCGAACGCCATCTCCGCCTTTGAGGTGGACAGTTTTCGGGCGCTAAACTCGCCCTTTGACCGTTATGTCGCAGGCGACGACACAGCCTTCACTGACGCTCAAAAGCGAGGGGGTCTTCTATTCTACGGAGGTGCTCGTTGCGCCCAGTGTCATCGCGGCGGCCTGTTGAGCGACCAGCAGTTCCATAATATAGCCTCGCCTCAGGTTGGCCCAGGAACAGACCCGACGACCTCGCTTGACTTGGGAAGGTTCTCGGTAACCGGGGTTCCGAACACCCGTTTCGCCTTTAAGACTCCAATCCTCAGGAACGTCGCTCAGACTGGGCCCTGGATGCACTCGGGTGCCTACACAACCTTAACCGCGGCCGTCGCCCACTACCGAAATCCTGCTCAGTCGCTACGAAACTACAATCCCAATCAGTTGAGGGCAGACCTGCGGGGGGAGGTTCATACCGCAGACCAATTAAACGCCGGTATCCTGAACACACTCGACCCGCTCGTCAACGCCCCGATCAATCTTAACCAGGGAGATGTCGCCGACATTGTAGCTTTTCTGGAGTCACTCACTGACCCCAATGCCACCAACACCGTAGGCATTGTCCCGCCCAGTGTGCCGAGTGGGCTCCCGGTCACACCGTAGGAGGGAGTTTCATAATTATGGACGGCTCTTGTGGAGCCGTGCGCCCAGAGAAAACCCGTGAAACATTCGGACGCTCCCATCGTGTCTCGCTCGGTTTGGGAGACGAAGGCGAAGAATGAGCGTCTGGAGGCGGAACACCTGGTGGTTTCCAGTCAGGTGGACGCACGCCTATGTCACGCCGCATCTCATCGAATTTGCTCTCCGCTCGGAACGTAACCATAGGTTTACAAGCTGTTAACATCTTGCGAGATGAGATAATCCTTACGTCATCCTGTCTAGGTACCATAAACGCAGAACAACACAAGGAGTAAAGTTATGATGATAGTAGGAAAACGTCTTGCCGGTCCGGACCATCTCACTGATTACAAACCCCAGTACTCAGCACCGTCCTTTCCAACGGCTTCCACCACGCAGGAAGGTGTGGGCTACCTTAACCGTCAGCGTTCTGAGGAAGCTCAACCACCGACGGTGGGAATAGGAAACGACCTTTCGAAGCACGCTCGCAACAGGGATCAGGCCAAAGCGGCTGCCGATTTTGCAGGGAACTTTTCCTAGCTATGTTTAGCTTTCCCGAGACACCGTTCCAGGTCCTTAGAGGACTCGGAAATCTCCTGTTCACCGGAGAGATCTTTCTCGAAGAGGCGCTTGACGCGGTAGAAGAGCAGTATCAACGTGTCTGTGACTGGGCGGACGGCCTGGAGCTACTCGCGGAGCCCCACTTTGAAGAGGGGGTCCGAATGCACCAACTTGGGATTCGGGCCACTGCTGGTGCCCTGGAGTCTCTAGAGAGACTCCATCAAGCCTTGGAGGAGGACTGCGCTGAAATGTTTGACCAAGCCTTGAACGGACTCGAGCAAGCTCACGTCGATCTTCACTCCGCACTCGAACTCAGCCGCGAGATTCAACTTACGGCGGAGGACCAAAATGAGCGAGAAATTTTTCAGGCTGTCAAATTGTAAGAAATTTCGAAATTTGACAGCTAGACCTTGAGTCCCAGTGGGCTCCCGGTCACACCGTAAGAGGGAGTTTCAGAACTATCCTTGTTTGGCCGTCCCCACCCGATAGTAGAGGGGCAAATGGAGTTCGACAGCCTCGCTCCCGGGTCCGGGCCAAAGGTCCAAGATCTTCCTTCGAAGTCCTGTGAGTGGGTCGGCGTTGGTGGCAGCCCGGCGGCGGCGCACCGCCGACCAAGTGTCGACCCACCCTAGAAGCTCATCCACGGACCAATGGACGCAGAGGTCGAAGTCGGGGACTTCCACCTCTTGGAAAGGGAAGGGGAGAGTCTCGTATTTCTCGTGAACCCAATCGATCCCGGGTGGCCAGTCGTCTTTCAAAACTTCACGCGCCAGTTCTCCTAGAATTTCCCCAACTTTGATGGGTTCGAGAAGATCGGGGGCGTAGGTCCACAAAGCGATCACACCCTTGGGTTTCAGAACGCGCTGAGCCTCGGCGTAGAAGAGGTCTAAGTCAAACCAGTGAGCAGCGGTCGCTGATGTAATCAGACTGACCGAGTTGTCAGATAAGGGACAGTGTGCGGCTGAGTGACAACGATACTCGATGTTGTGGCGAACGGGGGCTTCATCGAGTTGAGCTTGACTGATGTCGGTCGCCAGCACCGCGTCAAAGTCTTGGGAGAGTCTGACCGCAGCCTGTCCATTGCCTGTTCCGCAGTCCCAAGTTCGTTCGGTGTCTGGGATTAATTTCAGGAGGAAGGCAATGAGTTTTTCTGGGTAACTTGGACGATGACGGGCATAGTCCACGGCGTGACCACCGAAATGACCTGTATGTTCACTCACGTTGGCCCATGGATAGCGCAGACGCGACCGACTTGCCCATCCGTTAAGATATCCACACTGAGGCCCGGCCGCAAATCTTTACGTTGTTGTCCGTTCACAAGTCGACTCGTCTAGGAGTTCAGTTTGAAATCGGCGGTGACCATCCAGTGGTCTGAGGCTTTGCCAGACAGTTCATGTTTGAACACGGCCTCAGACTCCTGAGTGGCGGCCATCTCCGGTGACATCAAGATCTGGTCGATCCTTTTGTAACCCCATTTTTTGGCGGTCTTGGGATCCGTCGGATAAGACACAGCATCGGGTTCCTTGCGGAATCCGTCTACGAGACCCCATCCAGATTCGTCTTTTTTGAGCATCGTCTGTACGGCGGGGGACTCGGGGCTGTCGTTGAAATCGCCCATCACCACGTATTTTTGGCCGGGAAAATCTTTGGTTTCTTCTTTGATGATCCCACGGGCCGCGCCGGATTCGGCTTCGCGCATTCGGTCGGCTCTTTCTCCTCCGAGCTTACTGGCAAAGTGGGTGGCGAAGAATCGGACTGGACCATAAGAGGGAATGTCGATGTCGGCTTGGAGAACGTCTCGAAGGAACCCGCGCGGTGCTTCTCCAGGGACGTCGAACTTCGCGTCTTTATGGGTCTTAACGTTGCTGATGGGATGTTTCGACATCAAGGCGACATCGATTCCACGATTGTCGTTTCCTTCGATCAGGGCGAGGTAGGGGTATTCCTCTGCCAAACCGTGCTTGTCACGAAACTCGGTAAGAATCTCTAAGTTTTCCACTTCTTGAAAGGCGAAGACATCGGCTTCACTCGCGTCGATCACTTCCGCAAGGGCTTTTTGAGCCGCCTCGGGCTTGGGTGGAGTGCCCTCATCTTTTTTATTAGGATCGTCGATTTTGTCGAACAGATTCAAGACGTTGTAAGAAGCGATTCTGAATGTAGAAGGATGCGCGCCGATGTTCATGTGATTTATATCACCTTTCACTTATGAACATATGACTTCGTGGGGGCATTGATGTTAACGCAATGAAAACAGTATTCAGGATTGTTTAAGTTCCTTATAGGGCTCAGCGGCCGGGATCCGAAGGGAACAGATATGAAAATTGATGTCGTTGACCAAAACTTCTTGGGCACTCCCCAAGTGATCGCAAGTTATCTGCTTCATGGTCCGGACGGCCCCATTTTGATAGAGACCGGTCCCGCTTCGGTTCAGTCCACATTAGATTCCCGACTCAGAGACCTTGGGGTGGACCCTCTTGATATTCGCCATGTTTTAGTCACGCATATTCACTTGGATCACAGCGGAGGGGCGGGCCACTGGGCGAAGCGAGGAGCAAAGATCTACGTTCATCCTAAAGGCGCTCCGCACTTGGTGGAACCGGCTAGACTATTGGCCAGCGCTTCCCGGATATATGGTGACCGTATGGATGAGCTTTGGGGCTCCACCCTGCCGGTTGCCCAGGATCTCGTGGTTCCCGTGGAAGAAGGGCGGTTCCGAATTGGAACTCTCGAGATTGAGGCCTGGGACACGCCGGGTCACGCGGCTCACCATTTGGCTTTCCAGGTTGGGGAAGATCTCTTCACAGGAGACGTAGCAGGGGTTCGCCTACCGGGTTCAGCGTATGTCTCCGTTCCGGCCCCGCCTCCGGAGTTCCATTTGGAAACCTGGTTGAAGAGCTTAGATAAGCTGGAGACTGCCGGCGCTAAGCGGCTGCACTTGACCCATTTCGGTGGCGGGTTCGAAGCCGGGGATCATCTTTCGCAACTGCGCGGCCGGTTAGGGGAGTGCGTGGACTTTGTCTCCTCTAATAGAGCCCTTCAAGGCGATGACCTAGCGAAAGTCTATCAACAGTGGGACGCGTCGCAAGCCAAGGTTCACGGAGTGAACGACCAGACCTACAAAGCCTATGAGAAAGCGAATCCAAGTTTTATGTCAGCCCAAGGTATCAGCCGCTATCTGCATAAATTTCGGTCGGTGTCGGACTGAGCGGCACTTTGACCGGGCACCTCTTCATTTTTCGCGGCGACTTGACGCAGCTATCTTGCGACGCTTGGTTAATGCCCACGGACCATGAACTGTTCGTCGAAGACTACTGGCTGCAACCAGAGCCGAAAGGCTTTCGGGACAGCTTGAACAGCCTCCGAAATCGACTCTCTCCAGAATGGTTGAGCGGTGAAGTCAAAGCTATGCCCGTGGAAGTTTGGGGACCGAACCGCAGTCGACCTTGGTTAGTGAACATCAGCGGAACGGAAATTTCTCGTCTCGATGGAATCGTGCGAAGCTTTGTGACCGCCGTCCTGGCTCAAGGAGCGCAGCCCAGAAACGGGCGGGAACGCTTACTTCTGGCCCTGCCGGTACTCAGTACTGGGAAAGGTGGGGGGGCAAGATTCAAGGGTCAGGTCGTGGCCGCACTGGTTGGCTACCTGCTTACAATCACTCAAGAGTCTGGCGTGGATATCGCTCTCGTGACTCACACCGCGGCCGCGTTTGCCGCGGCCCAACAAGCTCGCAAAGACGGACCTTTTGTGTGGGACGGTATCACGGAGGACCGACTCGAGAAGGCCCGTGGGTTGGCAGACATCAGTCGGCGTCAGGGGTTGGCGCTCTTCCTTGGCGCTGGAGTCAGCTGCAGTGCGGGGTTGCCCAGTTGGAATGGGCTTTTGAAGAGATTGGCCAAAGAGATTGAGCTTGAGGACCGGGAACTAGAAGAGTTTTCCAACCTCGACGTCCTGGACAGGGGCAGTATATTACAGCGTCGTTTCGCTGCTAGGGGTAAAAATTTACAGACTAAGATCGCTGAAATATTCAGTCAGGTTGAGGACCATTCCCTGTTGCACGGGATGCTTGCTTGTTTGCCGTCGAGCGAAGTGATCACCCAGAACTATGACCAGCTTTTCGAGAAGGCCGCCACGGGGGCCGGTCGACCCGTTGCCACGTTGCCCTACACTGACGAGCAGACACACAATCGATGGCTGCTCAAGATGCACGGGTGTGTCTCCAATCCCGAGGATATTGTCATTCGGCGTGAGGACTATCTTCGCTACGCCGAACGTCGGGCTGCCTTGACCGGAATTGTCCAGGCGACCCTTTTGACTCGTGGAATGCTGTTCGTGGGGTTTTCCCTCAGGGACGGTAATTTCCACAGAGCCGTCGACGATGTGCGGCGTGCTGTCCTCGGGAACAAGTCCGGGAAGAGTTTGGGAACGGCCCTTTTCCTCGCGCCCAGTGCCTTGACCGCGGAACTTTGGAGCTCAGAGCTCGAGATCGTCCATTTTCAGGAGCCCAATGATCCACTGATCGGGAACGAGCCGGCCGCGGCCCGCAGGCTAGAGATTTTTACCGATTGTCTCCTGGCTCATTGTAAGACCACGACCAATCATCTTCTAGATCCGACCTTCGCACATCTCTTGAGTGACGGTGAGAAGGAGCTGAAGGCGGCTCTTGAGCGTCTGGGAGCGGAGGCTTCCCCGCAAGCGCGAGGGGTACCGGCTTGGAGCAAAGTTCAAGAGCTTCTACTCTCTTTAGGATGGCCCCGGCTAGATAAGACGCTGTCGGGAGGTATACTACCAGAGTGAAGAGGGGTCCGGATAAAGACGAAGCGCTTTCATCGGATGCGATGCGATGCTGTTGCTTAATGCTCGCTGAGGAGCATTAGTGTCTGGCGCAGGACAATCCGATGGTGGAATCGCCCCCAAGTTTTTCATGCCGAGCCTGGCTCGAGGGCCCCGCAACCCTTTTTCCCAGGATTCCCGGCGCGACGTCGCGTCTGAACCGAGTTCGACTTCGGGACGAGCCTCACGGATTGCAGACCTCTCTGAGCGGCTGCCTCGCTTCGCCTTTTTAGCGAACGCGAGTTCAGGTGGGACCGAAAGGCATCGAGCGATTGATGGAACGCAAGCCATAGGTCAGAACGAGGGTTTGAAAGGCCAGATTCGGGACAGGAGATATCCCCCATTCGTCTACGGTGAAGCGAAGTCGGGTTCCACCAAGGCAGTCTCCCGATGGTTCAGTGAGAAAGGGCCTTTCCCGACCGGCGGACACGCCAATCCGTCTACTTATCCCCCATTCGTCCAAGGAAACTCGGCTGTCGAAGGTTCGCCGAGCACTTCTAACGAGCCTACTTTGGAGCCAGGTCGTCGGCCATCCGTCTATCCTCCCTTTGTTGAGGATTCCAGACCGGCGGACCAGGTACGTCCTTTCGTCAATCCGCTTGGGGCATCGGAAAGTGACGGTCCTCAACTGACGAGGGGCGTAGCGAGGGATCCTAAAGATGAGGTGTCGATCGGAGCCGATCTGCTGCAGCGAGGGCCTACTACGCCTTCCCACGTCGACGATGCTCTCGTGAAGCCTGGCGCACAACGATCCAGGCCTGGGGAAGACATCGTTATGCCCGAACGGATTAACACGGACGAAGCGCGTCGTCCAGCGTCGCCTAAGCCTCCGAGTACATCGCCGCGTGACGAGTTTCCGCTGGAGCCTAGACCAGAACGCCCTAGACGCGTCGACGACTTCGTACGGACGGAGCGGGATATCATCAACGAAGAGCATCTTGTTTCGCCGCCTGGTCCCGCGCAACGCGATGAAGGTCGGGGGAAGCCTAACGCTCACACGAGTTCGCAACACGATGTTGCTCCCGCGACGCGTGGGCAAGAGCGACCTCGACGCGAGGATGACGCCTTGCGACCCGAGCGGGTTGTAAGGAACGACGAGCCTCGCCCGTCGCCTGCCAAGTCTCCGCATCACTATGAAGTGCCTGGAGGACCTGGGTCAGAGCAACCTAGGCGTGAAGACGAACTGGTGAGGCCTGACTCGGTTGCAGTGAACGAAGAACGTCGGCCGGCACCGCCTCGGCCTCCACATTTCGACGAGCGTCCAGTGAAGCCTAACGCTCACTCGACCTCGCAACAGGATGAGGCTCCTGTAAAGCCTGGTACACGACAGCCTCGAGGCGAGGATGAGAC
>JBBKWP010000016.1:0-5327 GCA_037968995.1 Candidatus Xenobia bacterium
TCTTGGAAGATCTCCGGGGGCGTCCACACTTTCCATGGGTAGGACGCTGGCCAACCACTCCAAAGGTTCGACCCCAGCGGGCGGAATCAGTCTCTCCGACTGATCGGCAAAGCCAAGAAAAGAATACCGGCCGGTAGATTCACCTTTTTCAACACTCTCTAAGAGAAAGCCGAGTTCGCCGGCTCTTTTGACCTTAAGGAATAGCGAGAGAGGGGTGTCGAGATCCGCGGAGAGTTGAACTTTGAGGGGGATGACTCGGGCCCCTTGAAGACGTGCGGTCTGAAACTCAGAAAAAGGTGTGACTTGCCCTAGGGCGATGGAAGTTGCCATGACCATCTCACTTGCTCTTGGGATTAGAGTTTCCTTCGACTACCCGACCTTTGGGGCGTTTGCTGCTATTGGAAGCCGAAACACAAACTGACTGCGCAGACCGCGGCGGTTTCCACCCTAAGAGTGAGCGGGCCGAGCGACATTGCACAAGTCTGTTTGTTCAAGATTGCGAGTTCATCGGGCGAGAAACCGCCTTCAGGACCAATGAGAAGGGTGACGGCTTCGCGTCGCTGTGCAAACACTTCTGAGGGACGTGCCCCACCGACTTGGCAATGAACCGTGTGCTCACACTCTTGGGTTTCCAAGAAAGCAAAGAGATCGTTGGGCGGCGCGACGTCCATGGGAACAAGTCGGTTGGCTAGAGCGCTGGCTGAACGGGTGATCTCTTTCCATCGTTCGGCCTTGGCGGGCGACGGAAGTCCGCGTTCGGTGCGCGCGGTTCGTAGGGGAACGGTTCGCGAGACACCTAGTTCCGCTAGTTTTTCCAAAGCGTCTTCAAATCGTGACCCTTTGCAAAGAGCCAGTCCCACGGTCACGGATGGCAGCAGGGGAGCGACCGCCGGCCAATCCTCCACCCGCTCAGAATGTGTCTTGTCGAGCAACTGGCAGACCCAGGCTTGCCTAACCCCGTCTAGCGCCACCCATCGATCACCAGCGCGGAGTCGCATCACGCGTCGGAGATAGTGGGCGGCGTCGTCCTCCACGGTGACTCGGTCGCCGGAGAAGGCTTGAGGTGGAAGATAAACTCGAGGGAGGCGTTTCAGAGAGCTTCCCTCACGGGAGCTGTGAAATGATACGACACCCAATCGTTTTCTCGGCGCTGGCTGACGAGTTCGCATCCTTCTCCAAGGAAGGCGTCCATGACGCGTTGCGCCCGCTTCTCCACGATACCTCCGAGGAGAATGTGTCGGTCAGCGACCTCGACAATTTGAGGGCAAAGTTGAGCTAGGATGTCCGCTGTCAAGTTAGCGACTAAGAACGGATATCGACTGACGGTCTGTCCAGGTTCGGGAGCGATGTCATCAGGACCGGGGGGCTTTGGTACGTCGGACTGTTCGACCCGAAACTGTGATTCCGTAAACTCGTTGACGATAAAGTTGACCTTGGCCACGGAAACCGCGACGGGGTCTCGATCCATGGCGACGACTTTGGGACATCCTAAAAGTAGGGCTCCGATGGCCAGAATCCCTGACCCAGTTCCGTAGTCTAGCAGCGGGGCTTTTCCCCATAGGGAGTCTTGAATTAGAGACTCAAGGCCCAGCAAGCAGAGGCGGGTACTTTCATGGTATCCCGTGCCAAACGCGGAACCGGGGTCGATGCGCAGAATTTTTCGTCCGACGGCCATTGCTGCCGGCGGTTCTTCCCAACTGGGAGCCACCACGAGCTTTTCACCGACCGCGAAGGGGTGATAGAACTCTTTCCAGTTCTCCGCCCAATCTTCGTCGCGGATCTGTCCAGATTCTTTGACTGAAGCTCCGGCACTCGACAGTTCGGCTCGCAAGGTATCCAAGCGAGAAGAGTGTTCGCCTTCCAGTGGAAAATAGAGTCGCCAGTGAACGTCCGGAAGTTCTCGGTGGACCTCCCAGCCTTCAAAGCCGTGGCTGGTGAGGACATGCTCGATCCACGGAGACTCCTCACTTTTGTGCTCAATATCGAGAATGAGCCAAGGGATGTTAGGGCCTGTCATCAATCGCCCTTAGCCAAAGATGGCGTCCTTGATACGGGAGAAGAGACTCGGCTCCGCATCCTGTGGCCCGGCCTCGGAGAACTCTCGGAGGAGCTTCTTCTGCTTCGAGTTGAGGTGGGTGGGAATCATGACCTCAATCACCACGTGAAGATCGCCAAAGCTACTTCGTCCCAGTCGCGGCATGCCTTTGTTCTTGATACGCAAAATTGTATGGTTCTGAGTGCCGGAGGGGATGTTGAGTGTCTCTTCACCTCCGCCGAGAACGGGCAGTTTCACTTTCTCACCCAGTGCGGCATCGGTAAAGCGCACTTTCAGTCGATGGATAAGATCGTCTCCTTGACGTTCGAACTGGTCGTGATCACTGACGTCGATGGCCAGGTAGAGATCGCCCGGGGGACCTCCCATTTTCCCAGGAGCGCCTTCACCCTCGATACGAATCATCCGTCCAGTCTCAATTCCTGGAGGGATCTTGACTTCGAGCTTTCGCTTCTTCGTCATGGATCCTCGGCCTGAGCATGCTCGGCAGGGATCAGTCAGCTGACGACCTTCGCCTCCACAGGCCGCGCAAGGCGCCATCTGAGTGAGACGACCAAAAGGTGTCGAGACAACTTGATGAAGCTGTCCCGTGCCGTGGCATTCACCGCACCTTTTGAATCCGTCCGGGCTGGCCGAACGCCGTCCGTCACACTTGTCACAGGTGACGTCACTGGTGAGCTCCACCTCGCGTGTGGCGCCGGAATAGGCCTCTTCGAGAGTGACTCCGACTCCCATTCGGAGGTCTGGTCCTCGGGCCGGTCCACGGCGCGCACGGCGCCCGCCTCCGCCACCCATATCGAAGATGGCTTCAAAGATGTCTCCAAAACCGAAGCCGCCTCCACCAAAGCCACTCTGGCCTTGGCCGCCGGCACCCGGCGCGTGACCGTGGCGATCGTAATAGGCCTTTTTCTCGTCATCTCCGAGAACGCTATACGCCTCGTTGATCTCGCCGAATTTCTGCTCGGCGTTGGTCTTGTCTTGGGCGACGTCGGGGTGGTGTTGGCGCGCCATCTTTTTGAAGGCACTCTTGATCTGTTTTTTGTCGGCATCCCGTGGGACGTCGAGGATTTCATAGTAATCGCGGCTCATGATAATTAACTGATCCATATCAGCCAACGAAGCTGGCGTCTATTCACAAAGTGTTAGATTTCTTCGTTGACGACCGATGAGATCTATTCGTCGTCTTTGTTGAACCAATCGAAGAGATCTTCATCTTCCGGTTCCTCGGCCGTGACGGCGCTTTCGCCGTCCTCGGAACCGCCACCACCGCCTGCAGCAGCTGAGGCTTGAGCGGCTTCGACATCGATGCCAGCCTTCTTCGCCGCGTCAGCAGCGCGGGCGCCACCCGTCGAGAGGTAGGCCTCGGTGGAGATTGCGTACATGGCGTCTTTCAAAACCTTCGTGCATTCTTTGATGCGCTCGTTCTCGTAGGTTTGCAGGGCCATTCTTAAGCGGTCGATAGAATCACGCAAGCGGCGTTGCTGGTCGAACGTCATCTGTTGCGATAGCTCTCGCATGGTCCGCTCAGCGGTGTCGAGTTCTACGTTGGCTCGGTTTCGGACGGTCGCTTCGGCTCGGCGTCGAGCATCCTCTTCCGCATAGATGGCCGCGTCCTTGACCATCGTGTTGATCTCTTCTTGAGTCAGGTTAGTGGGAGACTGGATGACAATCTTCTGTTTGTTGGCGGTCGCCAAATCTTTAGCGGAGACGTTCACGATTCCGTTGACGTCGATGTCGAAGCGAACTTCGATCTGGGGAACACCTCGAGGCGCCGGAGGGATGTTGCGAAGCTCGAAGCGCCCCAAGGATTTGTTGTGGGACGCGATATCACGCTCACCTTGCAGCACGTGAACTTCCACCACCGTTTGGCCGTCGGTGGCCGTGGTGAAAACGCGTGTTTTATCTACCGGAATCTGAGTGTTTCGATCAATGAGTTTCGTGAACACTCCACCCATCGTTTCTATGCCCAAGGAGAGCGAGGTGACGTCGAGCAGAACCATGTCCTTGACTTCGCCGGCCATCACAGCCCCTTGAACTGCCGCGCCCATGGCTACAACTTTGTCCGGGTCGATGTCTTTTGCCGGTTCTTTGCCAAAGAGGCTGCGAACTTTGTCCTGAACGGCCGGCATGCGCGTCGATCCGCCTACCAGTAGGACCTTGTTGATATCGTTCTTTCCGAGGCCGGCGTCTTCTAGGGCTTGGATGGCGGGTTCCGCCGTCTTCTCCACGAGGTCGCTGGTCAATTCTTGAAAACGCGCGCGAGTGAGTTCCATGTCGAGATGCTTCGGGCCGGATGCGTCGGCGGCGATGAACGGCAACTTGATCTGGGTGCTGGAATCTTCAGAGAGCTTAATCTTGGCGTTTTCCGAGGCTTCCTTAAGCCGCTGCATGGCTACACGGTCGCTTCTCAGATCGATCTGTGAGGCTTTACGGAATTCGTCAACCAGCCAATCCATGATCCGCTGGTCCCAGTCGTCACCGCCAAGACGGGCGTTTCCGGCCGTCGATTTGACCTGGAAAATTCCGTCGCCGAGCTCAAGGATGGAAACATCGAATGTTCCCCCGCCCAAGTCCCAGACGAGGACCGTCTCATGTTTATCGGTTTTGTCGAGACCATAGGCTAAACACGAGGCCGTGGGCTCGTTGATGATACGCACGACTTCCAGGCCCGCGATAGATCCGGCGTCCTTGGTCGCTTGACGCTCAGAGTCGTTGAAGTATGCGGGGACCGTGATGACGGCTTTCTCTACGGGAAATCCGAGGTAGGCCTCCGCGTCGGCCTTCACCTTCTGCAAAACCATGGCCGAGATCTCTTGAGGCGAATAGGACCGATCGTCGATATTGATACGCGTGTCGGTTCCCATGGAGCGTTTCACTGAAATGATAGTGCGCTCCGGGTTGGAAATGGCTTGGCGTTTCGCGACCGATCCGACCAGTCGGTCTCCGCTTCGAGAAAAACCTACCACCGAAGGAAAGAGAAAATCTCCTTCCGCACTGGGGATGACAACGGGCACGCCTCCCTCCACGACGGAGATGAGACTGTTTGTCGTCCCTAGATCGATGCCTACAATTTTGCTCACGCGATGACCGCTCCTTGCTGTTAGAGGTCGCTTTGCGACTCAATACCGGATTTGCTGCTATGGGTTCGGGTTGGTTGAAGAACTTTCCTCGTGAGGAGACGGGGCCTCCGGAACGCTCACCGGCGAACCCTGGGCCGGCGGAGGAGCGGATGCTTGGGCTTGCGCAGTGGGCATCGGCGGGGGTGGGATGGGAG
>JBBKWP010000017.1:0-9356 GCA_037968995.1 Candidatus Xenobia bacterium
GGGCAGGATAATGCGAAAGGTCGTCCCTTCACCCAACTTGCTGTCAACCTCGATAAGACCGGAATGGCGACGAATGATTCCATAGACCATGGCCAGTCCCATGCCGGTGCCTTTTTGGCCCTTTGTAGTAAAAAATGGCTCCAGACAACGAGAGCGGGTCTCCTCGCTCATTCCAGTCCCGGAGTCGGAGATCTCTATGCACACCTCGTCCGACTCCTTCCGGGATTCGGTGCGCAATGTCAGGCGCCCGCCTTCCGGCATCGCGTCGGACGCGTTGAAGATCAGATTGGTCAGAGCCTGGCGTAGCTCGGCGGCGTTCGCATGAGCTGTGGGGATGTCTCCCGGCTCGATCGTCACCTCAATTTGCACCCCCGCTGATCGGGCCTGACCCTTCCAGCGAGGCTGGGTCAAACGAACCGCTTGATCAAGAATCAGGTTCAGATCCAGCGACTCAAGATCTTCGGGACGCTCTTTAGTACGATAGAACTCACCAAGACGCTCCACCACTTGGGCGCCGTCTTGGGCCGAGACGTTGATCATGCGAATCAGTTCCAATGTCTGATCATGGTCGTCGAGAGTGTCGGGATACATGAGTAGCGCTTCAGAAAATCCCAAAATAGAGGTCAGAGCGTTATTAAAATCATGGGCGATGCCGCTGGCCATTTCTCCTAGTGCGGTCAGACGTTCGCGGCGCACCAGTTGTTGCTGAGCCTCTCGTAACTCAACGTTGGCCGCCTTCAACCGACTTTCCGCGGCCTTACGCTGGGTGATGTCGCGGCTGTTTACCACGATGCCCCCGACCACAGAATCTTTGACCATACTCTTGCCGATAGCCTCTAGTACCAGCCAGGAACCTTGCGCATCTTTCAGCCGAAACTCTACCGTCCGGCTGGCTCCATCACACTCAAGCAGTTCGGCCATGACCGATCGGATCAGCTCCCGATCGCTGGGATGAGCGAGTTCCTCCAAGGCCTTGCCGAGGGCACCCTCAGGCTCATATCCTAGAACTCTTTTGATCGAAGGGCTAACATAAGTGATGCGCCCGTCGGTGCCCACCACCGTGATGATATCCAATGAGTTCTCGATCAAAGAACGAAAACGTCGCTGGTTCTCGGAGAGTGCTTTTTCCGCATCGCGCCGTGCCCGCCGCTCCCCTGCCTCTTTCAACTCCCGCTCGATGGCCGGTCCGAGGCGACTGTATTTGCCTTTTATCAAAAAGTCGTGAGCCCCAGAACGCAAAGCGGTCACCGCAGTCTCCTCCCCCACTGTACCAGAGACGATAAGAAAAGGCAGATCTGAGGCCATTTCGTGATAGACGTCGAGGGCAGCCAGAGCCGAAAACTGCGGTAGGTTATAATCAGAAATCACTATGTCCCACGGCTCGGAACACAGCGCCAGGCGCATCTCTTCGGCCGACTGAACACGCCGATGTCGCACGCGATAACCACTTTTTTTGAGAGAGCGCAGGAGTAGAAACTCGTCGTCCTCCGAGTCTTCAACGAGGAGCAAGTTGAGAACTCTCAATTCCGTGGACATCACTCCCCCCCCCCACGCCGTTGCGGAGCAGGCAGATTTGTCTGGAGCCAGTACTCGCCGACCCGACGAATGGCTTCCTTGAAATCGCTATACTCGACAGGCTTTCGTACATAACCGTTGGCCCCCAAACTATAGCCTGCAAGCCGGTCTCGGTCTTCATCCGAGGTGGTCAGCAATACTACCGGGAGCAGTTTGGTACGCTCGTCCTCGCGCATCCGCTTCAGCACTTCCAACCCGTTCACGCGGGGCAGATTCAGGTCCAACAAGACGAGGGATGGCTGCTCGGCGGTGTCCCGGTCGGCGTAACTTCCCGTACCGTGTAGATAGTCGAGTGCCTCCACTCCATCGTGAGCCACCACCAAGCGGGCTTGGATTCCATTCTTCTTCAGGGCCCGGCGCACCAGAACTTCATCGTCAGGATTGTCCTCGACCAAAAGTATATTCACAGAAGCAGCCTTCTATAGAGGGCGGCAAGTCTCTTGCATAGCGAAACTTTCGTGAAGATCAAGGGTGCTCGGAAGGCAGAGTCTCCGCCCGGTTAAGCATGAGGACCATAGAGAAGAGATCCTCGCGACAATGCCGAAAGTCTTACCATATGCTTTCATATGCAGGAACATCGCGCCCAAGGAGACCATGACTTCCGAAAAGATTGATTCGACCGACGACGAGGCTTCCAGCACTGATGGAAGTACCACCTCTCTGCTGGCCTTAACTCGCAAGTTGCGTAGGAGTCTGCTGGAAAATCAGCAGGAGTATCACCGTGAACTAAGGAGCCTCCAGCAGCAACTGGAGGCAGCTAAGCAGGCCACGCCTTCGCTACCGGACCCTGGCGAAGTTCAAAGACTCGAACTACGTTTGGCTGGTGCCAACAAAGTCATGGCAGCCTCCAAGGCTAAAGCGGAAAGACTCGAGGCTCAGCTCAAAGTCGCCCAGGACGAGCGCGAAGACATCGCGACGCAAATCGCCGATCTCCAAAAAAGGTTGTCGGCCAAAGCAGAAATCGAAGTGGCTCTACGGAACAGCCAGACAGAGGCGGAATTAGCTCTCTCTAACGCCCAGGCCGAGTTAGCGTCTGTCCAAGCGACTCTTCAAGAGACCTCGAGTCAGTTGGAACTTTCTCGGACCGAAATTTCCAGACTACAGTTAGAAAAAGAGAGCGACCATCAGCTCAGCGACATATCGGCCACCGACGCCGAAGAGGCACTAGAAACTGCCCTGCAGGAAAAAGAGCAGCTCAACGAATCCTTGGCCGCTCTCACACAACTCCTTGAAGAGACCCAGCACGCTCATCACGAAGTCCTTCAAGAAAAAGACGACCAACTCCAAGACCGAGAAGAACTCAACGCCACCTACGAAGAGACCATCGAGACCACGCTGCGGGAGAACGAGAAGCTTCGTAGCCAGTTGGCGAGTCTCACTTCCGAAAAGATGCAACTCTCGGATCTCAAAGAGCGAATCGCCAACGACCTTGCTGAAGTCCGACGAAAGGGGTCCGCCAGACTTCGCGAACTCGAGCAGAACTGCCGAGAGCTGGAGCAAGAGCGCAATGACGTCTTAAAAAACCTATCCACGTTTCAATCTGAACTTCACGGCTCGACAAAAATGCGCCAAATACTGGAAAATCGCGCCTCCGCTGCTGAAGAACTCGAAGCGGAAAACCAGCGTCTCCAGCAAAAGCTCATTGCCCAGTACAGCGCTATCGAACTAGCCGACAAGGAAGCCCAAAAAGCTAAGGCAGAGGCTTTCGAGAATCGAAAAAAGGTGTTGGAACTTTACAATCAGGCCGAATCTGCCGAACTGATGGAGACCGGACGTAAAAAAGCCGAGCGTCGCGCTGAGGAGAAAGCGAGCGAGGCGGATGCGCTCAAAGCCCAACTCGAGGAAAGCCAGCGAAAGTACGAGGAGCTGCAACTCCAGATCCAGGATTTGCAAAGCCAGCCGTCTGGAAGCTCCATCCAAAAATTCCTGGGACGCATTTCCGGGCCTCTTCGCCCGATGTCGGGTGAATACGAGACACAAACCTTCAAACTGGACGAACCTGAAAGTTAGTGGAGACGCTGCGCGAACCTCCTGAACCGCCCGCCTGTTCGAAGCACCCCGCTGGTCATTCAGTCACAGCCGATCTCCTCGCCTGCTCTCCAACGTTCAAAGAATATGGTGTTCGTGCCTCAATGTTCATCATTGAAACTCCTCTCGGTCACTTTAGGCTGTCCCAAGACACCTTGCTGTGATAAGCTCCCACAAGCCATCGCGAACCTGCGCCTGGGTGATATGAAGGTCTTTGTCCTTAACATTGATCCTAGCGCCATCGGCGACTTTAACGATGTCGGTTGGCGATAGCTCCTCCCACAAGAAGCTCACCGGGTCCTCCATCAGATTGCGCCAGGCCACCCGTTTAAGGGTCAGCAGAACTCCGTTGTCGCACTTGCCCAAAAGAGTGTTGTCGTAGAGCACTACGACCGGTTCGTCGATCTCCACCGATTGCCCGAAGGCGGCTCCGGCCACCGTCATTTTGTCCAAAGGAATATGGGGGTGATAGTACAGTTTGGGTAGCTTTCCCAGAGCCTTGATGGCCTGAGCGCGCAAGGCCACTAGCCCAACCCTTGGGCTCGGAGTCCCGAGGCCCTCGACCGACTTTAGCACCCCGTACATACAGAGTGCCAGGTGGGGGTTGAGAGTGAACGAGGGCGTACTCCCCCCAATGCTCAGCCCGTTTCCCGCCAGGTGAAAGTCCACTGCCTCAGCATCGTCCCAGTGAATATAGTTGGGCCCAAAAAATGCCGTCTTCCAACACAGCCTCTCCTCGGTGGCCGCGAATCCGTCCGCCGACTCTCCCAACAGTGCATCGCTGTAGGCGACCAGGATTCTCTCATCGGAGGGTAAGTGCTGGGCGTGAGCATCTCGCAGTATGTTTTCGAAGGTGTCAGGGAGGGGCGCTCTGCAGACCTTCTGCTGTGGCAGGAACGCGTCTAGCAGCGCTTCGCGGCTCAAGCTCTCAGGAAGGGCGTGGTTTTGTAGCCAATGCCACCAGACCGCTTTTTTGCCGGCGTGCTGCCCAAGCGGTAGGCCACCCGCCTCAAAGATTTCGTCCAATAGCGTCTCGGAAACGCCCTCCGCCGTGGCCTCAACCAACGCTCCTAGCCGCTTCATCGCGGCGTGAAAATCCTCGTTCTCCGTTACCCGAAACTCCGTGAGATCAGTGACCAGCCCCGACCCATCGAAGAGCACCAAGGCTCCGGGGTGCCCCCACTCAGCAACCTGTTTGGTTTCAAGAAGGGCTCCGTGCTTGATCACCGCGATTCGCGCAGGCCCCACCAAGCTGGTCGTGATAGCGATGGAGCAGGATGGCGCCGCTCCTGGTATCTCTTCGGGCCACAGCATCCAGGGCTCCGTCGACTGTTGAGCTCGTGGCAGTTGTTGAAGCACGTCGCCTTCAAGACCGGTCCGGTAGGACGCAGGCTTCGGAGGAGATACAAGGGTACCCCCGACCGAGGCCAGGTGTCTCTCCAGCAAGTTCTTCTGAAGAAAATCCCGATAAGATTTGGCATTCTTCGGCCACAAACCCAGACTGTCAGACCGGTCCGCCTTGAAGAGACCCCAGCCTTGGGGGGAGACTTTACGCCCATCGAGCACAACGGCACACGGCCCCCAGCCACAGCGTTCATCGACCGCCCTGATCTCATCGACGAAGACCGTGCCTCTAAGCCAAGCCATCAACGGACCCTTCTTCTCCACCTTTAGACAGCACTTAGAGTGGGACTCCGAATGGTGCTCCACTCCGCTCTCAGTCACTGACAGCCCACCTTGAGGAGTGTGCCAGGCGATCGATTTCACACCCGACCCAACAGCACCGGAGATAGCAGCCACCAAGTGCCTCAGGGGGGTCTCGGCCAGGGAGTGGACGGCGAGCAGGCTCTCGCTGATCTTTTGCGGTGAGATGAGTTCAGGGTCTTCGCTGCTAAACTCGAGAGTCAATTCCCGTCGAGAAACTTTGATGACCACCAATTCGGCCCCCGCCATCACCGCCGCTTGTACAGCTTTCACGAGATACAAACCTGGTTGGGCCAACTGAAATCTACCCAGCTGTTGCCGGGCCCGAACAGGGTCCAGGACGAAGGCGCCTTCACCCTCGTCCTGGCCCTGGTTGTGCTGACTTTGGAGGAAACGGTCCAACTCTGCTTGCGACTTCATCGGTTTCATCAAAAGCTTTTAGACTTTTCCTCGCTGGAGGACGGTTCGGAAGGCTTCGAGTCTGCGCCAAGTCTCCCAGCGGAACCAACGCAATAGAATCGGTTCGATGAGTCGAGCCAAAAGACGCTGCCTCGACAAACCTAGCCAAGCGGGCCGCATAGCACATCGCGCCACCACCCCCACCGCAGGTTGCTCTGTGCCCAACAGCTCTGCTTGACACAGAAACGGGTCCCATTCGAGGCGACTCGGATAGTCCTGAAAAAGTGCGAAAGCCTCCTCGGCACTCGCCTCCACATCGATGGAGACTTGGTCGGTCATTCATGGGACTTCGGCCGGGCGCGGAGAAACTCCGTCTCATCTAGGAACTGGCATTGGAGATTTCTCCCTGCTGGAGCAGGTTCCGGCCCTAGGTAGGAGAGGGAGGGGCGGCACCGTTTCTACGCCGAACGGCTTGGGATGAAGACAGTCATCACAATGGGAGTTGCTCAACGGGAGTTTGACCTGGTGCTTTGGGGTGCCACCAGCTTTGTGGGGCAAATCATTGCCCAATATTTGCTGAAAAGAGTCGGCTCCGAGGGCGAGGTGCTTTGGGCCCTTGGCGCTCGTGACGGCAACAAACTCTGTCGCCTTCAGCACGACCTGGGCTCGGACGTGCCGGTGTTCATCGGAGACTCTTTTGACACGCAGTTCTTGAGAGACATGGCGTCGAGAACGAAAGTCGTCCTGACGACAGTAGGACCCTATCTCAAGTACGGAGAGGCCTTGGTAGAGGCCTGTGCTCTGGAGGGAACCGACTACTGCGACCTTACCGGAGAAGTGCCGTTCATTCAATTGATGATGGACAGATATCAGGACCTGGCGAAAAAGTCAGGCGCCCGTATCGTAAACTGCACGGGTTTTGACTCCTTACCCTCGGACTTAGGCGTTCTCTACCTCAACGAGTTCGCGGTCGGCACCTTGGGGTCTCCGTTGAAAAGAGTGGAGATGCAAGTGCGCGCGGCTAAGGGTGGAGTGAGCGGGGGCACTATTGCCAGCGCCGTCGAAACGGTGACTCTGCTGCGCAAAAAGCCAGAGTTGGCCGACCTGTTGCAGAATCCATACGCGGTTTGCCCCGCCAACAAAAGAACCGGGGTTAGGCAACCGAGCTTGATGGGCGCCAAGCGAAGCGAGTTCACCGGAGACTGGCTCCATCAGTTCATCATGGCATCTGTGAACACCAAGATCGTCCACTCTAGTAATGCTCGACTGGACTACCCTTACGGTCGCGACTTTGTTTACAGCGAATGGCAGGTGGCCTCGGGTCCTTTGATGGCCTACTGTTCGGAACTGGCGATCGGGGCGGTGATGCTGGCGATGTATTTTCCATGGTCTCGCTCCTTTCTCACACGCTATGTGCTGCCAAAACCAGGCGATGGACCCAGTCCGGAGATGCAAGAAAAGGGCTACTTCAAGTTGGCGTTCTACGGAGAAACCCAGCAGGGTCAAAAAGTGACAGGCCAGGTCACCGGAGATTCCGACCCCGGATATGGCTCCACGGCCAAGCAGATTTCCGAAATGGCTTTAGGCCTTGTCGGAACTCACGATTCCGAGAGAAAGAGTGAAGGCGGATTCTGGACACCCGCATCCTGCCTCGGACTCCAACTCATCGAACCCCTCGTCGAGCACGCCGGCTTGAAATTTGATGCTTACCGTAGAACGGGTTGATCGAACCATCGCGGCGCGCTGAAGAGAGGAACCCGTTCGGGAGCCTGGAAGTGACCGGTGACCCCTGCTCCGCGGCGGAGAACGAGTTCAACTAACCTACTTAGAAGGCTGGACTTTCCCATCCCAGAACAGAAGCGGTTGATCGTCTTCAGGCGTCTTCGAGAGTCCTATGACCTCACCGATCACGATGGTGTGGTCACCGCCGGGGTGCGTGCGGGAGAGTCTGCATTCTAAAGTGGCGATGGCGCCCTGGAGCAATGGGTCGCCGTAGGCTTCGCCCGGATGCGAACTGACGCCCTGAAACTTGTCGGCTTCCGCCTTTCCCGCGAATTGATAGCAGAGATCTTTCTGTTCGTCGCGCAGAATGCTGACCGCGAAATGACCGTTCTCCAGGACCTCTGCCATGGTCTTGCTGCCCTCTTTGGCGCAAAACAGAACGAGCGGCGGATCCATCGAGAGCGAAGTGAACGAACTGACCGTCATGCCCGCCCGGTCCCCACCTTCATCTTCGGTGGTGATAACCGCCACGCCCGTAGCGAACTGTCCGAGAACGTTTCGAAACTCCTTTTGATCGATGGGTGAAGGAGTAAAGCCGTCGAGGGGAACGGTCTGAGCTTGTTCTTGGTTCTTACTGTCTCCGACGTTTGACTTTGCGAGAACGTGGTTTTTTCCGGCTGCGGGGGCTACGCTTTTTATCACCACTACTGCAACTCGGTGATCAAGGTGGGATTAGTGGCCATCACCTGTTTGTCGGCCCGCAGAATGGCGGTATCGGCTGACGCTACGGGTTGCTCAGTGGCACGCACTACGAAATGCTTGTACTTGTAAGGGTTATAGGTGATGGAAACTTCGTCGGCCGGACTCGGCTTTTGGCCGGCGTCGGAACTGAAGGTGGCTCCGGGATAGGTGGGCATTTTGCCCCCGATAGGGTCAAAGTTCACAAGAGTCCCGACCAGTCCGGCGTGTACGTTCTTGCTCTTTTCGCGTAGGACCCGGTCTCTCCCGGCCTGGCTGACTTTGAAGTCGACACCAGAAAGTTGAACTTCGTCAGCGTGTGCGATAACTCGGCCCGACTCCCGGGACTTGACGCTCCAGCAGTTCTGGTGCAAGTTGCGGTAGACGAAAACTTTCATTCCGCGGGCTTTGGCTGGTGATAGTGCTTGGATGGACATGGTGATTGGAATCCTCTGACGTCGAATCTCTTAAACTCAGTATCGATGACCAGCCTTAAATTCTCCCGAAAATTATTGCTTTCAAGAAGAACGGTAACTAAGTCATAATTTAGCAGGCATGCTGGTTCCACTTAAAGTAGACCTTACTGAAGGTCGAGGTGTAGTCCATGGAAGTTCAAGATATCATGCAGCCTGACGTCTATTGCGCGGTTGACACGATGACTGTACGGGATCTCTATCTCGCATTTTCGGCCAACGAGATTACCGGGGCCCCAGTTTTAGATTCCCAAGATTACCTAGTAGGCGTAGTGTCTATCTCAGACATCGCTCGATGTGTCGCGGGTGATGAAGCACCGAGTAGGGTGAACTACCACTCGTACCCGCGAGTCCGTGGAGATTCCCCCATTGAGTCAGCCTCCATCACGAACGAAAAGCTCGTCTCCGATATCATGACGCCGTGTATCCATCAAGTGAAGATGAAGTCCACTATCGAAGAAGCGCTGAACATCATTTTGGACGAAGATGTCAACCGCGTTGTGGTGACCCACAGGGGGCATGTCGTGGGGATCGTCACATCAGGCGATCTGCTTCGAACCTTTCGAGAAATGCTGCTCGACCAATCCGAGGATTGAAAACGGAGCGGTCCAGAGTTTACAATTCGTTCATTTCTGACTGCTGATTCGGAACCTGACCAGAGGCTTCAAGAGTAGGCTGTTTTTAAGAATAAACAGCGATGAGGTCTGAAATGATAAC
>JBBKWP010000018.1:0-3234 GCA_037968995.1 Candidatus Xenobia bacterium
ATCACTAGTAACCGCAGATCAGCTACGCTGCGGTGAATACGTTCCCGGGCCTTGTACACACCGCCCGTCACGTCACGAAAGCTAGTTGTACCCGAAGTCGCTGGGCTAACCCGCAAGGGAGGCAGGTGCCGAAGGTATGCCTGGTAATTGGGACGAAGTCGTAACAAGGTAGCCGTATCGGAAGGTGCGGCTGGATCACCTCCTTTCTAGGGAGACATGGCCTTAGGTGTTTGATGATCTTGCTTTGATGGCGTCCGCCTCAGTGAATGCACTTAGTTGTGCTAGTAACGGAATGGATGCTGTTGGGTGAGGGAGAACGCGCTTTGGTCGTAATCTCGAGGTCGATTGTTTCGACATTACATTGGTTGTCATCATTATCTAGTTGTCAGGGACCGTTGTGGAGCCTTAGGGTTTCCGGGGTGTTCCTTCCATCGCAAGATGGATTTTCGCTGTGAAGCGAAGTGTTCTTTGACAAGTGAATAAGATACAGAGAGTAAGAGCAATTTCGAAAGAGAGATAGTTCTTAGCTACTCATAGACCTTCAAAGTTTATCTTTGTGAGTCTGTGACTGGTTGATTCCAGTTTCAGGCCGAGACACGAAGTTTAGTTTTTGAAGTAGAAAAGGGCACATGGTGGATGCCTAGGTGGAAAGTACGATGAAGGACGTAGAGGACTGCGATAAGCTCCGGTTAGCTGTGATCAAGCGTTGACCCGGAGATCTCCGAATAGGGAAACCACTGTCTGTAAAAGACAGAGCTACAGCTGAATAAATAGGCTGTTAGCGGACGACCTGGTGAAGTGAAACATCTCAGTAGCCAGAGGAAAAGAAATCAACCGAGATACCCCTAGTAGTGGCGAGCGAACGGGGTGGAGCCTAAACCCATATGACGTGATAGACTACCGTCGTTGTTGTGTGGGGGTTGTAGGGATAACTGTTGTGGTTCGGTAGAGCCGCACTTGAGTAAGAAAATTGAGCCTTAAGAGAATAGCGATGGAAAGCGCGACCGTAGAGTGTGATAGTCACGTAAGTTAAAGGGCACAATCTCAAGAGTTATTACCTGAGTACGACGGGGCACGTGGAACCCCGTCGGAATCTGGGAGGACCATCTTCCAAGGCTAAATATGACTTTCCGACCGATAGCGATTAGTACCGTGAGGGAAAGGTGAAAAGAACCCCTGTGAGGGGAGTGAAATAGAACCTGAAACCGTGTGCTTACAAACCGTTAGAGGCTTATGGCTTAGGCCAGGCTAATAGCGTGCCTTTTGTAGAATGAACCGGCGACTTACTGTTGCGGGCAAGGTTAAGGGACTGAGGTTCCGGAGCCGTAGCGAAAGCGAGTCTGAATAGGGCGTTTTAGTCCGTAGTAGTAGACCCGAAGCCAAGTGACCTATCCATGACCAGGGTGAAGCGCATTTAATCGTGCGTGGAGGCCCGAACCAGGGCCTGTTGCAAAAGGCTTGGATGAGTTGTGGATAGAGGTGAAATGCCAATCGAACTTGGTGATAGCTGGTTCTCCCCGAAATAGCTCTAGGGCTAGCGTCGGACGTTAAATCGCGGGGGTAGAGCACTGACAGAGCTAGGGGCCTTGACCGGTTACTGAACTCCATCAAACTCCGAATACCGCGATGTATTATCCGGCAGTCAGACTATGGGGGATAAGCTTCATAGTCGAGAGGGAAACAGCCCAGACCGACCGCTAAGGTCCCAAAATCTCAGCTAAGTGGTAAAGGAAGTACGACTTCCCAGACAGCCAGGAGGTTGGCTTAGAAGCAGCCACCCTTTAAAGAGTGCGTAATAGCTCACTGGTCGAGTTGTCGTGCGCCGAAAATGTAACGGGGCTCAAGCTGAGTACCGAAGCGTCGGATTTGCAGCATTTGTTTGTTGTAAGTGGTAGGGGAGCGTTCCGTAGGTCTGTGAAGCCCGATCGTGAGGACGGGTGGAGATATCGGAAGTGCGAATGTCGGTATGAGTAGCGTAAAAAGAAGTGAGAATCTTCTTCGCCGAAAACCCAAGGTTTCCTGGGCTAGGTTTGTCCTCCCAGGGTAAGGCGGGACCTAAGCCGAGGGCGAAAGCCGTAGGCGATGGACAGCCGGTTAATATTCCGGTCCCGCGTTGGTGTGTATTCAGTATGGAGTGACGCAGTAAGGTAGGCCTAGCCGGCGTTGGTTGTCCGGCGCTACGACTGTAGGGTTGATAGGGAGGCAAATCCCCTTATCTTTAAGCCTGAGAGTGTATAGCAGGAGTCATTGTGACTTCGAGTGGTTGATCCTACACTGCCAAGAAAAGCTTCTATCTGGCACCATCGTGCCCGTACCGTAAACCGACACTGGTGGGTAGGTAGAGAATACTAAGGCGGCGGGATAATCTCTCTTAAGGAACTCGGCAAATTAGCCCCGTAACTTCGGGAGAAGGGGTGCCCTCATTAGGTGTAATTATTTACTAATGAAGCCGAAGAGGGTTGCAGTGAAAGGGCCCAAGCGACTGTTTAGCAAAAACACAGGTCTCTGCGAAGCCGTAAGGCGATGTATAGGGGCTGACGCCTGCCCGGTGCTGGAACGTTAAGAGGAGAGCTTAGGTTTTACCGAAGGCTTGAATCGAAGCGCCAGTAAACGGCGGCCGTAACTATAACGGTCCTAAGGTAGCGAAATTCCTTGTCAGGTAAGTTCTGACCCGCACGAATGGCGTAACGACTTGGGCACTGTCTCGAGAGGGATCCCGGCGAAATTGCATTATGAGTGAAGATGCTCTTTACCCGCAGCTAGTCGGTAAGACCCCGTGGAGCTTTACTGTAGCTTGATGTTGGATTTTGATTAGATCTGTACAGGATACGAGGGAGGCTTTGATGGCATTACGCAAGTAGTGTCGGAGCCGTTGTTGGGATACCTCGCTGGTCTCGTTGGAATTCTAACCTGTGATGTTATCCATTACAGGGACAGCGTCTGGTAGGCAGTTTGACTGGGGCGGTTGCCTCCTAAAGAGTAACGGAGGCGTTCAAAGGTCACCTCAGCCTGGTCGGGAATCAGGCGTAGAGTGCAAGCGCATAAGGTGGCTTGACTGCGAGACGTACATGTCGAGCAGAGTGGAAACACGGAGCTAGTGATCCGGCGGTGCCGAATGGAAGGGCCGTCGCTTATCGGATAAAAGCTACCCCGGGGATAACAGGCTTATCGCGCCCAAGAGCTCATATCGACGGCGCGGTTTGGCACCTCGATGTCGGCTCATCGCATCCTGGG
>JBBKWP010000019.1:0-30748 GCA_037968995.1 Candidatus Xenobia bacterium
CTCGTCGTGACCGTGGGAGTCGGCTTCGACGTGATCCGACGAATGCATGGAATCGCCGTCCTCGTGTCCGAATTCGGCCTCGGGATACTTCTGGTACCAAAAGTCGTCGAGACGTTTGACCTGAGGAGTTTCCTTGAAGTTATAGACGGGAGGCGGGTTGGGGATCGACCACTCCGTCGTTCTGGCGTCCCAGGGGTCGTCGCCCGCGATCTGGCCGGACTTGGCCGTGCGGATTAGGTCTATGAAGAAGACGATCACCGCGACCGCCATGAGGGCCGCACCAATGGTACATACGAAGTTGATTTGGTTCCAGCCGTTGTTTCCGCTGTAGGTATAAATTCGACGAGGCATCCCGTTGAGTCCCAACCAGTGCATCGGCAAGAACGTTAGGTTGAAACCTGCGAACAGAAACCAGAACACAAATTTCCCGAATTTCTCGTTCAACTTACGACCGGTAATTTTGGGAAACCAGTAATAGATACCGGCAAAAGTTCCGAACAGGGCTCCGCCGATGAGCACGTAGTGAAAGTGCGCGACCACGAAATACGAGTCATGTTGCTGAAGATCGTGTACTGAGTTCGCGTGCATCAGACCCGAAAAGCCACCCATCATGAACTGATAGATGAAGCCGAGCGAAAACAGCATTGGCGTCGCCATGATGAGTTGTCCACCATAGAGAGTACCGATCCAGTTGAAGATCTTCACTCCGGTCGGAACAGCGATGGCCATCGTGGTCAGTGCGAACGCGGCAGTCGCGATGTTGCCGAGACCGGAGGTGAACATGTGGTGGCTCCAGACAGTGAAGCCCATCAAACCGATAGCGATTCCGGATCCCACGATCAGGGGATACCCGAAGAGCGGCTTGCGGCTGAAGACGGGAAGAATTTCACTGACCATGCCCATCGGAGGCAGAATCAAAATGTACACCTCAGGGTGCCCGAAGACCCAGAACAGATGCTGCCAGAGAATGGGCAATCCGCCACCGGCCGCTTGGAAGAAGTGGGTGCCGAACAAACGGTCGAACATCAACTCTACCAAACAGATGGTGATGGCCGGAAAGGCCAAGATGATGAGGAACGCGGTCACCAAGGTCATCCAGGTGAAGACCGGCAGACGCATAAACGTCATCCCCGGAGCCCTCATATTGATGATGGTCGTGATGAAGTTGAGCGAACCGACAATAGATGCCACACCCAAGATCTGAAGACCCGTGATCCAAAAGTCCGCTGCCATTCCCGGCGTATACTGCAACTCCGTGAGAGGGGCGTAACCGACCCAACTCATGTTAGGAGCTTCTCCGAAAAACCAGGAGACGTTGAGCAGAATCGAGCCGAACAAGAACATCCAGTAACTGAAAGCGTTTAGACGGGGAAAGGCTACGTCGCGCGCCCCGATCTGGAGCGGCATGATGTAGTTAAAGAAAGCCACCGCCAGCGGCATGATGACCAAAAAGATCATGGTGGTTCCGTGCATCGTGAACAGCTGATTGTAGGTCTCAGCGGATACGAAATCACGCCACTCCGGCCGATGGAGCTGGATGCGAATCATCATCGCTTCCAGACCACCCACCAGGAACCAGAACAGCGCGGTCAGGCCATAAAGGATTCCGATCCGCTTGTGGTCGATGGTGGTTAGCCAGCCTATGAGGCCTTTCGGCTCCACTTGGCGCTTGAAAATATTATCGAAAAAACCCTTTTCGGGTGCGGGTTCAATATGCATCACTTCGGAGGACACGTTGGCTCCTTACTTCAAACTATAGAGGTATTCGGCGATGGCGGCTTTTTCGGTGTCGTCAACTTCGATCTGAGTGTTGGCGACTTCCTTACCGTCCTCGTCCGTGCGCTTGTAACCGGTCATATACATGATATTCCCAGGCTTGATTTTCCCCGGCTCTTGAATCCAATGTCCGAGGTTGTCGGGAGTGTTCTCCAACCAGCCTCCGGCGATGGACGTCCGACTACCCACGTGAGTCAGGTCGGGACCGACCAGAC
Source organism: Candidatus Xenobia bacterium (assembly GCA_037968995.1). GTDB lineage: Bacteria > Vulcanimicrobiota > Xenobia > Xenobiales > JADMJV01 > JAEXNA01. Next base: position 1,992 of record JBBKWP010000019.1, read on the forward strand.
CCTTCGCGTTCGTTCCACGGATAACGTGACACGTACCACATTTATTGCGGGCAAACATTGTGTAACCAGCCTTGGCTTTCGCCTCAGGCAGATTCGATTTCGCATCGCTCTTTTGCCAATCGATCCACTTTCGAAAATTGGCATCGTCGAGCACCAGGACTCGAAACTGCATGAATGCGTGGGAATCACCACAGAACTCAGCGCACTGGCCATAGAGAACATATCCTTGGAAAGGATAGTCGTCCGGCAGGTGCTCGAATCGCATCCCTGGCTTGTTATCACTGGTCGATAGCTGATCGTCATTCTTGGCGAGCAGCTCAGGATCGGCTTGTAACCAAAGCCAGTTGTCTTGACCCGGATTAAGATCCATCTTTCCGCCCAGGCGCGGTACCCAGAAGGAATGCAAGACGTCCGCGGCTTTCAAGTTAAACTTAACGGGACGACCGGCGGGAATCGCGATCTCGTTCGCGGTCACGACTCCGTATTCTGGATATTCGAACTTCCACCACCATTGCAGGCCGGTCACGTTGACCTCGAAGACCTTTTCATTGGTAGGGACAGTTCCCACGTAAAAAATTCCTTGCACTGTCGGCAATGCGATGATGCCGACGAGAAAAACCGAAGCAAGAATCAGGACAATTTCGGTCAGAGCACTGCCGTGCCCTTGGTCTGGGACTGGAGTTCCCTTGGGAATCTCACCTTTGTGGTGAAACTTCACGAGACAGTAGACCATAAAAGATCCCACCACCGCGAAGATTCCCAAACTGACCCACAAGGTGACCATGAAGGTGCTCATCTGACGAGCGGCCACCGGTCCGAGCGGATCGAGAGTGCTACGCACACCACCCACGCCGCCGTCACATCCGGTGACGATCAACGTCACGAGAGCGAGTAAAATTATAAGTCTTTTTGGCATCATATTCCTCATAGAGTATCTTTGCTCAAGTAGCTACCGCTTTATCCCTCGGCACCCCTGCCCCTGCTAAAAAGTAGGCCAGAAACCAGTCTATCTAACTGTTTACAACCATCACTCCATAGAGCAACGGCAAGTAAACGACCGATGTTAGGAGGAGTTTGCGTGCCTGAAGTGCTGTCTTGCGCCAGCAAAGCTGCAGTCCCGCGTAAAGATAGACAAATCCTAAGATAAGAGCGGAGTAGAAATAGAACTGACCGGTCATTCCCGCCAAAGTCGGCGCCAAGGACACTGGTATCAAAACTAAACAGTAGGCGACGATCTGAGACGACGCGAGATAGCCTCCCGGATCCACAACAGTGACCATGGGAAGGCCCGCCCGCGCGTAATCCTCGCGACACATAAAAGCGATGGCCATAAAGTGTGGGAGTTGCCAGAGAAACAAGATGGCGAAAAGTATCAGTCCACCGATATCCAGGTGACCCGTTCGAACGACGTAGCCTATCAACACCGGCAACGCCCCGGGGATCGCACCGACGACCGTACAACTGGAACTCCAACGTTTCATTGGAGTATAAACGAAGACGTAACTAAAGAAGGCCACGAAAGACAAAAGTCCGGCCCACGGTTGCCAGAGACCGAGGATCAGGGTCCCTGCCGCCACCAAAAAGGAGCCGACTCGTTCGGGGATCGCCACATCGACTCGTCCGGTGGGGAGCGGGCGGTTACGAGTCCGGTCCATTCGAGAGTCCGTCTCGACCTCCATCACGTGATTCAGCATACTTGAACCAGCACCGAGCAGGCTGATCCCTACCACGGCCACGAGAAAACCGAGCCAAGTGAAAGCCGTGCCGCCGAGCAGAAATCCACAGATTCCCGTAAATACGCTCATTGTCACAAGGCGGACTTTCGCTAGGTCCATCCAATCGGCCCGACTGACCTCGCTCATTTTTGTCGCCGTAGCCGACAACCTGTCCCCCTTGTTGTTATCTTCACCCTGCTTAGAGCGGGTCAAGCGCCAGGTCCAAAGAAGAATCGAAAACGCTGTCGCCAAAACCATGGCCCCGTTCATCACGTGAAGGGAGGTGGGAACGAGGGCCCGGGTGCTCCAAACAGTCAGCGCTCCCAGAGATATCTGAACACCGATAAAAACCAGCAGTGTCGTACAGAGGGCAGTCAACGCCCTCTGACCTCGGTGCCAACGATAAACTCGCACGCACAACAAAATCGCCATCGCCAGAACGGCGACAGCCATCACTCGATGGCCAAAGTTGATGGCGATCTGCGGAGTGCTGAGCGGTGGGATCCAGCGACCCAAAGAAGTAGGAAAATCCGGAATAACGAGCCCTGCCCCCATGTGCCTCATCGTCGCCCCGACCAGCAACTGACAGAACACCAGTCCGGTCATCGCTCCGGAAGCAATGAGAAGATTCCTCGCTTCAGCCCCTTGAATAGAGGGTTCGGCTTTTACAAAAGCTGAATTCGTCCACCATAACAAGGCCACAACCGTACAGAAAAACAGTTGGGCTGTCGTGCCGTGGGCTACCGAAACCGCTGTGGGCAACCGCATCAATACCGTTAAGCCGCCCAACAGACCCTGAAAAATCACCAAGGCCAGCGCGAAAAACGCTAACCGGCGTACCACCTTGGAGGCTCGGATGACTGAGGCCCAAATGGCCGCGATCAGGACCAAAAAGCCGACTGCGGAGGCGACCAATCGGTGACCGTGCTCGAAAGCGACGCCTCCCACCATCCTGGGGTTGAGCTTCCCGAAAGACAACGGCCAGTCCGGCACCGACAGTCCCGACCCCGTGGTAGTAACCATGGCACCAACGAACACTAAAAAAGCGGTACAGACGACAAGAACCCTAACGAAAATCGCAAAGGGTGCCGGAGAAACCGTCTCCCCCAGACTTTTTGATTCTCTTTTCATTGAAGGCGAACTCTCCCTGACCTGGAGGGCATTGTGAAGGAATTCACAATCATTGTCAACCTAAAGCGGCCCTTCAAACGTTGCACTTGCGCCATTCCCAAGTCGCTAGCGCGGCGCTGATCGCGACGTTGAGAGACTCCACGCTCTCGGTAGTCGCGATGTGGAACGGACGGGTCTCGTCAATAAGATTTTGCGGCAGTCCTCGAGTTTCATTTCCCAGGATCACGGCATCTCGACCAGCCCACTCGACCGCTTCCAATGCCGTCCCAAGTCGGGGAAAGGCGGCGTGGAGCGCAAAACCCCGATCCTTCAACTCTCTCAAAATGTTGTGACCCGCCGTCTCGTCGCGGCAGTGAAGGATTGAGCACCTCAAAAGGCTACCCGCTGAAGCTCTTGCGACCTTAGCAGACCACGGGTTACAACCGGCGACAGTGACCACGGCCCCCCCCGCGATGCCCCTATTAGTCCTTAAGATTGTGCCCAGGTTTCCGGGATCAACCACATTCCAAAGAACCGTGAGGAAGCGGTGGTCCGAGATGACGTCCAAACTACTCGGTCGAGGAGAGAAAACACCACACAGCCCACTGCTAGACGACACGCTCACCACAGCGTCAAGGCTCTTGTCATCCAGAAGGTACCAGTTCACTCCCTCGTGTTCTGCCATGAGGGAGTCCCAGAAATCCGGGTCCTTGGAGTAGAGGCCTCGCGCCAACAGGATTTCGTCAGGCGCGGAGAACGATCGGAGCAAAGATTCCAGCACGGCTTCCTTATGCTCCAGGAAATACCGTGAATGGTTGCCTCGGGCGATCCTACGCCACTCTTTCCAAACAGAATTGTGCCTACCGGGTTCGGTGACAAACGTCATGGAGACACGAAACTACAAATGAGTCGCTAGACGACGCGCGACCTCGTCCTTGCCCTCGCCCAGCCTCTGAGCGTAGTCCTCAATTTGCTCTTCACCGATGCGGCCGACCGCGAAATAACGGGCCTCGGGATGATGAAAGACCATTCCGCTGACGGACGCCGCAGGCCACATGACACATGAGTCCATAAGCTTGATTCCGGTGTGGTCCTCCACCCCGAGAATTTTCCAAAGATCTCTCTTAGTTGTGTGGTCCGGGCAGGCTGGATAGCCGGGAGCCGGACGTATTCCAGAATACTTCTCCTTGATCAAGTCCTCAGGAGTGAACATATCGCGCGTTTCCAAGCCCCACTGGACTCTCATTTCACGATGAACCCATTCCGCTGACGCTTCAGCCAGTCGGTCGGCCAGGGAACGAAGCATGATCGCACGATAGTCGTCATGATCCTCTTCCAACGCGCGCACCGCTTCGTCACAGCCGAAGCCGGCGCTCACCGCGAACAGCCCCAGGCTGTCTTGGGCGGGTGCCTGGGCTAAAAAGTCCGCCAGCGATCTCGCCGGTTTCCCTTCTGAACGCTCTGTTTGTTGACGCAACATGGGCCAGCGAGAAGACCCGACCAAGATATCGTCTGCTTGTGCTTGGGCCGGAAAAATTCCAAAGACAGCCCGAGCAGTCAAAATCTTTTCTTCTACGATCCTTTGCAAGGTCGCCAAGGCGTCGTCGAAGAGTTCTTTAGCCTCGGAGCGTTCAAGAATCCTTGGGTAAACACCGCGCATCTGCCAAACGGTGAAAAAGGGTGTCCAGTCGATCAAAGGGATCAGCTCATCTAACGGAATCGGATCCTTTACTTGAATCTCAGAGAGACGCTCAGCTTGGGGAACGCCGCTCTCTGGAGAGGCCCAGACCCAACGTTTGGCTCGGGCCTCGGCCAGGGGCAACAGCGCCTTTAGACTCCTTGTCTGGTAACGCTCGCGAAGCCGTTCGTGCTCTGTTTCCAGGCTTTCGAAATACTCGCTCGACTTCTCCGGGTCGAGTAACTTCGAACAGACTGCGGCCGCCCTAGAGGCGTCGAGAACATGCACTGTGGGCCGCTCTCGAACCGGCGCGATCTTGAGGGCCGTGTGGGTCGAACTGGTCGTCGCCCCGCCAATCATGAGGGGTTGTTGAAAGCCGTCTCGTTGCAAGGCCTCCGCAACGCGCACCATTTCATCCAAAGAAGGGGTGATCAACCCAGAGAGACCGATTAGGTCCACCTCAAGCGATTTCGCTTGGCGCAAAATCTCCTCAGTAGGCACCATCACGCCCAGATCGATCACTTCGTATCCATTGCAACCCAAGACAACTCCGACAATGTTCTTTCCGATGTCGTGCACATCACCCTTGACGGTGGCCAGGAGCACCCGGCCCTGGGACTTAGCCGGTCCGTCCATCTTTTCCGCATCCATATAGGGCAGAAGATAAGCGACGGCTTTCTTCATCACACGAGCGCTCTTCACGACCTGCGGCAAAAACATTTTGCCTTCACCAAAGCGCTCTCCAACGATGGCCATGCCGGACATCAGCGGCCCTTCGATCACTTCCAACGGTTTCGGAAATTGTTGGCGGGCTTCTTCTGTGTCCTCATCGATGTAGTCAACGATCCCGTTTACCAAAGCGTGACTGAGTCTTTCTTCAACGGTTCCTTGACGCCAAGCTTTAGGCGCGACGAGCGGCCCTTTGCTCGAACCGTCCCCCTGATATTTCTCGGCTATCTCCAAGAGTCGATCGGTGGCGTTCGGGTCCCGAGCCAACAAAACGTCCTCTACGATATCGCGGAGTTCTCTGGGAATGTCCTCGTAAAGTCCCAGCATGCCGGCATTGACGATAGCCATATCCAGCCCGGCCTTGATCGCGTGGTAGAGGAACACCGTGTGCATCGCTTCGCGCACCGGATTGTTTCCACGAAATGAGAAGCTAACGTTAGAGATCCCCCCCGAGATCAAGACCCCCGGACATTCCTTTTTGATGGCCGGGATCGACTCAAGGAACGACAATCCGTAACCATCGTGCTCCGCGATACCGGTCGCCACGGTCAGAACATTGGGGTCAAAAATGATGTCCCAGGGGTCCATTCCGACGTCTTCAGTGAGAAGCCGGTAGGCTCGCTTGCAGATACTGATCCGTCGCTCGGTGGTGTCGGCCTGCCCCTTTTCATCGAAAGCCATCACCACTGCGGCCGCGCCGAATTTTTGCACAAAGCGTGCTCGCTCGAGGAACTCTTCTTCTCCGTCCTTGAGGGAGATACTGTTCACCACACAGCGGCCCTGACTGGTCTTGAGACCGGCCACCAGAACCTCCCAACGAGAACTGTCGATCATAAGGGGAACTCTGGAAATGTCGGGTTCTGAGGCCAGAAGCTGAAGAAATTCTCGCATCAACTTCTCGGAGTCGAGCAGACCTTCGTCCATGTTAACGTCGAGGAGGTTGGCTCCACTTTCCACCTGTTGCTGAGCTACAGTCAACGCTCCATCGAGGTCGCCCTCACGCACCAGACGGGCGAATCGGGGCGAACCTGTGACGTTGGTTCGCTCGCCCACCACGATCAGTCCGGTGTCACGCTCTTGACGAAACGATTCCAAACCGCTGACCGCGAAGCCCGTCCTCGAATCCGATACCACCCGAGGTTTTTTCCCAGCCATGGCCCCGGCAATGGTCGCTATAAACTCTGGTGTGGTCCCGCAACAACCGCCTACAAGATTCAACCAACCGTTATCGGCCCATTGCGCCAGGATTTTTGACATCTCAGCAGGCGTCTCATCATACCCACCGAGTGCGTTCGGAAGACCGGCGTTTGGATAACACGAGACCAAGGTGTCAGCCAGTCCCGAAAGCTCCGCCAAGTAGGGGGTCATCTCGTCGGCTCCGAGTGCGCAGTTCAGACCGACGGCCAAAGGTCGACAATGGCGGATAGAGTGCCAGAAGGCCTCCAACATTTGGCCCGACAAGGTGCGTCCACTGCGATCGGTGATGGTTACAGAAATCAGCAAAGGGACGCGCCGAGAGAGCCTCTCAAAAACATCGCCGGCGGCGACAATGGCAGCCTTCGAGTTGAGGGTGTCGAAGATCGTCTCGATCAATAAACAATCGACTCCACCCTCCATGAGAGCTTCGATCTGCTCATCGTAAGCATCTCGAACCTGATCGAAGGTCACTTCGCGTGCCCCCGGTCGATTCACATCGACGGAGAGACTCAGGGTTTTCGTGGTAGGTCCAACGGCACCCGCAACCCACACCTGTTTCCCGGATCGCTCGGCGCAGCCTCGCGCCAAGCGTGCCGCTTCCCGATTGATCTCGGCGGTTATCTCTTCAGCCCCGTAGTCGGCCATGGAGAGACGGTTGCTGTTGAAGGTATTGGTCTCGATCAGGTCCGCCCCAGCCTCGATGTAGGCGGTGTGGATCTCTTCGACAATTCCTGGTTGAGTCAAGCAGAGGAGATCGTTGCAACCCTGAAGCGATTGGCCCCAGTCCGCGAAACGAGAGCCACGAAATTCGGTCTCGCCCAGCTTGTAACTTTGCAGAGCAGTCCCCATAGCTCCGTCAATGATAAGGATTCGCTCGGCGGCAAGCCGCCGAAAGTCTTTTTCCATTGGTTCCTTCAACTCAGTTTGTCGGTCAAGGCGACCGACTTTCTAATTGCCCTGGGGCACCTTAGCCGATATCGTCTCGCTTGGGCGGTTCGACAGCTTCCGATTCCGTCGTTGCTCCCCCGCCCTGAGCCTCGGCTTCCCTGGCGGCTTGTGCTTCCGCCGCCGCAGCCTGCAAAGCCTCGGTGATTAAGGCCAAGGCGCGCTCAGACTGTTGCATTTTGATCGCGCCGTCACGAACCTCCCTAACCCCCTTCACTAGAGTATTCTTATCGCGGCCTTCGGTGAACGATTGCAGCGTGTTAAGAGCACTGCGAATGGTCGCCATTCCTTCCAGCATCAGGTCACGCTGTCCGTTGAGCTCTTCCTGTAGTTGCCCGATCTGTTCTACCAATTCGGGACTATAGTCAGGATTGTTCGCCATATTCGGGACTTCTGGCATGGTGGCCGTGGCATTCACGATCAGATTATCCATCCATAGCAGGACTTCTTCAAACTCATCGTCGCTGCTGCGCTCCTCGGCGATCTCATTGACGGCCAAAAAGAGTCTTTCGAGATTACTTGTCATCTCCAGTTCGCCGTGACCAATTGTGGCCGACCCGTCGGCTTCCTGGAAGTCCATGGTGGACGCGATTCCGCCAACTCCAGCCTGTTGAGGAAGTTGTGCGCTACAACTGTCGCAAACTCGATTATTGGGATCGTTGAGAGTTCCGCAACGTACGCAAGAGACCTTACCTTCACTCTCACCCAGTTTCTCGAGCGCTTCCTTGTGGTCGGATAGCTTTTCGGAGGCCTCGATGAGCAGCTTTTGCGCCTTTTCGAAGTCTTCGGGTCCGCCCTCACCATCGAGGAACTCCGCGAACATACCGAGGGCCTCTTCATGAAGGTCGTAGGCCTCTTTGACGCCTCGAATCTCCTTAGCTACCGGCTCGCTCTGATTTGGCAAAGCGGACAACTCCAGGACTGCGGCTTTCTCTTCACGAATCTCGGTCTCGAACTCGTCAAGGGTACTTCCGAACGGCTCAACACCGATTCCGCCCGCGCGGAAAGTGTCGGACGCGGACAACAAAACATTGGTTCGTGCGAGCCGGCAAGGGCCCTGACTCATGATGGCTTCGTTCAATAGAGCCATGGCCTCTTTCACGCCGTTGGAAGTGCGTAAGAGTTCAGCGAAAGCGTCGTCGACTTCCGACTTGTCTTTCTGGCCCTCGGAGATCGTTTCTCCGACCCGCTCCAAGCTTTCGATCTGTTCTTCGTAGGCTCTCACCAAGCCGTCTCTTTGAGGAGGCTGTTCGCCTTCACTTGCGACCAATTCTTGGATCGCGGCTTTCGTCATCTTTACAATGTTTGTCAGAGCCTCCCTGAGTTGGTCGCCCTCCACTCCGCCTTCAAGGTAGCCTTCTTTCATTTTAAAAAGGGCATTGAAGAGCGGCATGTCCGTCGGACCTTCGGAAAACTGTGCCTGCTGCATCGTGGTCACAGCGTACGCCGTCGCATTGGCCGCTCGGAAGATTGTCAGACGCACAGCTTCGTGCGACTCCGCGGTCGCTCCGGAAGCGAATTCGTCGATCGCCTCCAAGGCGATCTGCATATCGTCGAAACTCTTTTCGAAAGCTTCTAGAACATCATCCTTTGCGCCATCGCGTTCTAGGTTTTCTAGGGTTTGCTCGCGTGCCTGCTCCAGGCTAGCCAGGGCTTCAGAAACCCCGCTCTTGAGTTCAGCCTCGCTCAGAGAGTCTTCGAGGCGCAATTTTACTTGCTCTAGTAAATGATTGCATAAAGGGGACGGGGTCTCGCCTTGAGACGTTGTTTGCGGGGGAGTCGATTGTGTACCAGCCATGGAACCTCCAACATATTCCAAATCCCCCTAAGGGGGTTCGGGCTGTGGGCTATTAGAGGTCCGGTTGGCGCATTCCTTCGACGAATGATCACTCGAGTACGGGCAGCCCCACTAAACATTCCATGATGGACTTTTGAATCTGGTCAGAATGGGTCACGTCCGAAGAGGAGGGCACTTGCCACATCATCCCTTGATCGATGTAATGGTCGGTCACTTCAGCGGGTGCTTGACCCTGAAAGTCCAGCCCGAGAACCCTGTGATTGTCGATTGAAGTTGCAGTGAAAAGAGCGTCGAGTTGCTCTGCGCTCTTGCGGTCCGCGGGAGAGCCTTCAAGGATGAAACCCTGCGAAAACTCCGGTTGACTCAAAAGCTGCTTCAGATCCTCGGTGGAGTTTTCGGAAAACGACACCAGAGGCAAGTCAACCGCGTCAGCGAGCCGTCGGCCTAAGTGAAGACTAGGATCGGCTAGGATATGCACAATCTGCGGAAAAGCCCCCAGAGCAAAGCCCGCGGAGCGACTGCCATGGGCCTTCATACCGTCGGTCGACATACCCGATGCAGATGGAGTTTCGTTCCGGGTAGCGTCACCGGCACTCCCGGAGGTTTCCACGGAATCGACAGGTGGAGAAGGATTCACTCCAGATTCGCTTCGGGGTGCCTCAGCGGATTCCGGCGATCTGACCGCGGAGAAAGGTCCCCGGGAGATGGCTTTTGATGGATGAATCGTCACGATCACAGCTTACGTCCCTGGACCGTCCACATGATGAACAAAATGTGAACGTTTAACCTTGATTCTCTAGAATCCTAAAAATCAGGGTCGTGAAGCAGCTTGAGCATCATCTTTGCGTACTGATCGTTGCCATTCTGGGTGAGCACGTCTTGCAGTCCCCGTCGCGCGTCATCAAAGTCACCATTGCGATAAGAGGTCAGTGCGAAATTATAGGCAGCCTCAGCGTGGCTGGGATCGTATTCCATGGCCCGCGCGAACTCGGTTCGAGCCTGTTCTATAAAGTTGTCGCTCTCTGCCATAGAAAGTCCCAGCATGAAGTGGACGTCGGCCTGCTTCGGATCGGGTCCGCCGGCCGGCCCATCCTTCTTCTTGACCAAGGCGAGCAACTTTGAGAGAAAGCCTTGCTTCTTGGGTTTGGCCTTTTTGGTAAACGCTCCCTTACCTGGTTTTTCACGGCCTTTTGCGAACTTACGAAACTGGAATTGGGCCTGCCCATCGTACTCTTTACGTTTGTCCTTGTTATTGAGTACGTTGTAAGCGGCGACAAGCTCTTTCATCTTCTCGTCAGAGGCCGCCTTCATACCGGGATTAAGGTCAGGATGATATTTCTTGGAGAGTTCACGATACGCCTTACGAATTTCATCCGCCGTGGCGATGGGTTTCACTCGAAGGATCATATAGTAATCGCGTCTTTGCAAGTCGTCTCTCCTTAAGAACAGTGCAAGCCTTTTTCGGGTTTGGGCTGGCATTCCTTCTCATTTCGTTGGAAGGATTGTAGGGACGCATTGTAGCGGGAACATTCGTCCCCTTTGTGGTAGTTGATCTCTATGCAAAGTCTGCTTCGGCGCTTTCTCAGATCGCAGACCGACTCGAAACCGGATCGCCATCCCATCATATCATCCGCGGGACACATCAGCCTTGTTCCGATCTCCGAAGACGACCACGACCTCGTCGCCCAATGGTTCACGGATTCGGAAAGCTGCAGACTCGCATTTGGTGTCGACACTGACCTTTCTACCCTTCAGAGCATGACCTACGATTACCTCAGCGAACTGCGTAATGACTCGTCCGGGGTCCTCATGATATTTCCCGTAGAAAACAAAACCTCGACCTCGCCCCTTGGTTTCTTGCGCTACAAACTTTTTCGGAAGGACCGTAGAAACTTGGCCAGGGTCGGCATTCTACTCGGCCACGCCGAACACCGCGGTCGTGGTTTGGGGACGGAATCCATGATGACCTTACTCGCTTATCTCTTCGAGAGACGCTCGGTCAACCTCGTGGAACTCGATACCGCGCACTTCAATGTCGGCGCTCAGAACAGCTTTCTAAAATGTGGATTCAAGACCATCCGGGAGACCGAAATTATCGGCCTTCGCAACGGATGGAAAGAAAGACGAATTATCATGCGATTGACCGCTGAGGAGTGGAAGGATGGCCAGGACTGACCCCTTCGTGGGAAAGGCCGAAACCGTTCCTACTGGCCCGCTTTCACTAACGAACCCACGGTCCGCTTTTCTTGCCACAGCGCCGGTTCGAATTCTTGATAAGCGGTCCAGCGGACCTCCTCTGTCAGGGGACAGAGCTGGCCAACGATCCAGTCATAGTTCGCCCCTCGCCCCGCTCGCAGACGAATCTGTTGAAATTGACCTAAACGGTCGACCATTCTTACATTTCCAACCAAGGAGACTTCGCCCTCACCCTCTTTGGCTAAAAACTTACCAGCAGGCAGGGTAATCTTGTGCCGAGAGAGAGCCGCCAGTCTTAGGCCATCGAGAGAGCCTGTCGAGGCACAAGGTAGGTCGACGGAGGTCGAGACCGCCACAACCTGATCGCCCTTCTCCGTGGTTCGCAGCAGACCCAAGTCCTTGAGCAGAGCCGCCTCCCCAACAAGGGCCGTCGAATCTCCGAAGCTCGAAAGCTCCTTCTCCAAACGAACAGGATCTAGGCTTTGGGCGGCCACATCGCCGTCGCGATAGAGCTTGAGAGAGAAGGAACCACTGACGGCTTCGTACATCAGTTCGCCGGAGCGATAGGCTGACTTTCCGCCCGGTCCTTGAAAATAGTAGCCACACGTTTCCTGGGAGACCGGAAAGAACATCCTCGCCGACCAAGATGGCGCGATCGGCAACTCCTTGAGAAAATCGAGACTGGAAATATCCTCATCCTTCACCTTAGCGTCGAGCACCACGTTTTCTTCGCTCCACGGACCCCAGCCCGACTCTTCTGTGCGCAGGCTTGCCTTCCAGGCAAATCCCTCGACGGGCTTAGCCGCGGCGCCCAATGTCAAGCCTTTGTCGGCCGTGTAGCGTTGACGCCCGGAAGCCAAAGTGAAGCTCGTTCCATCCGTGCGATAAGTCATCTGACTCAGATCTTGTCCGTCAGTGGCGGGCAACGCTGGATAGCGGCCCTGGGCCACGAACTCGGCCTCGACATCTTCAACCATTCGCAAAAAACGCGCCGAACCACGCGGGCTGTCGTTCTCTCCCCCATCTCCCTGTGCGATCGGCCTAGACTCGAGGACAATGCGCGGGCTCTCCACACCAATGGGAGACGTCAGCTTCTTGCTCTCCAAAGTGGGAACTTCGCCAAACAGGGAGCCCACCAATTGCGCCGCGACCTGGGGTTCGCCTTCCACGATCACCCGAGTCCTCGGCACAATCGAGCCGGCACCAGCAGTCTCATCCGCTGTCGGATTGAGAGCCCAAGCCGCGCCAACGCTCCCCATGAGCAAGACGGCCAGCCAGCGGGCGGGAAAGCTTCGCTGGGTGATCCCCGTCTGCTCCGATCGGCGAGAAACTGGGAAGGAGAGAATGTTAGTACCGGCTTTTCTCAAGACTTTGACCTCATGAATTTGTTTCAATTCTGATTCTGAAGTTTCTTCAAGCATCCTTCCTTAAGAAAGAAATTTCCTTGGGGTCCGACCCTACACCGTGACTTCCCCGCGACAGAGAGGTTATAATGGAGGTCGTGTCCTTTAATCCCATATCCGGTCCCAACTTCGGGGGCTATCAGAGTCAACACCTTAAGGCTGTTCCACGTCAGAAGACTGAGAGCGTCGCACCCAATGTGCTACGGAATCTTAAGAGCTTTATCGATCTCGACGAAGAGATCGATGAGGAAGAACTCCTTAGACTTCTCACGCTAGACGAGGTCGAACTCTCCGAAGAAGCCCGAGACATCCTTCGCAAAGTGAAGCGTCGCCGGAAAAGAGGTCGAGACCGCGATCAAGACCAGACCGAACAAGAATTTCTGGAATTGCTGTCCCAACTGGAGGACAAAGAGCCCAATGTGGGGAGTGCCCCAACGCTCGAGAAACAGAATCTGGTCAAGCCCTTCCTACCCCCGGTCATCCAACTCTCCAACTATAGCCCTCTCATGGAGGCGCACCGACCTCCACCCAAACAGGCCGCGGAACCTGATGCGAATGACATCTCCAGTCTCACTCGAGCTGGCAAAATCGGCCTCGCTATGGTTGCCATCGCGCCCTCGAAGACCTCAGCCATGAAAGTCGCACGGGACCTCGAAGTGTTCGGCAACGATATCTTGACGGAAGTCAAACGGTTCGGAACTCGAATCGTTGTCGTGGAACCTCGCAAAGCCTTCACCGAAATCCAGATCGGCGGCACGATGCTTTTCGGAGCCGGAGAGAAGACCTTTGACGGACGCTCTTGGTCGGTCGTCCGCGGCGTCTATTCGTCGAAACGACGAATCATCTGCTTGGGCGAAGAGTTGCTCGACGAAAGTCAACGTTCGGGCCAGTCGACGGTCCGACACGAATTTGCCCACGCCTACGAGGATGTGTGGAGCAAGAAACGGCAGCGTCGCCAACCCATGAGTGTGGAGCTTTGGTATCGCTTCGAAAAAAGTCGTAAGAGCTTCATCAGCAGCTACGCCTCGACCCAACCGGCAGAATATTTCGCGGAATCGGTGGAAGCCTATTTCGCCCCTAAGGTCAGAGACAAACTGCGTTCGGGTGACCCAGAGATGTTCGCCTACTTGGGCGAACTTTTCCCGAACTCTTAGGGGGTGCTCCCACTAGAAAACCGGCGTTCCTTCGTTGGCGAGATGACGCAGATGAAGTCGAGCAAGGTCGCGTTGAGAGTCGGCCGCGGTCCGGCAAGAGGCGATAGGCATGTCGAGAAGGAGGTCGGGAGTGATTCCCACGCCATCGATAAAATCCCCGGCGGCCGTTCGGTAGGTTGAGGTCGTGACCTTGAGCGCCCAATCGTCTGGGAGGTTGACAATCCGTTGCACGGATCCTTTGCCGTAAGTCTTCTCTCCGACAACTTTGGCATCGAGGTGAAATTGTAGGGCGGCGGTAAATATCTCGGCGGCACTCGCGGTCTTCGAATTGACCAAGACGCAGACGTTTCCGTCGTATACCGGACGTCCTTCGCTCCTGTACTCCAAGGATTCGTCAGGAGTGTCCACAGTGACTACAGTGGAGCCTTGATCGAGCAAAAGTGAGGCACATTCCACGGCGCTCTTGACGTAACCACCGCCATTACATCGCATGTCGAGGATCACAGCACCAGTTGTTTCCTCTTTTAGAATTTCTCTTAATTCGCTGGCAGTATCAACACCAAAACTGGTGATCCGAATCTCTGTCTTCGTTCCGTCAGACGAGGTAACGTATGCGGTGGGCGCATCTACGTCTTCTCGAACCACATCAAGTTCTCGACGCTGACCACTTTGATCGAGAATTTGCAAATGAGCTGTGCTCCCGGGATGACCACTCAGCAAGGAGTCTAGAGAGACGCGAAGGCTTTTGCGCAGATCGTGCCCATCGATGGCTTGGAGTCGGTCGCCGGACGACAGCCGACCCACGGAGGGGCCGTTTGGAGCGACGTCAGCGATAAGAAACCCGTTGGCTCTGCCGGGATCCGCGACCAAACGGACTCCGAGACTGCCCTTCGCATCGTTGTCAAGAGAAGCGCGCATCGTCCGGCTCTGCTCGGGGGTGTACAACCTGGCCCATTTGTCGTCAAGCGATGCCAACATCCCGCGAACTAGAGATTCATAGAGCTGTTCGTCGTGGCTTTGAGCCAAATGACTGGAAAGTCCGGCGAGTGTCATAACCCCGTCACCCAAATGCGGGACGGCCTGAACCGCTCCCTGGAGTAGCCGATCCACATCCGGTCGCGACTTGGCCAACTGGGCGATGTGTCGAACTGAGTCTTCGAAACGAACGGCGTCTCCGAGGTCGGCGTAGCCTGGGCTGAGAAGGGCTAAGGTGAGGACCGAACCGAGGAGAAGTTGGCGACAAATGCGGAAAATGTACAAGCTAGACATCCTTAAACTATACTTTGGGATACCCCTACCCTATACGTCGATGGAACGGCTGTCCAGGACAAAAGTTTCGCACTCTCAAAAAAAAGATCTTAGGTGACGTTTGAGAACGTCCGGTCATGAACGAATCTGAAAGTCTATTGCGTGACGCCCTATGGTGCGTCACGGCAGGTCAGTCCCTCACATGTTTACAGACCGAATCCGTGGTGGCCTGCCTGATGAAGGCAGATCTCAGCCTATCACCCTTTGGAGAACTAGCCGCCGGCCTTTTATGTGCTTTAAAAACTCGCGGCGAGAGCGTGGACGAAATCGTGGGCGCGGCGCGCAGCCTCAAACGTCATCAAGTCTCGGTGGAGGTTCCCAGCGACGGACTCCCACTGCTCGACACCTGCGGGACCGGGGGCGACGGTGCGCATCTGATCAACATTTCCACGCTCACCGCGATGGTCGCCGCTTCCTTAGGCATTCGGGTCGCCAAGCACGGCAACCGCTCGGCTTCCTCGTCTTGCGGAAGCGCGGACCTCTTGGAATCCATGGATTACCCGCTGAGTGGAACACCGGACAACGCGAGATCCAACTTAGCCTCCACCGGCTTCACTTTTCTCTTCGCTCCGAACTTCCATCCGGCTCTTAAAAATCTGTCCGCTCTGCGCAAGACTCTAGGAGTCCGAACACTCTTTAACCTGTTGGGTCCTCTGGTCAATCCAGCGCCCATAACTCATCAACTCTTGGGCGTCTATGACAGGGAATTGGTCGAACCGTTAGCCCGCGCCTGTTCGGCGCTCGGCATACAGCGCGCCGCTGTGGTTCACGGCGAGGGTGGACTCGATGAACTGAGTCCGCTCGGAAAAACCTGGGTCTGCCTCTGCGACGGTGAGGACATCTCTCATCACGAATGGACGCCAGCGAGTTTCGGAGCCGCACCGGTCGCGCTGTCCTCGCTTCGTGGCGGTGGCCCTGCCTTCAACGCGGAAATCGCCGGTCGCCTTCTTAACGGCGAAGAGCCCGAGATCGCTTCTGCAGTCGCGATGAATGCGGGAGCCGCGTTGTGGTTGGTCGGCTCGGTGGGAACTTTGTCCGAAGGCTACCAGTTGGCTTACGACCATCTCCGAAGTGGGCAGGTAGGAACCTATTTCGAAACCACTCGTGTCCGGGCGCTCGCGATCAGCCGTCAGGTCCCGTCGCAAAAGCCTTAGAGAGCCCTACTGAGACTGATTGATCAAGAAAATGACGTAGTTTCCGAGCAATTTAACCTCGTCGGTGTCCATCCCCAGAAAGAGCAAGGAATGGAGATACATCGGTGGTCCTTCCCCCTCGTGGTCCGAGTCTTCTCTCACCGACATAACTTTGCAAGGCAGACGAAGCGCCGGAAGAATTCGCCACAAACAGATCTCACAGTGGATCTGAGAATCCCGCTCCAACGGATGATCCATGGCCATCAGGGCCCCGCCAACACCGAGGTTAACAACTTCACCGACCAGCGACTCTGGATGGGCCACGGTGAAAATTCGCGCCGGGATGACGCCTTGGGCGCGAAGATACTTGCGCTTTTGAAAGGTCTTACTTTCATCGAACCCAAGTTGCTCTAAGACATACTTGACCCAGGAACGTTTCATGTTCTCTCGGCTGTCTTCAAAAGACAATCCAGCCTCGTAGCTATTTCTCCCGGTCTGCCCGAGCGTTTTAAGCCATACCGCGCGGCAACGCACCGATCCGGTGTGCTCGGGATCGCTTTGGTCGGGAAAAAAAACCTCGACTCGCTCTTGATCCTTGAACGGTCGATTGCAGCGCAATCTCATTCCATCGAGGCTGAGGTCCGTGACGATGGCCGAACCCATCCCCTCATCACTAGAGATCTCTAGCCGAATGTAGGTCCGCACTCGAAGCTTCTTACGACGCTCCGCTAAGGACAGTTGTGGAAAATCTGGGTCGATGGCTTCCAAGCCCTGAATTTTGTTACGAAGCATGACTTGTCGAGTTCTGCGGCAGGGCCCGTCAACCCTTGCCCTGAATTTCCCCTCACCATGTCCATAGGAGTCACCCGTGATTGTCGATCAAGAAAATGCCGCCGCTAAAGCCGCTAAAGAAATTGTTGCCAAGAATTTAGAATACACCCTCTATTCATGGTCGGTTCAGGAAACGACCAATCCCATTCCCGTCGCTCGAGCGAAAGGGACCTGTTTTTGGGACGTGGAGGGAAAACGATACCTCGATTTCTCCTCTCAGTTGATGAATGTGAATATCGGTCACGGTCATCCCAAAGTGATCGAAGCCATCAAGAAGCAAGCCGACGAATTAGCGTTCAGCTATCCTGGTTCGGCCACTAAAGCTCGTGGCGACGCCGCGGAGAAACTGGCGAACGTGGTCCCAGGGGACCTCAAAAAGGTGTTTTTCACCAACGGCGGCGCCGACGCCATCGAAAACGCCATGAAAATGGCGCGACTGGTGACTGGTCGCCAAAAAGTGATGACCCGCTATCGCTCCTATCATGGCGGCACCTTTGGCGCCATGAGCGCGGGCGGCGACCCGCGCCGCTTGGCGAACGAACCGGGCGTTCCTTGGATCGTGCGCATGCTAGATCCCTACGCTTACCGAAGTCCTCTCTACCGCCACTGTACCCCCGAAGAAGGGGACCAGGCCTTGGTGGATCTGATCGAAGAGCAGATCGAGATGGAAGGACCCGACCAAGTGGCTGCCATTCTCTTGGAAGGCTATAGCGGATCCAGCGGTCTTATCGCCCCCTCCTCCCCTGCTTACTGGAAGTCCATCCGAAGTCTCTGCGACAAGTACGGCATTAAACTGATCGTCGACGAAGTGATGAGCGGTTTCGGACGCACCGGCGAGTGGTTCGGCATTGATCATTACGGAGTGGTCCCAGACATCTTGGTTTGCGCCAAGGGTCTGACCTGTGGATACATCCCGCTGGGTGCCGCCGTCGTCTCACCGGAGATCAGCGCCTATTTTGACAAAAATCCGTTGTGGTGTGGATTGACCTACAGTTCCCATCCCATCGCCTGTGCCGCGGCGTCGGCCTGCCTCGATGTTTACGTCGAGGAAAATCTCATTGAGCGAGCCAAAGTTCAAGGCGAGAAGCTGAACAGCCATTTGGAAAGACTCAAGACCGCCCACCCGTCCGTAGGAGACCATCGCGGCATCGGACTCTTTCACGTTCTCGAATTGGTGAAGAATAGAGAGACCAAAGAACCCATGAGCGGGTTCAATAAGCCTGCCAGCGCGCCGATGGCCAAAATCGCAACTCATCTGAAGAGCCGAGGGTTCAACACCTTCGTCCGTTGGGACTGGGTCTTTGTTGTGCCGCCACTTTGCATCACGGATGAAGAACTCGAGGAAGGCATGACCATCCTCGACGAAGCCTTGAGCTTAGCTGACCCGTACAGCGAGGGCTAGGAACTCAAGGCGAAAGCCCTCCACTCCAAAACAAAAAAAAGCGCGGACCTAAAGTCCGCGCTTTTTTTTTGTTGGGGGGGGGTGAGAGGCTCAGTGATCCGGCGAGGCGTACGCTGCGATCGCCTTCTTAATCTCCAAGTGAGCGAACCCTCGCCTGACCATGGACGCCCCAATCTTGTCCGGAGCTTTACCTTTGTCAAGCTCTTTGCCGACCAATCTCGCCAACTTCTCCTGGGCATTAGCGACTTCGAGGAAATCCGTTGAGGCAAGCGCCGCGTCGACAATGTCGGAATCCACACCCCGCGACATCAACTCTTGACGATAGCGGCGGGTGCCCCAAGCCCGACGAGCGCGTCCCGTCAAGAAATTCTCCGCGAAACGACAGTCGTCGAGAAGCCCACGCTCGCGGAGTTTGTCGAAGAGTTCGGCGATCTCATCTGCGGGCGCCCCCCGAGAGCGAAGCTTCTGCTCCAACTCTTTCTCGGAATGGTCCCGTCGGCTGAGAAGATCGAGAGCCTTCACCCGAAGCTTCTGCCCGGATAAAGGTTCCCGCTCTCCCTTTGCAGGTCGGCCGTTCAAAACTATGCCTCGACCGGTTCTTCTTCCTCAACCTCGTGGGCCTTCCCATTCTGACCGTTCCTGTCCAAGTTGGCGATGGCTCGGACTTGACGTTCAATGGTGTTGGCCACGTCAGGGTTCTCTTCCAAGAAGTTACGCGCGTTGTCGCGTCCTTGACCGAGTTTGGTGTCTCCGAAAGCGTACCAACTGCCGGTTCGGGCGGTGACGCCCAAGGCTGTCGCTACGTCTACGAGCGACCCTTCTCTGGAGATACCTTTTCCGAAAAGAATGTCAAACTCGGCAACCTTGAAGGGAGGAGCCAACTTGTTCTTCACGATTTTGGCCTTGGTGCGATTCCCCAACAGTTCAGTACCGTTCTTGATACTGTCCATCCGGCGCACCTCGACACGAACCGAAGAGTAAAACTTCAGGGCTCGTCCCCCGGGGGTGACTTCCGGGCTGCCGAACATCACGCCAACTTTTTCACGAATCTGATTGACGAAAATGACGGCCGTCTTGGACTTCGAAATGATGGCCGTGAGTTTACGCAACGCCTGAGACATCAAACGAGCCTGCAGTCCGACATGGGCGTCTCCCATATCGCCTTCGAGTTCGGCTCGGGGCACCATGGCGGCCACCGAGTCCACCACTATCACATCGACAGCGTTCGAGCGAACCAACGTTTCCACAATTTCGAGTCCCTGTTCACCGGTGTCCGGCTGAGACACATAGAGGTTTTCGAGATCCACTCCGATGTTAGCGGCATAGGTGGGGTCCAAGGCGTGCTCCACGTCAATGAAGGCAGCGACGCCTCCAAGCTTCTGAGCTTCGGCCAAAACGTGAAGGGTCAGAGTCGTTTTACCCGAAGATTCCGGTCCGTAGATCTCTGTCACTCGGCCCCTAGGAAAGCCTCCGACCCCCAGTGCGAGGTCGATGGCGATGGAGCCACTCGGAATCACCGGAACTTCGAATCGCTGCCCGGACTCTCCCAACTTCATAATAGAACCTTTACCGAATTGACGCTCGATTTGGGTCAGTGCTGCTTCTAAAGCTTTCTTTTTATCCATAACTTTTCTCCTCAGAGGTATAGTGAACATATTTTCACCTATTCGAGAATCTCCTCCTCGAATGCCTAAGAAATTTTCTAAAAAACTCGCTCGGGCGTAAAGTAGCCCTTCTGGCTCTTCCGGGAGCATTCCGGCGAACAGATTGTAAAACTTTGAAGAGGTCTTCAGGTTCCTTATCAGGTAGCCATCATTTCACTGAGGCGCGTTGGTCCGTCCGCGAAAAGAAAAGTCAAGGAGTATGCATGCGAATACCTAAGGGCCTGAAACGCTCGATCCTAGGAATGCTGGTCATCAGCTTCACTATCCCGCTCCCATCTTGGGCGGCTCCCCCTCCCCAGGGGATGACAGAGATCGTCAGCGCCGGTGGAATCACCGAATACCGCTTAGACAACGGGATGAAGGTCCTGATGTTTCCCGACCCGTCGTCGGCCAAGACCACGGTCAACGTGACTTATCTCGTGGGTTCGCGTCACGAAGGATATGGGGAGACCGGCATGGCCCACCTACTGGAGCACTTGCTCTTCAAGGGAGCCACCAATCACACCAACATCACGCAAGAGCTTTCTGAACACGGCGCGGCAGCCAACGGCACCACGTGGTATGACCGCACCAACTATTACGAGACCTTTCCCTCTAGCCCCGAAAACCTCGACTGGGCCCTCTCGATGGAGGCCGACCGAATGGTCAACTCCTTTGTCGCTAAAAAAGACCTCGATTCGGAAATGACCGTGGTTCGCAACGAATTCGAGCGCGGCGAGAACAGTCCCAGTGGGATCTTGCAAGAACGAGTTTTCTCCACGGCCTACCTGTGGCACAACTACGGAAAATCGACGATAGGTGCGCGGGCCGATATCGAGCGTGTTCCCATTGAACGACTGCAGGGCTTCTATCGCAAGTACTACCAACCGGACAACGCTGTTTTGATCGTGGCCGGCCGCTACGATGAGGAGCAAGCCCTGGAATGGATCGTGAAGAAGTTTGGAGCCATTCCCCGACCTGAGCGAGTGCTTGAGAAGACTTACACCCAGGAGCCGACCCAAGATGGAGAACGCTCGGTTGAACTGAGACGAACCGGCGACAGCAAGGTCGTGACCGTAGCCTACCACGTACCGGCGGGCACTAGCCCCGATTTCGCGGCCGTGGATGTTCTTGGAGAGATCCTAGCCGACACACCTTCGGGCAGACTCTACAAAAAGTTGGTGACCACGAAGATCGCCACCGGAATCAGCGGGGGCGCCTACCAGCTTTACGACCCTAGTCTTTTACTTTTAGAAGCCACCGCCCGCAAAGATGCCGACCTTGAGAAAGTACAGAGCGTACTCTTAGAGACCGTCCAGAGCCTCACCAAGGAGCCGCCCACCGAAGAAGAGGTAACCCGGGCCAAAGAGGCACTCCTCAAAAGTATGGATCGCACCTTACGCGACAGCCGCAGTCTAGCTCTCCAACTCGCCGAGTGGTCGGCCATGGGGGACTGGCGAACCTTCTTTTTGTACCGTGAGCGCTTGGAAGCCGTCACGCCGGCTCAGGTGGCGAAGGCCGCTACGGACTATCTCAAGGTCTCCAACCGCACCGTCGGTCGCTTCCTGCCTGTGGACAAACCCGAACGGGCCGAGATTGCCGAAGTCGATCCTGAGCAACTCCAACAAACCCTCAACGAACTCAAAGTTTCAGAAGCGCTCACAGCCGGCGAGGTTTTCGAACCCACGCCTGATAACATCAAAGCGCGCACCCTATACGGTCAGCTGACTCCAGATATAAAATACGCCTTCCTCCCCAAGGTGAACCGTGGAGAGACAGTGGAATTCGACATCGTCTTTCGTTTCGGGAACGAAAATGCGGTACAGAACCAGGGCTCGATTGCGGCCTTCACAGGAGCCATGCTGATGCGCGGCACCAAAAGCATGACTCGCGAACAGATCAAAGACAAGCTGACAGCACTGGAAGCGGCCGGCTCCGTATCCGGCGACTACGATACCGTAGCGGCGAGTTTCTCGACCACGAGAGAGAATCTTCCGGAAGTCTTGAAGATGACGGCCGATATCATGAAGAATCCGAGCTTGCCGGCCGAGGAACTGGAAACCATGCGGGAGGGCTACCTCGCCTCTCTGGAAGAAGCGCAGAGCGATCCAGGCACCCGAGCCTCTCAGGTCTTGAGTCTGGCTCTGGAGCCGTACGCGAAGGGGGACCCTCGAGCAACCACCACGCTCGACGAAGATACAGCGGCCGCCAAGAGTGTGACCTTGGCCCAAATTCGGCAATTCCACGACAAGTTTTATGAGGCCGGTCGGGGGGAGATCGCTGTCGTCGGAGACTTCGATCCCGATGAGATCGAACCGCTTCTCAAAAGCCTCTTCGGCGATTGGAAAATAAAGGATCCGGTTCCCTACGCTCGGCTCGTCGGCCACGTGAAACCCGACGTGAAACCGGCCGATGAGGTGGTTGTCATTCCGGACAAGCCAAACGCCATTTACTACGCTGGAAAATCGGTGGCCATGACGGATGAAGACCCCGACTACGCCGCGCTCCGCCTCGGCAGCTACATCCTAGGCGGCGGTTTTCTCAACAGTCGCTTGGCCACTAGGGTTCGACAGCAGGAAGGCCTGTCGTACTCGATCGGGGCGAGCTACTCGGCCGGAGCCTTAGATCCGGTGGCGGGATTCACTATCTACGCTATCGCCGCGCCGGAAAATATACCGAAAGTCAAAAAAGCCATCGTTGAGGAGATCTCGAGGGCCATCACTGACGGATTCACAGAAGCCGAAGTGGAAGCCGCGAAGCGAGGCTATCTTGAGTCGCTCAAAGTGGCTCGCAGCCAAGACGGCAACCTCAAAGGCCTGCTCTCCGGGTACCTCTACTACGGGCGAGATCTGGATTGGCTCAACGCTTGGGACAAGAGAATTAACTCCCTCACGCCGGAAGAACTCCAGTCGGCACTCAAGAAACACCTGAATCCAGCGGATCTCGTGGTCGTCACCGCGGGAACCTTGCCGAAGTAGCGTTCGCCTGAGAAACTCGACACGAAAACGATAATTGGCAAGGCTCTGTACTCCCGAGAATGGCCTCCGAAGGCCTCGGGGGATATGACCCGTTCACCGCAGAAGTTCTTTTGATGCACGACGTCCTTTGGTTATACGCTCGCGGCCCAGAGGACCGTACGTGCCGTTGGCCTCTCACGTTGGGAACTTGGACTGTTGGTCGAGGTACCGGCACAGGGCAGCAGCTTCAGGTGCCCTGGGACCCGTCACTTTCTCGTCGCCACTTCACGCTGGATTGTCAGGCTCGCAGCGCACGGGTCGAACGTCTAGAGGGGGCCGCCAATCCCTTATTTTGGCAGGGCAAAGCAGCGGACCAGTTCGAGGTCCAATCTGGAGAGCATTTCGTGGTTGGTGGGACCCGCTTTCAACTGCTCTTACGACCCACAGAAGTGATTCCCAAAACAACTCACGAGTTCACCTTGGCTCACGGCGCTCGCCAACGTTTGCAAGAGTTAAAGGCCTCGGAGTGCCTGCAGGCTCTAACCCGCCTGCTTCCTAGTCTGCGCCGGGCCGCGGAACTTCCGGAACTGTGGAACGCCGCGCTGAATATCTTGGAAAGTCTGCTGCCGGCTGCGACTCGTATCGTTCCTTTGAAAATTGGTCAGGACGACTCTTACACCATCGAGCCCTGCCGGAGCGCGAATTCCATGCCGTACGCTCCCAGCCAACGCCTCTTACAACTCGCCTTCGACACTGGCCAGACCTCGGTGTTTCAGTGGTCGACCAGGGGCGACACGGAGATGACCATGGTCGCGGGGGTCCAATGGGCCTTGGCCACTCCCATCGTCATCTCTGAGAAGGAACGGTATGCGCTTTACGCTGTTGGGATCGACGATCCTAACACCGGAGAGCAGGAACGTGCACTGATCGACCTCGTCGGGGAGTCCCTGGGACATTTCCTGTCCGCCCGTCTAGCGGACCGCATTCGAGCTCAGGTGGGCCAATTTTTTTCTCCCACTCTCCGAGATAGGATCGACGAACAGGGAATGGGCAGTCTTCTCCAACCTGTCCGGCAGACGGTCAGTGTCCTGTTCTTCGACTTGCGGGGTTTCTCTAAAGCGACAGAAAAAGCCGAGGGAGACGCTCTAGCGAAAGTGCTCGAACATCACGCCCTGTTGACCGAGGTTATGACAGTGGCGACAGGATGCGTTTTCGCCCAGGATGGGATCGTTTTGGATTTCGCCGGAGATGCCATTATGGCCGGGTGGGGGGCACCCGGTGACCAAGCGGATCACGCCCAACGCGCCGTCACCGCCGCCATCGATATTGTAACCAAGATTCAAGCCATGGTTCTGCCCTTCGAGGCCGCTAGTGGGGGACTGCGTTGTGGTATAGGTCTAGCCTGCGGGGAGGTTGTGGCCGGGCAACTGGGAGGGAGAGAACAGATCAAATACGGTTGGATGGGTGCCGTGGTGAATCAGGCGGCTCGACTCGAAGGACTGACCAAATATTTTGGAGTACCCATTCTGCTGACTGGCCCCTTACGCGCCCACTTGGGTGAGCGCTCGGACTTGCGCCGCATTGGCGTGGCCAGGCCCGCGGGGATGGATGAGGGACTCGAACTCTACGAGGCGGTGATCTCCCGTGAGTCGGGCGGCAGTGGACTGAATCCCAACCAGATCGCGGCTTATGAGCGGGCTCAAGAAGCCTTTGCTCTCGGCGACATGCTGGGCGCGATCAAGGGCCTGCGAGACGTCCCGGTAGAAGACCCGGTCGCCAAATTTTTGACTCGACTGGCCTATCGTTATGAAGATTCCGGTGTGCCTCAGCCCTGGAACGGTTGGCTCGAATTTCAATCCAAGTGAACAACGAACCTCGCGGTCCGTCTGGAGATTAGGGTGCTACTTCCTCTTGCTGCGAATGACGCGCCACTGTTTCACAGACGACCTTGCCCTCTTTTTCGGCCAGTCGCGATCCGACGGTCGCCTCCAATTCTCGTGTGGATGGAATGAACGCTTCGTCTTGCGAGCCTACGGCGGTGAATTTAAGCACCCCATCGTGGCCGCCCGTGACCACAGATTTGCCATCGGCGGAGAATGCTCCGTCGTAGGCAATGCGCTGGTGTCGAATCGGGAGACCCACGGGCAACCCACTCGCTGTTTCCCAGACTTGAGCTTTTCCGTCCTTAGATACAGTGAGAATCAAACTGTCGTCGGGACTGAACTCACCCACCAAGATGGGTCCACCGTGTCCCTGGGGAGAGGGCAGTTGCACTCCCGACTTTGTATTCCAGACTTTAACCTCTCCACTCAGGGAGGTTGTAAGCACCCGCTCTCCGGTATGGTCGAAATTCCCGTTCGTCACCATAAGATTATGGGAAAAGACCTGGGCCGCCAAGGTTTTTAGGTTGACTAGGCGAGCTTTCCCGTCCTGACCACAGAGCAGCAGTTGCCCGGACTGATCATCGATGACGACCCTTCGCAGCGGAGCGTCGTGACGATACTGGAAGATTTCCTGCCCTCCCTGAACGTCCCAAACCGCAGCTTCCCCGTCGCTCCCCACAGCGGCCACTAGGCGACCGTCGGGCGAAAGTTTAGCGTTGGTCAAAGCGTCCTTTAACTGGAAAACCTGGCTAACACCTCCGCTCAAGTTTATGGTTCCATCTCGATCGGCACTCATGAGCGTTTTGCCATCGGGGGTGAAGCCGAGCGAAACTACGGCGGCCTGATGAGCTACGGTCCGGATCAGTTGACCCCCGCGGTCGTAGACGCGCGCTTGGCCGTCGTCGGATGCGACCGCGATCTGCTCGCCGTCCGGACTGAACAGAACCTCCTTGGACCGAACTCCCGGAGGGCCCAGCGGCCATTGCTGGGTCGTATTATTTTTCACCCCGAGGACTGCCCCGCCGCCTTCAGGAAAGCCCTGCCACGAAGCCGAAAATAGCTCGCCCTTAGGATCGATCGCCACGGAAAAGATCTCGACCTCGTCACCCAGAGGTACTGAAGCAAGAGTTTTTCGTTCTTCCCCAAGTTCCCACAGTCTTAGGGTGCCGTTACCGCCCGCGGTGACAAGTCTGTTCTGTCCCTCAATGAAGGCGGCGTCCCTGATCGCACTCCCATGATTGAACCAAGGGGAGAGCGGAGTTCCGTTGGCGCGCCAGACCCTGGCTTGGCCGTCCACACCGTAGCTCGCGAAGAGCTTACCGCTGGAGTCAGGCACCGTTCCATAGGCAAACCATGCATGATGCATTGGCTCGTGCATGATAGACAGTCCACTGGCGACGTCCCACATTCGGACGTCTCCGTTGTAGCTTGTGGTCACTAGTTTCGAATCATCGGCGGTGAATCTAGCAGAGGTCACCCGCCAACCGTGATCAAGAGAGTTCTCGAGAGTTCCAGTTTGGGCGTCCCAAATTTTTGCGGTCCTGTCGTCAGAACAGGTCACTAACAATCTTCCGTCCGGTGAGTAGGCGATTGCGCCAACGCCTTTGTGGAGAGCTTTGCCTACGAGTTTACCCTTCGCATAGAGATCCACTGAGCCATCCTCTCCTAGGATGGCGAAATCGCCTTGGTTTGACCCGAAGGCCACGGCCTCCACGGGAAGGGAACGCGGCAGCGCCGACATCTTATGGGTCTCGGAGTCGAAGGACTTCGCTCCAAGCGATGTGGTGATCACGGCTCCTCGGCCTTCCGGGTCGATGGCGACGCTGCCATCGAAGGGCACTAAGGGGGTCTCTTGACCCAGGCCGAAAAGACCGATGGTGGTCAGAAGGTGACGTCCATCGGGAGTAAAGGCAAACTGTGGTGGGGCGGCGGAATAGACGTCGCTCGACGCTGGGCGAAGCCCTTTGATGTCCGCCACCACTTTGCCGTCCTGCCACACTCGAAGCAGGCCTTTAGCGTCGGCACTGGCCATCCACTTCCCGTCAGGAGAACAGGCAACCGTCGTCACCGCGTCTTCGCCGTGGACCAGTTCTCCCTTTAGCTTGAAGCTGATGCTGTCCAGGGCCGCCCGGGCCGGCAGATTGTCGCTATTGGTGTCTAGACTTTTCGCCCACCATAAACCGGCTTCGGCGGTTCGCCCCTCCTTGGCGGCCTGCCAACCCATCTCAAATTCACGCAAGGCCATGGCTTGACGTTGAGCTGAGGCGCGGTGTACGAACTCGGTTGTCGCGGCCACACCACTTCCCATGACGACGGCCACCAAGGCCAGTCCCAGAGCGTGACGCCGAGCAAACCTTCGAGCTCGATACCACGTGCCCCAGGGCTTTTGGCACAATAAGGGGCGGTAGTCTTGTCGACGCGTCAGATCCTCTAGCAGTTCTGACATATTCTGAGGTCGAGCAGCGGGGTCCAAGCTCAAACACGAGGTGACCAGTCTATCAAGGTCCGCGTCGATCTGAGCGTTGAAGTTGCGCAGAGGCACTAGGGGGGAGGCGGCGAGGACCTCCCGGTATCGCTCTAGACGCTCAGTGGGGTCGGTGATGCTTCCCATGGTCTCACGCGTCTGGTCAGACATCCGAGGTGGGACCCCTGTCAGTAGATAGTACACAGTGGCGCCAAGGCCGTAAATGTCCCAGCGCACGTCAGGAGAGGAGCTATCGAGTGAGGCCTGCTCGGGGGCCATGTAGCCGAGGCTGCCTACCGAACTGCCTGGCAGGCCGCGCTCGACTGCTTGACCGAAGTCGGCGACTTTGACCCGTCTCTCGGCGTCAAGAAGCACGTTCGCCGGCTTGAGGTCGCAGTGTAGCAACCCTTTGTCGTGAGTGAACTTTAGAGCTTGAGCGATCTGCTGCATCCACTCCACCACGAGATCCAGCGGAACCTCGCCCTTTTCCTGGCGCCAGGTCGACAAACTGGTCTGATACAGTCCCATCGCGAAGAACGGGGGATCATGTTGAAAATCGGCATCGAGTAGGGTGACAATGTGCGGGTGTTCCGACACCTGCCGCAGACGTTTGATTTCGTGCTGAAGATAACGAAAATCTAAACCCTTGGATTGGGTGAACACTTTGACGGCCACGGACTGCCCGCTACGCGTTTGAACGGCATCCCACACTTCCCCGAAGCTTCCCCGCCCCAGCCGGTGCCGCAAAAGATAGCCAGGCAAGTCGGGGGCGCCTTCGGCCGGAGTCGGCTGAGCCTGCAGAGAGAGTTCTTGGGCTAACTCTTGGGCTCGGGAATCCTGGACTATTGTGTGATCGGTCTGTTCCATCATCTGTCTCCTCATCTGACTCAACGCACGGCAGTCTATTCCGTTTCGGGGATCCGATTCTGTGTGCTCTCGCACATTTACCAAACCAGATCCCGGGCCGCCCTGTGACCGTGGAGGACTTGGATAATTCTAGAGACACAAGAATGCGCCTCTTCGTGGGGGTCGACGAGGTCGTTGCCGCCCGCGTCGTCGGAGGCATCCCTGAAGAATGGCTGAGGCGCCGTTACGGTCTTGGAGATCCAAGATCGACAAGCGGCCGTCAGGGGTCTCTCTAAAGCTTTGATGGCTTTAGAAGTCCGTAAAAATCTGGCGCTCAACAACATCGCCAACAAAGACACCACCAG
>JBBKWP010000020.1:0-2998 GCA_037968995.1 Candidatus Xenobia bacterium
CAGCAGGATGCGGCTGTTGGCGTCTTCGCCCTCCCCGAGGTCGCCGCCATAAAGATTGGTCAAGGCATCGGCTTCGAAGTCTGTCTTGACACTCTTTACGAGCGCGTCGGGGCCAACCATCATCTTCTCGAAGTAGGCGCGGATATCGTCTTTCCCCTTTACCACGTCACCGTTCATAGTAGAAAAAACCACGTCTTCGGTGACGCCGTTCAGGAGAAGATCGATGTCTTGAGTATTCATCGCCTGCTGCATCACGATGCGCAGTTGGCGGAGTTCGTTGTGAGCGGGGTTTTCCACGGACTGAGATTTGGGCTGCTCCTGAGACCAGGCCAGGCTGGTGCAGAGCAGAGAAGTTGCCAAAAGAGCCTGAAGTGCCCTGAGTTGTCGTTTCATATCATCCTCGTTCGTGAAAAATCGTTATACTAAAACTCTTAGGCCAAGCTAACGGTGAAACCTTTCGAGCCCGTGGGGCGTTCGCCCCTTGGTTCCTCAAGCAAAGTCGCATACTATGGGCAGACACCAACCTAGGAGCCGCCTTGAATACCTCCCCGGATAAATTTTCCTCGCCCCGATTGACCCTGGTCCATCCATGTGTGGGACGTCATCGCGATGAGCCCTACTTGCGTAGTTGGCAGATGGAGCCCTTGGCGCCGGCGCTCTTGTCGGCCTTAACGCCCGAACACTACAGAATAAGATTCTACGACGATCGCACAGAGGCTATCCCGTACGATGAACCGACGGATCTGGTGGCCATCTCGGTGGAGACCTACACCGCCCGAAGAGCCTACCAGATAGCCTCAGAGTACCGCCGAAGGGGAGTCCCCGTGGTGATGGGAGGATTCCACCCCACCCTGGTCCCTGAAGAGACCGCGGAGTTCGCTGAATCTGTGGTCGTGGGAGAGGCCGAAACACTCTGGCCCCAACTCTTAGAAGACTTCGAGGCCGGACGATTGCAATCGGTCTATCGCGCTCCAACCGGCCGAGAGCGACCCAAGCTTTTTACCAGCACTCCCAATCGTAACCTCTTCACGGGCAAGAGATACCTTCCCATACGTTTGGTGGAAGCCGGCCGCGGCTGTCATTTTTCTTGCAAGTTTTGTGCGATCGCCAGCTTCTTCTCCAGCACCCAGTTGCGTCGGCCCACCGAGGACATCTTGGCCGAACTCCAACAGCTTCGACGCTCCGTCATCTTCTTCGTGGACGACAATGTGACTTCACGCATGGACGAGGCCAAAGAGTTGCTGCGGAGATTGCCCCCTTTAAAACTTCGCTGGATCGGTCAAGCCAGCATCACCGCCGCCTGGGACGAAGAGTTCCTGCAACTGTTGAAAGCCAGCGGCTGTGAGGGTCTGTTGGTGGGCTTCGAGAGTCTAGAGCCGGAAGTGATCGGCAAAATGGGCAAGGAATTCAATCTCAAAAAAGGGGGTTACGGGCCCGCCATCGCTCAGTTTCGTAAGCATGGAATTCGTCTTTACGGCACCTTCATTATTGGATACGACGGCGACACCCAGAGCACCGTGGAGAGAACTCTGGATTTCGCCTTAGAACAGCAGTTCTTTCTGGCCGCCTTCAATCACCTCACACCGTTTCCAAACACTCCGCTCTACCGCCAACTCGAAGAAGAAGAGCGCTTAGTCTATCCGCGCTGGTGGCTGAGCGACACCTATCGCTACGGAGAGGTTCCATTCCGACCCATCGGGTTGGACCGCGTCAAGATACAGGAGCTTTGCCATTGGGCTCGGCGCAAGTTCTACGGAGGCTCAGGTCTATGGCAGAGGGCCAAGGCCGCCGACTGGAATCTCCGGTCGCCGTTTATGACCTGGCAGTTCTTCGCCATCAACCACATGATGGGGCGTGACGTCTCGGCCCGCGATGGACTTCCGTTGGGCGATGCAGCCTGGGAGGGGAAGCTGCTATCGGTATGATGGAATTTCGCGAGGCTCGTCCCAGCGACGATCCTCAGTTGACCCAGTTGGTCTCCACGCCGTTGCCGGGAAATCTGCAGCTCGCCTTCTGTCGCGAACCCAGTTACCTGAAGGCGTGCGCAGAGTGCGGCCCGCCCCGTCGTGTTCTAGTAGCCGTCGAGGGTGAGAAGATCTTGGGACTCTGCTCGGCTTTTCGCCGGCCCTTCTGGTGTCAAAACAAAGTTCAGGACCTATGGGTGGTGTCGGATTTTCGGGCTCTCCCAAAGGCGGCCGGCCGGGGGATCACCGGGCGAGGATGGCAAGCGCTCAGGGGCATATTGGGCGGTGAGCCCGCTCTGATTAGTCTACTCCATGAGAATCCTCGTAGCCGTCAGCTATTTTCCAAACCGCGTCCAGGTTGGCCCAGGCTACATCCCGTGGTGGGCTTGCAAACCCATATCTCTCCTTTGCTTTCCTGGCCGGACCCCCCGTCCCGGCCCGAAGTGGTCGCTCGCTCGGTCAGCGCCCAGGAGGCCACCGCTTTCTTTCAAAATCAGGGGGCTAAAGAAGAACTTTTCCCAGTCATAGAAGCGACGGATTTCGGGACCGTTTTGGGCTCCTCGGAAAATCTATGGGGTGTCTTTGAACAAGACCGTCTGGTGGGTTGCGCAGGCCTGTGGGACCCCAGTGTCTATCGCCAAGTTAAGGTCCACGGCTATGCCGGGATGTACGCCCAAGCTCATCGTTGGTCAAAGAAGTTTAGTCAGAAAATGCGGTTTCCGGATCCGGGTTCCGTCGTCCCCGTGAGCTTTGTTTGCCCCCTCCTGTGTCCCGATCCCGAGAATTTTCGGACTCTTTTGGCCGCGCTTCGAACCAAAGCTCGAAGTGAAGGCTCTCGATTCTTGATCTGGTGTCGCGACGAGGGCGGGGCCTCTCGCTGGTTCGACCCCTTCCGCTTTTCTTATCCCAGCACTCTCTATCAGCTACTGTGGGATGACGACGCTCCCATCACCCCTGCGCTGGAATCTCGTAGTTTCGAGGTCGCTTGGTTGTGATTTCACACAATGAGGTCCGCGCGGTGACCGATATCGCTC
>JBBKWP010000021.1:0-22892 GCA_037968995.1 Candidatus Xenobia bacterium
TCGAGAATCACCTGAAGCGTTCCGTCGGGATCAAAGCGGTACAGTCGTCCTTGGCGCTCGTCGGTGGGCATGGTGCCGCAGAAGACGCGACCTTCGGGGTCGGCGATAACGTCGTTGAAACGGGACTCTTCTTCACCCTCGATACCTTTCAGCAAGGTCTCTATGTAGCCCTCAGGACTCCACAGGCGGATGGCGCCTTTGGCCATGAAAAGCAGTAGCCGACCGTCCTCGTTGAGGGTCATTCCGCCCACCGCATCCTTGCCCTCATACACCTGCTGAGATTGCTCTGTTTTGCTATCGAAGCAGTACAGAGCGGAGGCGTCCACATCGGTGAAGTATAGCTTGCCTTCCTTGGGGTCCCAAGTGGGGCGTTCAGCGCAGCCACATTGGAAGTCGGCGATCATCTCGATATTCATATCTTTCATCCTTGCAAAAGGGATTGGGCCCCGTCGACCCACATTTCCGTGCCAGTGACGTGACTGGCAAGATCTGACGCCAAGAAGGCGATCACGTTGGCCACCTGCTCGGCCCGACCGGGCCCACCTTGAGTCAACGGCACGGCGCCCTTGGGAAATTCCACCGGCGTTCTTATGGATTCCAGATTGCGCTTTTCGGTGTTGTCTTCTATTTCGGATTCTATCCAACCGGGGCAAACCACGTTGACCCGAATCTTCTGGGGAGCCAACTCTAAAGCGATCATTTTTGCGAAGGCCACCTGTCCGGCCTTTGAGGTAGCGTAAGCGGTGGCCCCTGTATTAGAGAACATGCGTGTACCGTTGACCGAGGCGGTGATCACCACCGACCCTCCTTGGCGCTTGAGCAGCGGCAGACAGGCTTTCACAGTAAGAAAAGTGCCGGTGAGGTTGGTGGAGAGGGTACTCTCCCATTCCTTAAGTGTGAGGTCTTTCAAGGGGGCCCAGACTCCGTTGACACCGGCGTTGGCTACCAAAATGTCCAGGCGGCCCCAATCTTTCTCTATGACTCCGACGGCAGCGACCAGAGCTTCTTCGTCGGTAACGTCGGCAACGCAGGCCATGGCTTCAAAGCCATCCTCTCGCAAGCTTTTGACTGCGTCTTCCACCTTGGCTTGGGTGCGTCCCAGTACCGCCACCTTGGCGCCTCTTCGGCAAAGGGTTAACGACGTGCTCCAACCGATACCGGAGGATCCACCGGTGACGAGGGCGACTTTGCCTTCGAATTCCATAGCTTGTTTACCTCACTCTTTCTCAACCCAGAGTTGGGTCGCTGCTGTTAAAATCGGAAGACAGCCTTGGCTCACGACGACTTCCGCTCCACTGAGAGCTTCTTTGAAGGCTGCGCCATCGGGGATCGCCGCGATGTCGACAGGCACAGATCTTAGGTCATCTGGACCTCGGCGGGCGACACAGACCACCCGAGAACTGGGCGCTTCTCTCAGGAACGCTACGGTATTGAGTTGGGCGGTCAGGGTTTGATAGGCACCGCCTCGTAGGGCGGGGAGCGTGCGCCTAAGGTTGATCAAGGTTTTCCACCCCTCAAACCAATCGCTATCCCACTGCTCGGGGTCCCAGGGCATACAGCGGCGGTTGTCCGGATCGCGACCGCCCTCTAGGCCGATTTCGTCACCGTAATACACATTGGGTACGCCCGGATAGGTGAACATCAGATGGCGCGCCAGCGCAGCTTTTTCTCGGTCTCCATCGACCATATTCAAGAGGCGGGGGGTGTCGTGACTGCCCAACAGATTGAACTGCTGTCGGGCGGCTTCCCAGGGTACCGAGGCCCGGAAATTTCGCCACTGCGCCTCCATATCAGCCGTTTCTAAAGGGTAGTCGTCGCCCCAATCGCGTCCCGAAAGATGATGGTAGTCGTGGCCGGTCAGCCAATGATAGAGCGGCATCATAAAGCCGCGATAGTTCATGGTCGCGTCGAGTTGGTCCCCCTGCAGGTAGGAACTCGCGTCGAAGAAGCTTTCACCGAGAAAGTACGAGTCGGGCCGGGTCTCTTTGACGGCTTGGCGCATCCCTCTCAATACTTTGTGTCCCAAATGGTCGGCGCGCTGACGGCCCAGCATGTTGGCCACGTCTACGCGCCAACCGTCCAAATTGTAGGGAGGCGCAAGCCACCGCCTGAGTACGGAATCCTGCTTTTGATACATCCATTCCTTGAGTTTGGCGCTGCGGTAATTGAGCTTGGGAAGCGATCGAATACCTAGCCAACTCTCATAGTCTTCCGGATGTTTGTGGAAAGTGAAGAACTCGGCCGTCTCGGCTTGGGCGTCCTTGAGAGCGTCCTGAAACCAGGGGTGCTCCACGCCGCAGTGGTTAGGCACCACGTCTAAAATGATGCGCATTCCCCTCTTGCGGGTGGCCTCTCTGAGCCTGATGAGGGCGGCATCTCCTCCGAAGTGAGGATCGACTGCGTGGTAACTGGCGACGTCATATTTGTGGCTGCTGGGGGCGGTGAAAATAGGATTGAGGTAGAGAGCGTTCACGCCTAACTCGTCCTGCAGATAAGTGAGTTTGTCGGTGATCCCGTGCAGGTTTCCCCCGTAGAATTCCCGAGCGCCTTGATGAACGTTGGGCAGTTCACCCCACTTCTTTGCTACGACCGGACAACCGTCCAGGCGATGCTGACCGGAGCGGACGGAGCTTTCCGGTGGCCCCACTGCGAAGCGGTCAGGAAAAATCTGATAGAAGACAGCGTCGTCGACCCAGGACGTTTCTGAACGATCCGGCAGAATCTGGAAATCGTTGTGATAGGTGGGTACCGACCTGGTGATGCCAGCGGCGTTGTACCACCAGACTCCTTGCTCGGTTCGGAGAAGGAAGCGATAGTGAAATCTGGGGTTGTGAGGATTGAGCGTAACTTCCCACCAGTGGCAGTCGTAGCCCTGACGGTCCGGAACTCGTTGAGCCGCGACGGTCTGTTCTTCACCTTCGGGAGCACAGCGGATATAGACGTTTTTGATGGGAGCGTTTCGGGAGGTTCGCAGACGCAAGCGGACCTCGAAAGTCGATCCGGACAGCCTATCGAGATAGAGACCGGTAGGCGTATGATGTACCGCGGCGTGCCAATCCATAGACGGTCGATTCTCAGCCCGCGAGCAGGTTCCTAGTAGAACATCCGTATAGACCTTTCGGATAGTGCGCAGGTTTGAGGGCGGGAGCGCGAAGATCGTGCCTATGAAGTTGGAGTCTGTCAGAGGTCGTGAGAAATGGCCGCATAGGCTGAGCGAGCGGATCAAGAATCGCTGTTGGGCGGCCCTCACACGACGCCTCGACGGCGACTCGCTAAGAAGCGTGCTGAGAGATCCCAAAGGCGACGGTCAAGCCCGCTTGTATCTGCCCGCGGGGGATACAGAATCTTATGAGTACTACAAAGAGTGGAGTGGCCAACGAGATTTTGAACTTCTCATTTTGCCAGAGAGGGTGACGCCCGACTATGTTCTGTCGCTGAACTCCAAGCCTGGTCTGCTAGGGCTCGGCTTGGGGGTGGATGGACCGCGCAAGTATGTGGTTCCGGGAGGGCGCTTCCAGGAGATGTACGGGTGGGACAGCTACTTCATCGCCCTAGGTTTGGTTCGCGACGGCCTGGTAGACTTGGCGCAAGAGATGGTGGACCAACTGGTGTATGAAGTAGAGCGCTACGGTGCCATACTGAATGCCAATCGGACCTACTATTTAACCCGTTCTCAGCCGCCTTTTCTTACGTCGCTGTTGCGACTTTTCCCCGAGACCGAACCGTCCTGGATAGAGCGTGGATTGCGGGCCGCTGTTTTCGAGTACGACAACGTTTGGACGGGGCCGAACCGACTGATGAAGTGCGGGCTTTCTCGTTACTACTGTTCGGGAATTGGATACCCGCCCGAGACGTTGCTGAGACATTATGGTTCCATTCTAAAGCCCTACGCCGATGCTCTCAATTTGACAGTCGAGGGGTATCGAGCAGCCTACTTAGCCCGTCGGGTTTTTTCCCCCGAACTCGACGCATACTTCAAAGAAGACCGTGCGGTGCGAGAGTCGGGTCACGACACCTCTTACCGACTCGAGGGGATCTGCACGCGACTGTGCACGGTCGATCTGAACTCGCTGCTTTATCGTTATGAGCGCGATCTCGCGGACATTCTCCTTGCCAAGTTTCCGAACGGTCTTGACGGCATACCGCCCGCTGAAGTCTGGTGTGAACGAGCCCAGGGCAGGCAGCGGATGATGACCCAACTGTGCTGGAGCAGGGACCAGTTCTTCGACTTCGATACGAGGACCGAGGCTTGCACGGACTTCTGTTCCGCGACCAACTTCTTCCCACTCTGGGCCGGACTGGCGACCCGAGAGCAAGCCGCTCGAATGGTCGAGGCCCTGGAGCGCCTCATCGAGCCTGGAGGGATCGCAGGGACCACCGAGGCCTCACGGGGCCCCGTCATTGAGGAACGCACGCCCAGACAGTGGGACTTTCCCTTCGGGTGGGCCCCGCATCAGATGCTGATATGGGAGGGATTGAGGAACTACGGCTATGAGCGCGAGGCGTCGGATCTCGCCCTACGGTGGATCAAGATGCTCACCCAGAATGCCATCGACAGCCATGGCGTTTTGATGGAGAAATACAATGTGGTCACGGGTTCAGATGAACTGTTCGCGGAGTATGCCAATCAAGGGAGCGCTAACGAAGGGTTCGGTTGGACCAACGCCTCGTACCAGTTGGGCTTGGACCTCTTGAGAGCGGAGCAGCGGCGGGAGTTGGACGAGATGGGGGGCGGGCCGGTCTAACAGAATGCGAGGCTTGGTGAACCTTGGCAGTGTGTGGGAACACAGCTACGAGAAGCTCGCGGCCTGAGTTGGGGTAGCCCGTGGATAGCCCGGGGACAGCTAAGACTGGGGCGGCGAGGTTGGGCTGTTCGCCGTGGGGCTGATACTGTGGTTGTGGACTCAGGAATGAAAAAAGAACCGAAAATGTGAACAAATTTTTAACACTTTGCTAAACTCTACGCAAAAACTGTCTGTTATTGTTGGAGTATGGCTTTTACCGTTCCTGGAAACTTCTCACAATTTACTCCGCTGATCGACCGTGCTGTGCGCAAGGTGGCGCTGCCTGAAGTCCCACAGAACCCGCAGGCGGGCTCGCTGGTCATCATCGATGATTTTCAGGACTCCAACGGACACGCCGCCCACGGCAATGTGGGAGCGCACGCCGCTGAGCAACACGGATTTCGTGGACCTATCTACGCCGAGAAATACGGTTCGGACACCTACGTCCCGTCCCAGGCCGGAGCCACAGCGAGCCGGCTGAGTGAGAAACCGCTCGCCCCCGCCGCGGCGCGCCAGGCTATTGAGCGCTATGCCAGCCAGAGTCAGCAAGGTCTCTTGTCGAACGTCACCGGAGATCTGAACAAAGTCCGCGAGACGGGTTTGCACGATTCGGCTATCAACGTCAGCATGGGAACACACCCTCAGAACATCGCCCTTGCCCTTTACGAGCGTGTGCGCTCCGCCCCCACTCAGCCCGCTCCGCCTCCCCCACCCGAATCCGGGTTCACCGACTACGCCAACAAAGAGTATCAGTTTGCTCAAAATGTGATGGGCGCCTACGGGATAGACCAAAGCAAGCTCAACAGCACGGACTCAAAAGTCTCCGGACCCGAGCGTCTACGCCTGCAGCAGGGCCTGCTGGATGCCGCCCAGCGCGGCGGCAAAACTGACGAAGTGCAGCAAGCTAAGAAAGAGTATGGCCAAGCCGTTCGGGCAGTGGAATCGCGCAACAATTCCGTGGTCGTTAGCGCAGGCAACCAGGAGCAGGTACTCGACCAGTTGGCTGCTGATGCGGGCGGTCGTAGAGTGAAAGCCGAGGCGAACTCCAACCACAACGTGTTAGTGAACTCCGACGTCACCACGGTGGGAGCCACCCGATGGAACACCAAGGGCCAAGAGCGCCTGGCGGAATACAGCACTCGCGACCCTGAGGTGGACATCTACGCTAGTGGAAGTGTTGGCAATGGCGAGAATCAGAATCGTGCCAATACTATGGGAACCTCCTTCTCAGCCCCTCGCGTCGCGGCCATGATGGCATCCCTGCACGGCACCCGTCCCGGCACACCCAGCCGAGCCGCTGAGAACCTGATGCGGAATCGATTGACTCATCCCCTAGGCCAAGAGCAGGTCCTGGACTTTGGAAAAGCCGAAGAATATATGCGAACAGGAACCTTCTAGTCCAATCGATCCTTGTCACGCACTGCTCTAGGAGAAGGTTTGACGGGTTCTTTTGGCTTTGGACTTGCTTTGCGTCGGGTCGGTTTTGGGGAAATGGAGGCAGATTTCGTCGCCATCGCCGACAGCTTCGTTCACCTCAACGCCAGCGTCGACCACGGCTTTTTTGATGACAGCACGAGGACCAACACAGACGCCTTCCATCAAAATCGAGTCTTCCACCAGCGCCCCTTCGGCGATACGGCACCCAGGCCCCAAAATAGACCGCACCACTTTCCCCTCCACTCGGCAGCACGGAGAGACCAGGCTCCGATGAACCACTGACGACCCTCCAAAGTAGGCGGGAGCGCGAAATCTTACGTCGGTAATAAAGGGCCGCTCTTCGTCGTCTAGTGGGAGAGGGGCGGGGTCCTCCAGAAGCTCCATCTGCGCTTCCCAGTAACTCTCTACAGTGCCCACGTCGCGCCAATAGCCATGGTGAGGCAAGGCGGCAACCTTCTTCTGTTTGACCAACAAGGGTAAGAGGTAGTCGCCGTAATCACCAAGCTCGGACCCGTGCTCTTTCTCTAGGTGGATAAGAGCCTCTAGGAGGGCGGGCTTCGAGAAAAGAAAGATTTCCGTCCCCACCAGTCGAGTTGACGGGTGTTCGGGCTTGTACTGAAAGTCAACAACTCTGTCGCCATCCGTCTCGAAAATCGAATAGCGACGGATGTCGAGTTCCTTCGGAGCGTCCCAAATCAGGGTCGAAAGATCGGCATTCTGCTCGATGTGGAAATCGATCAAGTCGCGGTAGTCAAATCGGTAGAGATGGTCCGCGCTCAGCACCAGAATGAAGTCAGCTTCAAAGTCTTCGAGAAATTCCCGTTGGAGATTCAATGCCTCGGCGTTGCCTCCACAAAATCCGTCCGTGTCATCGTTGTCGTCGGATTGGTAGGGAGGGAGGACGAAAAGTCCACCGTGCGAGCGGTCGAGATCCCACGGCCTCCCGTTCCGCAGATGGTCGTTTAACGAGTGGGGAAGATACTGCTCCACGACCCAGACATCGGAAAGTTGACTGTGGTGAAGGTTCGAAAGAGGAATGTCGATGAGCCGATAAACTCCTCCGAACGGAACGGCGGGTTTGGCCCGGCCCTTCGTGATATCGCCCAAGCGACTCCCTTTGCCACCGGCTAGTATGACACTCAAGGTTTTGTAACGCTTTGTCACGGACCGCCTACAATTCGGTCGCTTGAGCTAGCGCGCGATACAATTCTTTGATCAGTTCGATACCCTTGTAGAAGTTCTCCACGCGAAAATGCTCGTTGGGAGCGTGAAGATTTTCGTCACTGAGGCCCAATCCTAAGAGCACCCCAGGCAGGCCTAGAACCCGTTGGAAATCATCCATGATGGGGATGGAACCGCCTTCGCGAACTCGGACCGGTTCTTTCCCGTAGAAGTTGCGAACGGCTTGGGCCGCGGCCTCAAGCGTGGGATGATTCGGATCGGTGATCCAGGGTGGGTTGGCCTGGATATGGGTGACTTGGCATTTCATGCTGTCGGGACAGAGTTCATGAATGTAAGCTTCCAGAAGCTGCGATATCTTCACAGGGTCTTGGTGAGGTACTAGTCGACAACTCACTTTGGCCATAGCGTGGGCCGGCAAGACGGTCTTCGCTCCCTTGCCGGTGTACCCGGAAAGCAGACCGTTGACTTCGACGGTGGGTCGCGCTGTGCGGGACTCGAGACCGTTGTAGCCATCCTCAGGGTTCAGGCGGTTCACGCCCACGGCTTGAGCCAGCGTTTCGTTCTTGAAGTCGAGTGACGCATAAGCCTGCCGCTCCGAGACCGTCATATCCTCGGCTTCGTCGTAAAAACCTGGAATCAAGACCTTGCCATGCGAATCTCTGAGTTGGGCGAGGATCTTGGAGAGTTCGTCCGCCGGGTTAGGGACCGCGCCCCCAAAGTAGCCGGAATGGAGGTCTCCGTCGGCGCCCTGGAGATCGATCTGATGGTAGGTTAACCCTCGCAGTCCGTAAATCAGGGAGGGGTGACCGGGAGCGTACATCGCCGTGTCCGAGATGACGAGAACGTCGGCCTTTAGGCGCTCCTTGTGTTCGGCCAGAAAGGGTGCGATGTTCGGACTCCCTACTTCTTCCTCGCCCTCAATCATGATTTTCAGATTGACGGGAAGGGTCCCCTCGTCTTTAAGGAGACCGTCAACAGCCTTGAGGTGGCAAAGAAACTGACCTTTGTCGTCGGTCGCACCTCGAGCGAAAATCATACCGTCGCGTATGGTAGGCTCGAAGGGAGGGCTGTGCCAAAGTTCGAGGGGATCCGCTGGCTGCACATCGTAGTGGCCGTAGACCAGGACGGTATGTAGACTAGGGTCTACCAGATAGTCGCCATAGACAATCGGGTGTCCGGCCGTTTCGAAAATCTCGACGTTTTGAAGCCCCGCGCTCAGCATCTGCTTAGAGACCTCTTGCGCGCCTCTTAGGATGTCGGCCTTGAAGGCCGGGTCGGTGGACACACTGGGTATTCTCAAAAGGGTTTTAAGGTCTTCCAGGTAGCTAATTTTTCGTTCTTCACTCAGGTTTGATGGCAAAATCTTTTCTCCTTAATTCAACGTTGTGGCGTTGCGCGTCGAAACTCCTCCCGCGGCTCAAACCGCATCAAACGAGAGGATCTACACAGGGTTTCGTCACTTTCCCGAAGAAGCCGATGGCTGATAGGGGAGGTCTCAAATTCTTATGGTAAATTCAAAGTTGGCTCTCGACGCAGCGTGCGAACAATGGCGACAGGTGGTTGGAGAGGAATTCGTTCTCCTCGATCGCGCGGAACTCGACTTAGCCTCTTCGGCGACGTATCCCACCGACGGACAAGTGACGTCTATCGTCAAGCCGGCGAACACCAAGGAAGTGAGTGCCTGTCTGATGGTCGCGCAGAAGACTCGCGTACCCGTCTATCCTATCAGCACTGGGAAAAATTGGGGTTATGGTTCCCGTGTGCCTCCTGTCGGAAGCGCTGCCATCCTAGACCTGGGTCGCATGAACAACATTCTCGACTACGATGACGAAATGGGTACCGTGACGGTAGAACCCGGAGTGACGTTTCGACAACTGGAAGCGCTTCTCGAGGAGAACGGACGAAAGTTCTTTATGTCGGCTCCCGGCACCACCCCGGATGCCAGCGTGATCGGAAACGCACTTGAGCGCGGTTGGGGTTTCGGTCCCTACTCGGACCGCTTTGACTACATGTGCGGGATGCAGGTCGTGCTCCCCGATGGCGAGATCGTCGAAACCGGAATGGAGCGCTTCCCCAACAGCCAGTGCGCCCGTTACTTTCGTTGGGGAGTGGGTCCTTGGTTTGACGGAATGTTCACCCAGTCCAATCTCGGTGTGGTCACTCGAATGACAATTTTCTTAGCTCCCACGCCGTCGGATTTCGTGTCCTTTGTTTATCGTTTCGATGACATCGAACGCATGGAGAACCTGGTCGACGCACTGCGCGACCTGCGACTCAAACAGATCTTGCGCACCAATTTCAAGCTGCAGAATTTCTATCGCCAACTTATGGCCAAAGGCCAGTTCCCCTACGACGAGACGGACGGGGCTTGGACGCTTTCGCCCGCCCTCGAAGCCGTCAAACGCAAACAGTACGGGATGGGGAAATGGAACGGTGCCGGTGCTCTTTACTGCTGGTCGCCGCAGCAAGCCAAAGCGGAGATCGACATTG
This sequence comes from Candidatus Xenobia bacterium, assembly GCA_037968995.1. Lineage (GTDB taxonomy): Bacteria > Vulcanimicrobiota > Xenobia > Xenobiales > JADMJV01 > JAEXNA01. The sequence goes on from JBBKWP010000021.1 coordinate 9,894, forward strand.
TGCGGGCCGCCCTCGAGCCCCACGTGGACACCTTGCTCTTCTTCGACCGTGAATTGGAGGCCAACGCTGAGGAGCGTCGCGACCAGGTTCTCGAGGAGACGGGTTATGACCTAAAGAAATGCCTGACCCGCTATTACCACGATACTCGTTTTCTGGGTGTCGACCGTGGCAACAAGGGGATGGATATGGCCTACTGGCGTAAGGAAAAACCGGCCCCATCCGATCCCCAACTCGACCGCGACAAAGTCGGTTTCATATGGGTGGACCCGATCATTCCTTTCCGTGGCCGGAACGTCCGTGAAGCGACGGATCTGATCACGGAAATACAGAGTAAGCACGGTTTTGAACCGAACATCGGTTTGAACTGCACCACTGAGCGCTCGATTTTTACCACAGGGGCCATCGTCTACGATCGCGAGGAACCCGGACGGGATGAGAAGGCCCTAGCCTGTGCTCGAGAAGCCGTGGAGCGCCTCGCCGACAAGGGCTACATTCTCGGTCGCTTGACCACCGACAGTATGCCGCTGCTACAAAGGGCGCAACAGGGGTCTAAGAATCTCCAGGAAAAAGTGAAGCTGGCCCTCGACCCCAACCGTATCTTGGCGCCGGGTCGCTACGAGTGCGTTACGCCTCCGGGTTCTTAACCGGGCGGAAGTGTTCCGCGACCGACGCTGCACCCGCCGCGAGGAGGACGAGGCCCATACCGGTCAACTCCAAGGCGTTGAGGGTTTGCTGCATGACCATCCACCCAAGGACGCCTGCGAACACGGGTTTCAGCAACGTTCCGATGCTGGCCTCAATCGCTGACAAGGTCCGAGTGGCTGAAGCCAGCATGCTCTGTCCGATCAGAGCGCACAGACTGTAGCCGACCGCGTACCCCCACATCTCAAGAGTGGTGGGCCATCCACCGTCGAAGCAGAACGGTAAGGCCAACGCCATGGTCACGGCGGCATACCAAAAATTGATGACATTGGGACTGTCGGTGTGCCGAAGGCGGCGCATGCAGATGATCTCTAAAGCGTTGAAGAATCCTCCGGCCAGACCCGCACCGATTCCCAGATGACTGACCGAACCCAAATCCAAGGCGTGATCGGGTTGGACCAGGAGCCATAAGCCCAAAGCAGCGACCGGTAGTGCCAGAAACTCCATGCCGAGGGGACGGATCCCGAGCAGAACCCAAGCCAAGAAGAAGGTCCAAAGAGGGGCGGTCTTCTGCAGAAGACTGGCGATCGAGATCGGGATTCGTGTGGCGGCGATGATGGTGCAGGCCTGGGTCACGACCCCGACTCCCCCTCGAAGAAGCAGCAGTTTGCGATGCCCTCCCTTCGCCAGCGAACGATTGCGATAGGCCCAAGGACCGAGTGCTGAGAAAAAGACGAGACCCCGAATCACCAGAAGGTTTTCCACTGGGACGGCTCCATGGGTCAACCCCACGAAAAGAACCACGCCGGCAAGCGCCAGCGTGGCTCCAATCATGAGAAGAAAGCCACGCCCCTTCTCTGTTCGGTCTAGAGGCCGGGGTGAATTGACTTCCACAGGCTCTTAGGCGGGTTGTAGCGCGGGGACCGCCGCAGATTGCGGTATGGCGATCTCAGGCAGAACGTAGGCGCCGGTGATGGCGTTGACGACCTCGTGAGGCGAGACTCTGGCGACGATGCTGGAAACTCCCATGTGCCGGAAGTAGACCCCGCCCACAATTCGAACTTCCTCCAACTTAACGCCTTCCGGTCCGGAGTGCGCCACGTTGAAGAAGTGGGGATCGACACGAGACTGCGCTAGGTAGGGAACTTGACCTTCGAGGATCTCCTTGACCATGCCGGCCCAGTCGCTCGACGAATGGTCGCGACCGCTCCAGATGCCAGAACCCCGGTAGTCGTTGCGCGGCTTCAGGATCCACTGACCCTGGTCCTTGAGGATCATCTCCTTGACGTTATCGCCCTTCTCGGTCATGGATTCGGGCGTTATCGAGTAGGTGGCCGGGGTGTGTTTGTCGATGAAATCGAGTTCCTCGGAGGTCATCGCTAGACGAACGGCCGGGGTGCGCATGGAGGCGAAAATACCCTTGTCCTCAGCCACCGTCAGGCAAGCAAAGTTGTTGATGCTGAGAAAGGCGTTATTTTGCAAACCTTCCAAAAACACGTGATAGCGATCGTGCGCTCCCTCGCTCCAGTGGTGCTGAGACCCGAAAATGCGAAACTTGTTGAAGGTCGCCTTCACTCGCTCTCCACCCAGTCGGTACTGTCCGTTGGCGTGTTCTAAATCAGCGACGTCTCCAACAGCGACCTTGACTCCGGCCGCCTCACAACTCTTCTTGATCATGGCGACTTCGTGCATTTTGTGATTCTCGTCCACCAAGATGGCCAGAACACCGTCGCCTTGATCGAAGGTCGCGACGGCCGAGCGAATGTACTCTCCGAAGGTTTCGAAGCGATCGGGAGTCTCGCCCGACATCCCCTCAAAGCCCAAGAAGTCTGGGGCGGTCTCAACGAAGCGCTGCTGCACGTAGTGACCCGGTAGGTAGCCGCTGGCCATAGCCGCATTGGTTTCGATGAACAACGGACGACCTTCACTGCTGATAATAAAATCGTATCGCCCATACTCTTGCCAGGTGACGAGTTGGCGATGCATCAGCGGGCGAAAGAGCGTGTAGCGCCGGTTGTATCCCACCACGTCATCGATGCCGTTGGCATACATCTGTAGGATGCGCTCAACAACCTGGTAGAGCATTCGCCCAAGATGAGCCAAGGAGTTTCTCTCGGTGGCTGTCATGGCTACCGGACATGGTTGGACGTCCCAGTGGGAATAGTAGTCCTCGTCGATCTCCTTGCGCAGGTAGTCATTGAGATCTTTGGTGTAGGCGGCGTAGTCTTTGGAGTTTTGCATCGCCTTTTCGGCGAGCGCTCCAGTGCGGTCCAGTACTGGACGGAAATCCTGAATGGGCATAATGTTCCTCCCCTTGTAGAAGCGTGAATCGTTGGTGGATAACTGTTTCTTTGCATTAGGCCTACTGTAATCCTGCAGGTTAGGCAAGCCTCTCCACGAAGGCACCCACATCATGTCTATCCGCATTTTGGCCCTCGCGGGCAGTATCGTCAGTACTTGTTTCAACCGCCGCCTGTTGGACCTTTCGCTGGAGGAAGCGAAAATGCAGGGAGCAGAAATCACCTTCATGGACCTGCACGAAACGAGGTTTCCTCACTTTTCCTTCGACGACGAAACTCGAAGCGGTCTGCCCGATGTCGCAAGAACTCTTAAGCGCCATTTGCGGACACATCAGGGCCTGCTGGTGGCGGCGCCCGAGTTCAACGGTTCTTTCTGCTCGACCCTGAAAGCTGCCATCGATTGGGGAACGCGACCCGACCCGGACGACCCCGAGGCCGGTAACTTCCAGGGAAAAATCGGAGCGGTCTTGAGCGCGTCGAAATGGGACCACGCTGGTCTCAGGGGTCTCGGGCATCTGCGCACGGTTCTTTCTTGTGTGGGTGTGACCCTCATTCCAGCCACCGTTTCCATGCCTCACGCCCGCGAAGCCTTCACCGAGGATTGGGAAACGAAGAATCCCTACTACGGTCGTGAAGCCCGAAGAGTGGGTCGAGAGTTGGTAGAAGCGGTGAAGCGGTTCGTCCCCATGGAGGTTGCCCAAGCGTGATACCCTCTGCTCTCTTGGCCCTTCAAGACCTTGCGGAAGAAGCGTTCGAGGCGAGAAGCGCGGGCTGTCTGGAGCGCGTCCCGGCGGTCATTTTATCTATCGGGACCCCCTCCGGCGGACGATTCAGTCTCATACACGGTGGACAGACCGAAACGGTCGAACCTGTGGGTATCGCCTTCGCCACCTTGAAGTACGTCGCTCACGCCCCTCTCGGCCTGTTTGGGGTTCTCTTCCCCGGCCCCTTAACCGTGGAGAAACCGCTGACAAAAAAGCTTGAGGCGCTGCGCGAGATGTTTGAGAAAACGATCGACGAACTCGACTCGCTTCCGGTCGATCCCGAAGCGCGAGTCGCCTGCCGGAAGATTTTGCGCCAAAGTTTGGATTTCGCTTCCATCAAGAGCCCCATCGATAGAGAGGGCTTTAAGGCCTACGCCCGCCGGATCGAACTTCCGGTTCAGCAAACCATGGCCATCTCCGCACGAGCCCAACTCGACGGAATCGGAGAGCAACTCGCCCGCTGGCGGAAACGGGTGGGGGAGACCGACTGGAATTTGCTTTATGCCGCCACGGCGAGTGGGTGGGCGAGAGTGAATAACTCGCCTCGACAGCAGGCCTTGGCTCAAGCCATGGGCCCTGATGGCGCTCGCAACCGACTTTTTTGTATCCAGGGCGTGAAAACGGAAGAGGCCCTGCTGGCGCGACTTTCTAAGATTTTGAACCAGCACGATCTGGGCGAACTGTTCTTCGAGGATCGTGAGCGCATGGACGAAGATCTGATGGGGCGACCCGCCCAAAAAATCTTAGCGGTGGGGGACTGAATGTGTCGTTGGCTGACATACATTGGACGTCCGATTTTGATGTCGGACTTAGTCTTGGAGACCAACAACTCGTTGGTTCGGCAGACTCTTAATTTTGCGGGTTTTCAACCTCAACAGCACGTCACGCGGCATCCAGTTGATGGTGATGGATTCGGTTTGGGTTGGTACGACCACTCCATCAGTCCCGAGCCGGCACGATTGGTGTTCGCGGACCCCGCTTGGAATAACCCCAATCTCGAGAATCTGAGTCATCTTCTTCGGACCCAACTCATGTTCGCCCACGTCCGCGCCGCCACGTTGCACTCGGCGGTCAGCCGAGAGAACTGTCACCCGTTCAAATTCGGAAATCTCCTGTTCATGCACAACGGTGGGCTGGCGGGTTTCTCGACCATCCGTCGCAAGCTTTTGAACAGTCTGCCCGATCCCATCTTCGACTGCATCCGTGGCACCACAGATTCAGAACATTGTTTCGCCCTGTTCCTCAGTCTTCTTCCGACTCTGGAAACGCCGATTCCTCCGCTCGTCTTGCGTGACACTATGGCGAAATTGGTAGGAATGTTGATGGAATGGTCTATGGACAAGGAGATCACGGAGCGTTCTTCCCTCAACTTCGCTGTCACCGACGGTCACTCATTGGTGGCCACGCGATTCTGCAACTGGCGCTATCCCGACCATCAAGTCGCTCAGTCGCTCTACTATTCAGTAGCCGGGGGGTTTGAGAGGGGCGCTGACGGGAATCTTCATCACTGTGAGATCGAGGGTGACAAACCTGGAGCGGTGATCATAAGCTCGGAGCCTCTCACCGCAGATTTTGCCAACCCTGACGATTGTCCTGAATGGGGCCCAGTACCGGAAGACTCGATCATCACGGTCACTCCAGAGTACGAAGTCTCTGTGGAAAGCCTCAAGGTCTCACACAGACCCTCCGCGCCGCCTCTCGCCACAGAGGCGGTCTTGTAGAGAAGGCCTCGTGGTGGGGACCTTTCCAACTCAATGAACTCAATTGTGTTGATCGCGATGGCGGTCATGCCAGGATTTTTACTCATGATGTATTTCTACAAGAAAGACATCCATGAACCCAAGCCTGCCCCCCCGAACCCTTAGGGCTCACCCGTCTGCTTCGGTCTGTCGCGTTCCCTGCCGATGCGGCGGGAAACGACCGTTGGCTTCGGAATGAGGAAACGTTCAACAAATTTCTGGAGGTACGGTATGGGTGAGTGGAACGGTACGTTGTTCGGAGTTGGAGTCGTCTTCGCTGTCGTGATTGTCAGCGGCCTCGCACTCCTAAAGTCTGCGCTTCCGAAACTGTTGAAAGGCGGAATGAAGCGGTTCGCCTCGGGGATGATTGGGGCAAAAGCTGCGGCTTTGAAAGGAGCGACGATGGAAGTCCATTCCCTAGGACCTTCGGACGGACCCCAAGAGCACTTCGACGAGGAAGACTCTCTATCTCTGCATGAGGCCATGTCCGAAGACCGGGGCCAAGGACGCTGGGTGTCTTTGGAGGTGACGGTGACGCCTGTCGCAATGACCGAAGAGCGCGGATTTGTCCATTGGGAACCTGAGGAACTCAGCTTGACCCCAACTCCGGTCACCGGATCACTGGACCTGGAGACCCTCCAAGAATCAACTTTTCTCGAATGCTTCGCCTCGCGGGTCCGTCCGGAAGGTGAGGACACGCCGGAGGATGAGTGGAAAATTCAGGGCCCAGCGCGGGTCAAGATGACGGCCTTCATTCCGTCCGAGACCACCACCGTTTCGGTCCACTACTACACAGAACTCGTGGGCGACCCGTTGGACCTAGACTGCTGATTCTCTCTCGTCGACTGTGCTGCGACTCGATCGGCCTCCTTGGCGAGTTGTGACGATTCTATGTGACTACTGATTGACGATCTTCAAGGTTCTGGTCAAAGCCGATCCTGGAGCCCGAAGAGTGTAATCGCGACGAGCATACTTATAGAGGATGCGGGCGGTGTTTTTTTCCAGGATGAGCGTGGTTGGAACATTAAGTTCGCTGGTGTCATACTGCCCTTCCACTTCTCCGGGTATTCCCAGTTCTTCGTAGATAGATTTCATTTCATCGAGAGCCAGATACGTCAGTCCTAATTTTTCTCCGAGTTGGTTGGTTGGATCGGTCACAAGGGTGACCTCTTGGGCTTTAAAGGTGGACTCTTCAGGTTCTTCGCGACTGATCACCACAATACGGCATCCCAGCTTCTTAAAAGTCTTTCCCATACCGTCGAGCATCGCTAACTGCGAGCTGCAGTACGGTCACCAAGAGGCACGCATGAAAGCGAGCATCAAAGACTCTTCCTTCACCAATTTCTGGATAGAAAGTTGGTCCCCTTGGAAGGTCGTCATGTTGGCATCAGGGACAATCTGCCCGAGCGCTATCACCGCGCGTTCCACTCTCTCGTCGAGGACATCGATCGCTAGGGATTTGAGGTATTCATTTCTTGAAATCATAGCTGGGTTCCTTCGTTCTTTTAGTCAGGTGGGAGAGAGCCCGAGACTTGCTCAAGCTCTCTCCCAGTGGGCAGAGGTTGGATAGAGTTAGACGGTCTGGGCGGCGTGTCGGCCCTCAGCGAACTCTTCGACGGCCTTCTTGCAGAAGGCTGGAAGGTCATCAGGGTTGCGACTGGTGACGAGTCCCTCATCACAGACGCACGCCTCATCCACCCAGATGGCTCCGGCGTTCTTGAGGTCGGTGCTGAGGCTAGGCCAAGAGGTCACCTTGCGGCCGCGAATGACGCCGGCTTCCACGAGCAGCCAAGGCCCGTGGCAAATGGCAGCGACAGGTTTGTGCTGCTCGAAGAAGTCGCGTACGAAGGCGACAGCCTTTTTGTCCACTCGGAGGGCATCCGGGTTGAACACGCCTCCCGGGAGTACAAGGCCGTCGTAATCTGACGCTTTCGCACTGTCCACGGTCTTGTCGACCTCGAACGTGTCACCTTTCTCGTCGTGATGAACCCCCTGAATTTTCCCGGCTTTTAGGGAGATCAACTCAACCTTTGCGCCTGCGGCTTTGATCGCATCCCACGGCTTGGTCAGTTCGACCTGTTCCACTCCGTCCGTCGCCAGAAAGGCGATCGTCTTTTCTTTTAATGTGTTGGCCATGATGGGGCCTCCTATCTGTTTGCTATGAATAATCATTGACCATAGAATGGTAAAGCTTCTTCTCGACAGGGAAGAGGTACGATGCGGTATCTAGGACCTATCCGTCGGGAGAGGCACCCGACCAGGCGCTACATGTCCGAACGCGGCGATGTACCGAGTCCCAGCCGCGACATGTCGCGACAAGGAGGCGCTACCTTAAGCTGCTGGGTCACTTCCCAGCAGGCGCGAGAGCATTTCGTGAACTCGAGGGTGCTGGTCCTTGACCCACTGGGGCCCCTCGGGTCCGTGGGCAGAGAGGTACTCTTCACCCACGGTGGGTAGGTACTCGAAAAAACTGGAGCCGTAAAGACTCTGGAATTCACTGGCCTCATCGAAACTCGCCTTCAGCGCCGCCAGTTCCTCGGGGTTGGCGTAGCGATGCTCAAAAACGTGAAGCAACTCGTGCTTGAAGATGACCTTAACGGCTCTTTCGTTCCCCAGCACTTCCTCACCGACAAAGAGTCGCTGAGGCGGAAGATCGTCCGACCCGGTCTGGATCCGATAGGCGATGGGGTCGCTGCTGTGAAAGTAGGCTCGCCCGGCCCCCTTTAGCTGTCCGCGAGTGTACTCGTCGGGGTTTTCGATGCAGTCGACGGCAGTTTGTCCCCTGGGGATTACGATGATCTCCAAGGGGCAGGCCCGCTGGACTTTCGTGCGGACGGCGTCCAGCAATTCGGCAGGCTTTAGCCGCTCGGAACCGGGGCCCGCGATCTCTTGAAGCAGTCCGGCGGCGTCGGGATGCGCCGCGGCTTCCCGAAGAACGGCAAATCCATCCACCACTTCCTTTTCGGCCTGCTCTTTTTCCAGCAGACTCCGGAAGGTGGACTCGAAGGCTCTGAGGTTGTTGAGGTTCACGCTCTCGGCCCTGGTGCGTGAGCAATCACCCAGAACGGATTCGAAGCCGGCCTTGAGCGCTGTGAGAGTTTGTGGGCTGGGAGCCATGAAGCGAAGGCCCGGCAGGGGCTCATCCGTCAAAAGCTTGCCGGGAGCGGACGCGACCGAAGCAGACTCCGCGCTACCCAAAAGCTCCAGGGCGCTGAAATATCGATCGCGACGCAGCACTTTAGTGTTGGTACGAAATTCTTGGAAGTCGTCGATGACCTGCCCCCCGGAGATTTTAGGCAGCGGCCTGCCTTCCTGGTCGAGGAATTCCACAGCTAAGCCATTGTCGCGGCCCAAGAACTGAACGCCTTGAGGCTTACCGAACACGCCACCTGGCATCCCCGGCACCCGGAAGGTCCAAGGCTCGGTGGTGGCTACGGATTTCTCGCCGCTTAGCAAGCCATACTGCTCGCCCAAACTGGGCTGAGCCGACACTCGGGAGTCCAGCGAATGGGCCGCTCCGCTCGGTGCGATCAGTTGGGCGCTTTCGAGGTCGACTTTGCGCCCGATATGCTCGAAGAAGGCGATAGCCTTGGCATCGAAACGAACAACCAAGGGCATTTTCTCGGCGTTGACGATGTACGCTCGATCGGGTTGGGGCAAAAGAGGCGCGGAATAGGCAGACGCCGTTGATGCGCTGGAGTCCGGCGTGTAGTGCTCGGCCGGAGGGGTGGCCTCCGTTTCACGAGCGGTCTTGGGTTCTTGGGCTCGCGGGATATTGGTTTGGGCGCGGTTCGGTAACGCCGAGGCCGGGTGAAGTTCCATCGACCAAGTATAGACCGAAACAGCCTGCGCGTCGAATTCGCAAAAAAAATGGCGAGCCTATGACATCTCTCCGTGCGGTGCGCCCCTTCTTGTGTCTTGGTAGCGGTTCGCACAAACTCAGAGCGTCGGCAGTGTTGTCATAGAGTGATTCTGTCTGGCGAAAAAAAACAAAAGGCCCAGGATTTCCTGGGCCTTTTGGTTGCCATCTTTTCGGCTATTGGGATGAGGTGTTACTCTTCGACGCGGAAGGTTCCGGCCGTGATGAAGGGGAGGCTGACCGGAGAGGAATCGATTCCGGTCGCCTTGTCGATCACATTGAGCGTGTAAGCAAAGGGGCTCGCGGGTCGGATCAGACCTTGAAGTGCTGTGTTGAAAGGGTTCACCACAAGCGCGGTTAGGTCAGGAGAGACGTTGCCCACGGAGGTAGGAACGGGAGTTCCCACACCGGTCGAAGGGCTGAGGGTGACGAGGCTGTTGTCGTCGGTGCGTCTGGTGTAGATGACGCGAGGATTCTGGAAGGGATCCAGACCCAAGCCCACTCCGGTGCCCGTCAAGCCAGAGGCTCCGATGAAAGTCGCGGCGCCGGTGGCAGAGTTTAGGGTATAGAGTCCAGGACTGGTTCCATCAGCTACGTAGATGTAGATGATGTTGTTTTGTCCGTCGTAGGTGAGTCCCGTCAACGTGGTTCCGCCGTTGATGCCGGTGATGTCGGTGATGAAGTCGGGGGCGGCGTTAGTGTCAGGGTTGCTGATAGCGAAGTAGCGGGGAATCAAGGGATTGTCGCGGTTGGTTCCCAGCAGGCGACCGTCGCGCAGTGCCACCAGTCCGGTGACGTTCTTAACTCCAGTGATAGCACCTACAGGTGCCGGTGTGATTGGGGAAGCCAAAGCATCGGCGCGGAACAGACCCGAGTCAGCGCTGAGCGGCGCCAATACACCCGGCAGGGAAGCTGCGTACGCGAAGAGGTCGGCAACTACGAAGAAAGGATTGGAGACTGCGACGGCACCGGCACCAGAAGTGGCTGCCAGCACGAGGACACCGCCGCCGGTTTCCACGGTCAAGTTGTTGAACGTGGCGACACCGTTGACTGCGAGAACCGAGGTGGTTCCACCTAGGGTCGCGGTCCCAGTCGGGTCAACCGCGATTCGCATGCTGACTTGGGAGTTGGTCGCAACGAGGTTTCCACTCGCATCACGCAACTCGACTACCAGGGGGGGCAGAGGCTGACCCTTGGTGACAGAGGTCGCCGCCGTGGGTAGGGTCCCAGGTGCCGGAAGTGGCGGCGGTTGGGTTAGGAAGGTCGCCGAGGTCGGCTGACCGGCAGTGATACTGAAATCGTTGCTGTTCGCGGGAAGAAGTCCGGTCGACGTGGCCGTGAACGAATAGTCTCCGGCGAGGTTCACCGAAAGGTCGTTGAAGGTAGCGACGCCGGCGATGGCATCCACAGTTGTGGTGCCCGACAACACGGCTCCACCCGGATTGTTCAATGTTATGGTGACTGGATTGGTCGCCGTCGTCACAATGATACCGTTGGAATCTCGAATCGAGACACTCACGGGGCCAAAAGAGCCACCCGACACGCGGTTAGGAACCGCGGTAAAGCGGAGTTGAACGGGAGCGTCAAAGTTTTGAAAGCTCTGGTTCGGAAAGTTTGAATCGACGGTATTAGAGCTTCCGCAACCGACGGTGACGCCGGCTAGCAAGCCTAAAATTAAAAGTTTTAGCACTTTATTAAGTGACATAAGTCCTCCTGTGGGGAGACTCCCCCGTGAAATGGTCAAGAATTGATTGGGAGCTATACTGCAGTCACGCCAGAAACCCTCGCCCTTGAGGTGGCCATTCTTGGCGCAAAGTACCGAGAGGTCCACAATAAGTCGATCAACACCCTGTCGCACTCGCCCCGAATGGCGTCCCCACGGCCCAAACAGGTGTGAACCCGAAAGGTGGAGGGGACGCATTCCCTGCCCCGAAACACTCAGAGTGTCTATCTCATCCGGCTTTAGCGCTGCTCAACCCTCCCGCTTTACGCTGCCGTCCGTCACCTCGCAAACAAGCGCTGACTCGAAGCCCCCGCTTGGCTCCAGAGACGGTTCGAGATCCCCGGTCATCTCTAGTGGCGGGTTGACGGACACTCGCGTCGAAGCGAACATTACCGACGTTCCTTTTGACGGCTTCCTAAAATACAAGAATTATGAGGTGGGAGTCACCCAGGACGGTGTGACGCAGAGCTACCAAGGTGGCTTCGTCTATGGACCCGGCCATCACATCGCGGCTATCGCGGCCATGGTGTTCGACGAGCAACTCAACCCGCATCCGATTTTAAAAACCGGAGATACCCGACTCTCGCGTGCCGACCGCGGGAAGCCCTATGTCCAGGACGGCTTTGTTGCCGGTCGGATGGACCACGCGGGCGCTTCCAGCTCCAAGATCGCTCTATCGGAACTGGCTGAGGAGGTCGGTGGTGAGGTCGTTCCTGGGACCTTCCGCCCTCTGGGAACTGCGGTGTCTCCAACCATGCCCAACGAATCCACGGAGTCTGACGCGTATTTCGTGGCCGCGGTGAAGATTTCGGGCAACCCCTATGGAGACGGAGGCAGCATGGAAGTGACCGACCTCATTGGACCCAAGATCATGACTCCGCGTGAGGCTATCGCAGCGACGGACCGAAGTGAAGTCTCGGAGTCGAGCCGCACCCGAACCCTGCTTGGCCGAGGATTTGACTCCATCGGGTTCGTTCCCCAACTCGATGTCTACGTTCACGATCACCCCAAGTTAGCCTCGAACTTCGACACTTTGGGTCTCGGTGACGTCATTGACATTCGTGCTCAACTCCAACCGAGCGCGATACCTCAGCCACGGCCGCGGGCCGAGTCCTTAGAAGCCATGGTTAACGATGTGGTCACCTCGTCAAGAAAGGACGTGATGGTCAGTTCCGAGAGCCTGATGGTAGACGCCAAAACCCATCATGCGGTTAATAAGAACGGTGTGATCACTACGCTTGAGAGCGAGTTCAAGAATCAGTATCTCCATCTCGATTACGACCGAGCCAAGGTGGGGACCTATTACCTTGATCCTGAGCGAGGCCCGATGCTGGCGATGACGACCCAAGCTCGTCCAGCGCTGGCGTTTGCTCCTGAATCACCCAAGGTGATGCGAAGAGATGTCGCGGATATCAAGATTTCGCGCGAGCTTGAGATCGACGAGCAGCTTCCCGAAGGCGCGCGAAGCTTGGGATCACCCAGCGGGGCGTCGGCCGGACAATCGGACCTCTACTATCACTTTCTCGCCCAAGTCGTGTCGCCACCCAAGGCTGAAGAGAGCGCCGACTACGTCACGTTGAGTGAGGCTTTGACGCTCTGTCGCCAGGGTGACGGCGATTCTCAGACCGAGGCGTTCTGTGAACGCTTAGCCGACGACCTCGGATGGATTCCGAACCTGGGGATGTCGGTCGATCAGGCCCGTGCCCTTATGGCATCCTAAGGGCACGGGCCTGATAGCCTTCTGAGAAGAAAGGATCTGTAGACCGGTAGGTTTTTGACGCAGGTCTCGTTCAGCTCTTCGAGGATTGCACTCAACTGTGCCAGTGGGCGACAAAGATGTGGAGATTGAGAACCATAAGCACTAGGGCCGGCAAGGTCTCAACGAGGCTGTCTTTGACCCAGACACGGACTCCTACGCCAAGCAGCATCAGAATAGAGAGGCCGCCGGAGGCTAGCAACATGGCTGGAAGCC